>JBJFGF010000058.1:0-1703 GCA_051892415.1 Acutalibacteraceae bacterium | reverse complement strand
TCGATTGCCTCTTCCAGATTTGCCTTATTGCTTTCCACTTCAAGCAGTTTCTTTTTGTAGTTTGCCAGCTCCTTGTCAACCGCTTGCGTGTTTACAGGTTGACCTATGCGGCTCTCTATCTCTTTGGCAAACGATTCCCCACGAACAAGTTCCATTATTGCCTCTATCACGTACGGTTCTATATCCGTCTTTTTGAGTCTTGCCTTATAGTCGCAGACGTATCCTCTCGGATTGCCGTTATGACCACAATAATAGTAATAAACGTCTTTATCCGTCCCGTCCTTCTTCTGCCAATAATGGCGATTACAATACATCGGACTGCCACACTTCGGACAGCGCAATAAACCCGTTAACAGATGAATACGCTCTCGCCCGACTCTTGAAGGTGATTTTACTCCCGTTGTATTTCTCTTCGCCCTTGTCTTTTCCCAAGTTTCGTTATCTATCAACGCTTGGTGTTTTCCGTCGAACAGAAGATAGTCTTTGGAGCGTATGGTACGGTAATCGTCCCGACTGCCCTTAACCTTTTCTTTGGTTCGTCTGCCGTATGCTATCTTACCTGCATACACGGGGTTGTCCAGAACGCATTGAACGCTTCTTGCACTCCAAACGGTTATGTCGCTCTCTTTGTGCTTATTTTTCCCTATCCCTTGCAAATTGAGATATTTAGCAACGCCGTTATAGCCCAAACCCGAATTAGCGAATTTATCGAAAATAATTCGCACGACTTCTGCTTCCTCTTCATTTATTTCAAGGGTGTCGTCTTTAAGCGAGTAACCGTATGGAGCAGGTCCGCCGTTCCACAAACCCTGCCTTGCCTTTTCCCGTCTGCCGTTCATAGTCTGTTCGAGAATGTTTTCTCGCTCTATTTCTGCAACGGCAGACAAAACAGAGATAAGCAACTTTCCGCTCGCCTGCGAGGAATCGATTCCCTCTTCGACGCTGATAAGATTAACGCCGTAATCCTGCACCGTCTGAAGCGAGCTTAATATGTCCGCCGCATTTCTTCCGAAACGGGAAAGTTTGTAAACGAGTATGTAATCAATTTGCGTTCCGCTTTTAATATCCGAAAGCATTGCCTGAAATGCAGGTCGTCCGGATATGGACTTACCGGACTTGCCTGCATCTTCGTATTTGTTTACGATAATCATTTCTTCACGGTCTGCAAAAGTTTTCATACGGTTCAACTGCCCTTCAAGGCTGAACCCGTCGACTTGCATTTCTGTGCTTACTCTGGAATACAGTACGCACTTCTTGCCTTCCCTATTCATGTTTTGCACCTCCTTTCACATCTGTTTTGCCCAGCACAGTCCTACCGTATTTATTGAGTACCTGTGCCATAATGTTGATAAAAGAATCCTTCATTCTCTTTTCCTCTGCTAAATTTCTGTTTTCATGATTTAATTCCTGTTGTTTCAATTCTCCTTATCATTTTTATTTTATATAGGTATTGCGAACCCTGCTTTTAACGGAAAGATAAGCACGATCTGCCCTACAAATTTTTGTCTCCTTATCAATTCCCGACATTACGGGTGTATTAAGTATAGCTTTTACTTAAGCTATATTCCGCTGTGTGCGGTAAAAATTGTTAATCGTATATATACCATACTATATTTTTACCTAATTGTCAATAGTTTTATTCGTTCATCGCTCCTGAAAATCGGGTTTCCCGATTCTTCATTTCGCCGTAGCGAAAAGTGTCG
>JBJFGF010000057.1:0-1771 GCA_051892415.1 Acutalibacteraceae bacterium | reverse complement strand
CTTTCTCAACTCGGTTTTCCTTTGCCGCCTGCTTGAATTTTTCCATAAGCACGGCAAAGTTAATGAAATAAGTAGAGATTCGTTTGCTTGCCGCCTCAATACCGATAGCGGTAGCAAGATGTGTTTTGCCCACGCCGCTTGAACCGATAAAAATGATATTTGTTTTTTCATCAATAAATCGAAGGCTCATAAAGTCCAGGATCTGCTCCTTGTTAATTGTCGGCTGAAAAGAAAAGTCAAAGTCTTTTATGGTTTTAATGTACGGGAAGTGAGAAACGGTAATATTGATTTTTCTTGCTCTTTCATCTCTGAAAGCAATTTCAGCAGAGGTCAGTTCAATCAACGAATCCAGCAATGAGTTGTTTTCCTTTACCGATTTATCTATCACATTGGGCAGTATCTCTTTCATTTTGAAAAGAGATAACTCCTCAAGGTTATTCTGTAAAACATTAAAGCTTGTCATATATTTCTAAATTCCTTTCCGCAATTTGTTTGATTTCATCCTCATCAAGCCGTTTGAGCGAGCTTCTGCGAGCTATTTCAATATAGTCGGAATGATTGAAATTCATCATTTTGTTGCTCTTTTCCCAGTGCCGTACAAAGTGATTGTTAAAGGAAATATCAAAGCCTGAACCTGTATCCGAAATATCAACCTTTTTGCCGATATACTGCGGTGGAACGGAATATTTTCTTCCCTCGTAAGAAATCATTGACTCTGAACTTACTTTTCTTTTTACAGTATCGACAAAGTAGCCGGTCAGAATGTCAAGGTTAGTTTGAATCAGAAAAGGCTTTTCTAATTCTAATAAATCAAACGGTTTTCGACCTGTTGCCTGACAAACCGAAGAATTGATTTCGTTATTCAAATCAGAAGCAATACGCTTAATATCATCAAAGCAGGTGACGTCACCGCTGTAAACCTTAAGCCGATTCATCAGTTTTGCCGTAACCTCTACCTTGCCTTTGGTTTCAGGTCGGTAAGCAACGCAGGCTTTTGGCACAAAGCCACAATCCTCGGCGAAAACTTTAAAGTTTTCATTAAATACAGGCTCACTGTACTGTGTACGGGCCTTGTCAATAATGGAGCGCATATTATCAAAGAGTATTTCATGGGGCACGCCGCCAAGATACTTAAACGCACAGGTAAGGCATAATTCCACCTGCTGCAAATCCCTTGTTTCGGTTACCATAAGGAATTTAGTTCTTGAAAATCCCAGGATTAACAAGAATACATTAAACTTTATCGTTTCACCGTCCTTTGTTTTAAATTTAAGCGATTCTTTCCAGTCCACCTGAGCTTGTATACCGGGGTTGGTTTCAAAACGAATAACTGCGTTATTCTGCTTTTCTATGTTCAGATTGTGGATATATCTTTTTATTGTTGAATAGCTGCCGGTATATCCGTGTTCTTTAGCAAGATAGTGATAAATAGCTATTGCCGGAGCTGTGGTTTTAACCTTTTCCTCAATAATTTGTTCAAAGCCATCTGTCTTTTTTTGATATGTACGCTGAGGCGGCTTCTTTCCCTTTTTAGCGATTTCCACATACCTGCTGACTGTTCTGCGGTCACAGTTAAGCTGCCTTGCCAGCTTTGAGCAATTTACCTTTAAATCCGGTTGCTCTTTCATGATGTGTTTCACCCTCTCTAAAATGTCTTTCCTTTGGTTCATATTTCTACCTCCTGAAGGAAGTATACTCTCCTCAGGAGTGATGTTCCAGAATTGTACATTTTGAGTTGGCGATTTTGTGCATTTTCAGTTTAGCATTTATA
>JBJFGF010000056.1:0-1833 GCA_051892415.1 Acutalibacteraceae bacterium | reverse complement strand
GAGGGAGAGATACTCGTAACCGTTACAACCCGTGAAGGCGGACTTAAAGCGGAATGTATAGTTACTTTCATAGGCATACCGTCCGCACTTTCTATAAACGGCAGTAACGCTCAAAGCAATGCTAATATCGGCAGTTATTACAAAATCGGAGCAGGAAACGATTACTCTTTCAATATTGTGCCTTCCAATGTATTCGGTCAGGTAGGAGCGGAATGTAATTACAAGGTAACGGTTAAAGGGGTAGGTGAAATAGCCACGCAGATGTGGTCGGTCACATATAATTCCTGGAACGGTTCTCTTATCGACGACTCCGACGAAGTTATTGTCGATATAAGTACGATTACGCAGATAAACAGCGAAACGCCCGGGTTTTTCTTCGATTGCAGCATAAGCGGAAGCACGCTTACCATTCACGGCAATTCTTCTCTTGAAAGCTATTACGGCGGTACGCATGTGGGAAGCGATCCTCGTTCGGGAACTTTTCAGGATAATAAATTCAAGCATTACGTCGATGATAACTGGTACTTCGAGGTGAAAGTTACCGAAACGAACAGCGGAATATCGAATACTATCAAAGTACGCCCCTATCTTACCGTAAATAATGTATCCTTGAGCGCCAACAATATTTCTTTTTAACACGAAGAGTTAAAGGAGGTGCGATATGAGCTTAAATCAGAAAAAGACAACGATATATAAGATAATATCCGTAATATTGATATTGCTCGCAGTCGCAGGCGCGGCAGGATTCATCGCTATGTTCACCAACGGTTTTACCGAGGAATTCAAGTCTTTTTACATAGAAATGAACGGTGAAAAATTATTGCAGACCGAAACGAATCGAGTATTCGCTTGCGGAGAGGAACAGCGGTTTGACGTCAAATACACTTTTTCGGATTTAACCAAAGACAAACCTTCGGGATACACCGTGAAAGTTGTTCCTAACGAAGAAACCGATTTCGATTTTACCGTTGACGGAGAAGTGTATTCTTATGCAGCGGTAACGGATTTAACGGCGGCGTTCGATATTGTGAGATATGACGAATATTTTACGTTGACCTTATCCGACGGAATGAGCATACAATCCGTTCTCGGTAGCTTGTATCCGGATAAGAACGTTCAGGTGACGACCGATGTGAAAGACGAATATCCGTACACTCTTTTGATTTCATCCTACAACGGAAAGGTAACATACCGAATCAATTTTAATAACTATCGTTCAGCTGAAGGAATTACTCTCGATAAGGGGGTGATGGTATTTTGAGAACGGCGGTTAAGGTAAAAGCTTTGTCTTTGCTTATCGCCATAGTAATTATGTTCGGCGTCGTCACTACGGCGGCGCCGAATATCGCTTATGCGGAGGAAGCGTTGAACTTCGATACCACCAACGTTCTGGACGATCTGAAATCTTCGTCCGACGGTGGTAAGACATTCAATCTCAACGACTATCCGTTCGACGAAAGCAAAGATATTCAGGTTATCAATTTCGTGGAGTATTGCTATTCGTATAAGGCGAATATGCGCGGAAATTACGGGTTGTACATTTACGTTTATAACCCGAAAGGTCTGAACCTCTCCACGAACAGTAAGAGCAATAAAATACAAATGGCGGTGTCGTATGACACGGATGGAAATCCGAACGACTATGTGAAGTTTGCCTTGCAGTTCCTGAGTAAATCAGAAGAAAGCAATTACAAAAATCTGTTTTACAAATTCAAAGTGATTGACCGAAAGATTGACGGAACGACTTTTGCGGAAAGGGTAAACAGCAATGAAAGAAGATATGACGTTTCGGGAATTGAACTTCTGACGTATGGAGCAAACAACGCAACAGAA
>JBJFGF010000055.1:0-7103 GCA_051892415.1 Acutalibacteraceae bacterium | reverse complement strand
TTTGTTTTTATAGGAACTCAGTATACCACATGTTACGGCACAGCCGCAATACAATCATAAAAATTTCACGATTGAGGTTATCAATCTAAAAACAATGACGCATACGGTCAGAAACACTCTGTCGCATTGTTCGCTTGGAACTCATCGCATTGCTCTGTGTGTCTTTCTGCTCGTCGGTCTTGCTTACTATCGCACCGCGAGCGCAATCCCGCGAGCCAGTTAACAGCCGCAACACCTCTTCCGAAACACATCTTCACAGGATCACGCCCAATTTAATAGTCAAGCAAAGAGAACTACCCTTTTGGGTGGTTCTCTTTGCTTGAGATTACAACACCTTTTTGAACCCCATCATATTTAAGCTTTTCAGCGCTCCAACCATAATATTATTTGGTTTTACTCCGTTTATTATCATTACTGCTTTTAATGAAAAATCTAAACGAAGCAATGTCGCATATTTTTTCGTCAGTATCCGACTCAAACCTCAAATATAAAGTATGAATACCCGTAATTGCGCCGACATTGGCAGATGATTCAACATATTTTTTAAAAAACTTTGGGAAAACATTCAGTGTTCCGACAGGCGTGCCCGACGGATTATCGAGCACAATATGTATTTTTCCGCCTTTTCTTGGCAAAAGAGTTGCCGAAAAAGAAAGCTCGTTACCATCGGTTCCGAAATCGAAATCCTTGTATTCAACACAATTTCCGTCGGTAATATGAATCAAAGGATGAAGACCTTTTCGTTTTTCCGTGAGATAGCATCCGCTTTTAAAGCCTTCAAGCCGTACATGTGTTGCATAAGACGCTTCTGTTTTGATGAACGGATTTAAAGCATACCCAAAACCATGATTGGTCATGACGACAGCACCGCCGTTTTTACCGCTAATCTTTCCGTTTTCATCAAAATAAATTCTTTCAACGCATACTCTTCTCTGCATATCGCTGTTGCCGAAGCCTCTATGATAAAACAAATACCATTGACCGTTGATTTCGCAGAAAGAGCCGTGATTATTGCCGGAACGCAAATCGCATCCGTCGTTTTCCAATATATCACCGCCGAAACGATACGGACCGAGGGGCTTGTCAGATATGGCATAAGACATTGTATGCACACCTTTTCCATGATCGGACGGATACAAGATGTAATACTTATCGTTAATTTTTCGCAGAGAAGCCCCCTCGTAAAATCCGAATTCGTCATTTTCTCCGGTAAAAAGTACACGCTGTGTACTTTTCTTGACAATGCTGTAAAGACCGTTTTCATCTTTAATCAGCTCAGCTCCGAGCAGGCCTTTTGCATTAAAAGCAGGTCTTTGTCCCCACAAAAGATAAACTTTCCGGTCGTCGCCGTCACCCTCCGTAAAAAGCGAAGGGTCAATGCTTGATGTTTCACTGCCGTCATCATAAAGGATTTTCTTAGCCGGAGAAAAAGGTCCCTCGGGGTTTTTGCTTGTCGCAACACCAAGACAAGAGCCGCCCTGACTGCAAGTAATAAGATAATAAGTGTCTCCGATTTTATTAACATCGGGAGCAAAAAGTCTGTTGTTGTTCCATGATATTCCGTCGGCATCTTTTCCGTTCCAATAATAGCCCTCCCCTTTTCTTGAAGCAAATGAAACACCGTGATCCGTCCATTCAGTCAGATTCGTCACAGGGGAAGAATATACACGGTATTGATATGAGCACCATGTTTTTGAACCAAAACAATCGTGAGAGCCATACAAAAACACCCGTTCCTCACCGTTGCTATCGGTAAAAACCCGGGCTTCAACATCCGGTATCAATTCATCAAGAGGTAAAATCGGGTTGACTGAACGGGGAATTACATGGCTGTCACAATTTGATTTACTCTCAGATAGTTTCCTGTTGTGGATGTAATACAGAACAATCATGCCCAAAAAGGCCACAACCAATAAAAAGATATAAAAGTATTTCAAACCACAAATCCCCCTTTCATGCGAACAGAATATGAGTTAGTTTTAATTATATATCATTTTGAGAAATCAATCAATATCATTGAAAGTAAAAATCATATGTTGTGGACTCACACAAAGCTATCTCTACGGCAAGATACTGTCCGTAAATACAATGTCTCCCGCGACCGCTTTGCCTTACGACAAAATGTGGAGTAAAAGTCACCTTTCACATTTGCGAAGCAAATATTTCATAGCGTCAGCTATTTCATATCCGCAGGATATTTCATTCGCCGCAGGCGAATTTCATTGAAAAAAGCACTTGCCAAAGCAAGTGCTTTTTTCGTGTGATTATCCCACAAAATTGACCCCTTATATATTACTTGTTTTTTGTATATAGAAGTATACGGTCTTTCCCCTGACTTTAACAAGTCAAGAGTTGCTTTTGCGTTAATTTTGATTGCTCACGCCCAATTTTTCTACATTTTTTGTGGAATTATATATTTTTCACAATTTCAAGCATAAAAATTACCGAGACTCACTTTTGAGTGAATCTCGGATTTCTTTTAGGTTGTTTTTTACAGCCCTATTTGTTTTGTTATAACAATGATTAATGGCTCATGAGTGAGCTTTCTGAGCGTTTTCCGCCCCGAAATCAACAATAACCGATAGTTTTTTGTTGCTGTATGAAGCGGATATTTTTCCGTTCATCCGCTCTGCAAGGCTCCTTGCGATTGAAAGGCCGAGTCCCGTTGATGTTCTTGCGTTTTCAACCGTATAAAACCTGTCAAAAATCTTCCCAACCTGAATTTCATCAAGACCAGTTGCAGTATTTGTGAAAATAATTTTTCCGCTGTCGTTCAGAATTATCTCCAAGTCTCCGTCGCTGTATTTGAGCGCATTGCTCAGAATGTTTGCAAATATTCTCAAAAGGGCGGATTTGTCAAGGCTTCCGGTGATTTTGCGCTCGGTTATGCTGATTAGCGGCTCAATTCCTTTTTCTTTGAATGCTCCGTAAAAAGCTGCCACGCTTTCTTCAAGAGCACCGTTAATCGATATTTCCTCGATTTTCATTTTATCTTCTTCAAAGGCAACAAGCGAATATTTAAAAAATTCCTCCGTGAGTTGTTTTAACACCTCGGTTCGGTTTTCAATAATTCCAAGACATCTGTCAACCTCGTTAGATTTTTCCTCGTATTTCAGCAAGTCAAGATAGCCGCAGATTGCCGTAAGCGGCGTTCTTAAATCGTGAGAAATGTTGGTGATTGCGGTTCTCAGCTCGTCATTTTTTGATTTAAGCTGAAGCTCTGTTTTTCTCAGGTCCCTGATTTTTTCATTGAGAGTCAACGCTGTTTCTTTGATAGACTTATTATTTGTTGAAACAGTTATCAAGGCGTTCGTATCACCTTTTAATATTTCACTGAGTTGAGAACTGATGCTTTCAAGCTCTTTTTTTAGCACTATCTGCCTTACCGTCAAAATGATAATAACCACAGACAAAGCCAAAACAGCTGCAACCGCATATTTCATATAATCACCTAAACAATATCTTTTTTCTTGAATACAATCATTCCGATTGCAGTTCCTATTATTATTAAACCGCAGGAATAAATCAGAAATTCTTTTTTGCAGACTGAACCGTTTTCATCTATTGCGCCCGAAAGCTGAACGCACTGACCCGTCGGGTTTGCATCGTTGATAAATTCATAGATTTTTCTTTTTGTTCCTCTTGGATAATTGGGATTCGGCGTTTCGGGATCGCTGACAACATCTCCCGCCTCGTTCATATAAATATATTCTTCGTAAAACTCCGGCTCGCTGAGTTTTGATGAAGTCATAACGGCTGTAAAGAACATCGCCATGGCAGCAACAAGCGCAATAACCGCCGAAGCGGATTTTTTGCCGCAGTTCATCGCAACCGCCAGAAACACGGCAATATAAGAAAAGGACGCAAGGCAAAGCACAAGAGCAATTATAATCAGCACTGAAGCTTTTGACATAAACTCTTTGCAGAGAACAAACCCGAAAATCAACGAACCTGCATAATAGAAAGCAAAAAACGCAGCCATTGCGGCACAGCACACGATGTATTTTGAAAAATAAATTGATGCTCTCGATTTTCCGTTTATTATTTTATTTCTCAATGTGCCGTCTGAATATTCTGTGCCGACAAACAGGCTGACAAATATTGCGGCGACAAAGCCGATAACCATTCCGACGGCAAATAATCCCATGTCGATTTTCGGATCAATATCCGAAACCTTTGCGCCGATATAAACATAAACTTGAATGAGAGCACCGAAGATGAACGCCGCCGCCGAGAGAAACCAAAACAGTTTGTTCTTGAAAAGCCTTAAAGATTCAGCAGATAACAGATTTTTCATTATCTTTCGCCTCCCACAAGATTGATAAAGTAGCTTTCCAGACTTTCGTCCGATTCGGACATTGCAATAACTCTGCATCCTGCGCCGATTAAATCTGAAACAAAAGCCGTAACCTCGGGGCTTGCGTAAATATATGCCTCATCCTCAGAGATAACCGAATATTCAAAACCCTTGCCGTCCAGGTAACGGATAAGGCTTTTAATATTATCAACCTTAACTCTGATGCGTTTTCTGCATCTGCTTTCCAAGTCCTCTGCGCTGATTTCCGAAACGATGCTTCCCCTGTCAATGAATCCGTAGTGAGTTGCAAGCTTTGAAAGCTCGCCGAGAATATGGCTCGATATCAAAACGGTAATGCCCATTTCGCTGTTCAGCTTCAATATCAATTCACGGATTTCAACAATGCCCTGCGGGTCAAGGCCGTTAATCGGCTCGTCAAGAATCAAAAAATCCGGATTACCCGAAAGCGCAATTGCAATGCCGAGCCTCTGTTTCATGCCGAGAGAGAAATTGCCTGCCTTTTTCTTGCCCGTGTTTTCAAGCCCGACAAGCTTTAACAGCTCTGGGATTGTTGAATAATCGGGGTTGCCGATAAGCTTATACTGATATTTCATGTTCTCATCGGCAGTCATATCCAGATATAACGACGGTGTTTCAACAACAGCACCGATTCTTCTGCGTGCCTTCACGATTTCCTTATCCGTGCTTTTCCTGCCGTAAAGCGTATAGCCGCCTGAGGTTGGCTCCTGCAAGCCGCAAATCAAGCGAATGAGCGTGGTTTTGCCTGCGCCGTTTTTGCCGACAAAGCCATAGATTGACCCTTTCGGAATGTTCATTGACAATCCGTTTAACGCTTTGAAATTTTTATAATCTTTTCTCAAGGCGTCGGTTTGAAGTGCATATTCCATAAGATTACCTTCCTTTCTTTGCGCTCATTCTATAACCTAACTGTTAAGAAAGCGGTAAAGAAAAAGGTTAAGTTACAGTTAAGATATCATTTCATTTTAAAGCCTATCCCCCAGACCGCTTCAATGAGGTCCTCATCGGTAACATCGGACAGCTTTTTTCTTAAATTGCTGATATGAACTTTAAGAGAGCTTTCGGTGCAATCGGGAGTATCAAAGCTTATAAGCTCCAGAAGCTGAGATTTTGTTATCACCTGAGAGGGATTTGTCATAAGCTGTTTTAATATTGCGTATTCGGTTTTCGTAAGCCGGATTTTCTTATCTTCAACCGAAACGCAATGGGCTGCGGTATCCAGAACAATACTCTTATGAAACAGAACCGATCCACCCAAAACAGGCTTTCGAAGCTGAACTTCAATTCTTGCAAGAAGCTCTCTGCTATCAAACGGCTTGGTGATATAATCAACCGCTCCGCCCGAAAGCATCCCAACCTTGTCGTCAATATCCGCTTTTGCGCTGACAACTATAACGGGAATGTCTTTTATGCGGGACAGAACTTCTTCACCCGAAATGCCGGGAAGCATAAGATCGAGCAGAATCAAATCGGGCTTTGCCGATTTCAGCAGAAGCACAGCTTCCGTTCCAGAATATGCCCTTGAGACTCCGTAGCCATTTTTAAGCATCGTTTCCTCAATCATGTTTCCGATATAAATATCATCATCAACAATCATTATGTTCTTCATTTGAAACCTCAGAGATAAATATATTTTAATTATATCCCAAACCTAAGCCAAGTTCAATATTATAAGAGTTAAGATAAAGTTAAGATTGCACGAAGTGCAACTTCATTACGACGTACTTCATTGTGTAACACTTCATTTATCGTAAGATAACTTCATTTATTTATGTATAACAATGAAGTTCAAGTAAACTTGAAATAAAGTTTGCTCCATAAAATTCGCAAAATGAAGTTATGCCTGCGGACATAAATAAAAAAATCCAAGTCTATGACTTGGATTTTTTGGCTCCCCAAGTTGGACTCGAACCAACGACCCTGCGGTTAACAGCCGCATGCTCTACCGACTGAGCTATTGAGGAATGTTGTAACCGCCCCGTAAAGAGGCGGTATTTGTGTCGGCGTCGACCTATCTTCCCGGGAGGCTGCCCTCCGAGTATTGTCAGCACGAGTGAGCTTAACTACCGTGTTCGGGATGGGAACGGGTGGACCCTCATCGTCATAGACACCGACTTTATCTTTAACGCACTCTCGCACGCTAAATCCATATATATTACCACGCTTGCGCGTCAGTTTGCTTGGTGACCCGTACGGGATTCGAACCCATGTTGCCGGCGTGAGAGGCCGGAGTCTTAGGCCACTTGACCAACGGGCCGTATGGTACACCTTCAGGGACTCGAACCCTGGACACCCTGATTAAGAGTCAGGTGCTCTACCAACTGAGCTAAAGGTGCATATTTAGCACACACCCTGAAAACTGAACAAAGAGAGAAAGCAAATAGAAGAAAAGGAAAGCAAAGTCAAGCCCTCGACCTATTAGTACTGCCAAGCTCAACGCATCACTGCGCTTACACATGCAGCCTATCAACCTCATAGTCCATGAGGGGTCTTACTAGCTTATGCTATGGGATATCTTATCTTGGAGGCGGCTTCACGCTTAGATGCTTTCAGCGTTTATCCGTTCCGCACTTAGCTGCCCAGCTGTGCCACTGGCGTGACAACTGGTGCACCAGAGGTGCGTCCATCCCGGTCCTCTCGTACTAAGGACAGCGCTCCTCAAATATCCTGCGCCCACGACAGATAGGGACCGAACTGTCTCACGACGTTCTGAACCCAGCTCGCGTACCACTTTAATCGGCGAACAGCCGAACCCTTGGGACCGAAT
>JBJFGF010000054.1:1790-1863 GCA_051892415.1 Acutalibacteraceae bacterium | reverse complement strand
TTTTAAGCTATTTTCCTTAAAAATAGGGTGACATCTATTACGGTAGCACGCTCCAAAAAAGAAAATCACCCAA
>JBJFGF010000054.1:0-1690 GCA_051892415.1 Acutalibacteraceae bacterium | reverse complement strand
TCGGGTGATTTTCTTTTTTTGGGGTTTGTAGAAACAGTGAGGTGGGATTTGAACCTCACACAAGTTCGGATTACCGGAGGTCGTGGGCTTTGAGCACGACCGCCGCCGGTGGCGGATTCTGGGAGTGCGAAAAGGGAGAAAATAAGGAGTATCGTGAGCAAACGCGAAACGAGACGACTATATTTTCGAGTGGGCAAATAAATCAGAGTTCACCCAATCGGGTGATTTTCTTTTTTTGGGGTTTGTAGAAACAGTGAGGTGGGATTTGAACCCCACACAAACAGGACAGGGAAACAGGACAGGGAAACAGGACAGGGAAACAGGACAGGGGACGGTTCTGTGTCCTGTTGAAGTTTTATTAAAAATCATTTTTAATTACCCTTTCTATAACACCTTTTGGCGTTCCTCTCAACCTACTGATTTGCCTGATGGACAAACCTTGCTCCTTTAAAACTCGTAATAACTTGTCTCTTTTTGCTTTTGGAAACTCTTGAAATTCCGCAATACCGCGGCAGGACACAGAACCGTCCCCCTGTCCTAATTAGTATAACATTTTCATCTTTATCTTTCAGGACACAGAACCGTCCCCTGTCCTGTCCCCCTTTTGGCGTTCATGTTAAGCAGTTGATTTGCAAGACACAGAACCGTCCCCTGTCCCGTTTTCGCTACTCTTGGCATTTTATCACCCTTAATTAGTATACCATTTTCAACTTTATCACTCAGGACATAGAACACCGCATGCGCCAAAAAGCACACACAACGGATGAAAGCCAAAAATCAATATATTGTGTTTTTGAGAATTCAGTTTCTATATACTGCGGACTTTCACGCTAACCGTCCCCTGTCCTGTCCCCTGTCCTGTCTGTCCTAATTTATGTTCTTGTTTTTTTGCTTTTAATAAACAAAAGAGTAACATAAAACAACAGGAACTTTACTATCAACAAATAACAAATAGCTACCGGTAAAAGAATTTTCGTATCAAATGCTTTTATTATGCCGTTGATTATATATATAAAACAAATGACATCTGAAACACTAATAATTCCGGGAATAACAATAAATTTAGTGTTTCTTTTAGTCAAATACAACGATATATATTTTATAACCAATACGGAAACCGATATCAAGAGTGAAAGTTTTGAACCAAAACATAACCACTTCATAAGAAAGAGCATAGTCGTTTGATCTGAGGCAACGGTCCCTAACAAAATATCATACTTATTATAAAATTTCAACGAAAAATACAAACCACTAATTGTTTCTATTAAGTATGCAATCCAATAATACTTAGCAATTATATCTGTTCCATAAGTTTTACATTTTAATTTTTTTAGTATATTGCCCATAATAACCTCCTGCGATAATTATTGAACAATTGTACAGAAATTTGTTTGGTTTTATATTTATTTTTAGAAAAATTATATTTAATTGTTATATAGTTCTTAGAACTATTCACTTTAGTTTTTTTGGCTAGGTTAAAATATTGTTCGAATATATCATCAACTGGTCCATTACCCTGTTCTATTAATGTTTTTGCAATATATTCAAAACTCAAGCCCGTAAGCATCATTATAATAACTATAGCCATAACAAATACTAATGTTGAAACAAAGGAAAAATCAGGGGACGGTTCTGTGATTGGTTATATTTTCTGAACAATATAGTAACTAACCCCTGTCAATCTGCTGAT
>JBJFGF010000053.1:0-32591 GCA_051892415.1 Acutalibacteraceae bacterium | reverse complement strand
GAATATATTTACTCCTTGTCCACGAAACGCCGGGTGTATAACTGGAACGATATTGAAGTCAGACTTTATATCTAATAATGAACTCCTCATCGAGAAATCGGTGAGGAGTTTTTGTCGTTGGTGGTTGATTTAAATAAATATGTTTATTAAGAGAAATAACAATATTAATCAAAATTTGATTAATATTGTTATTGACTTTTAGATTTACTTGTGCTATTATATTTTATAAAGAAAGGAGTAATGAAAATGGCTTATACAAAATTTGGCGAGTTTATGAGAATATTACGAGTAAAGAATCACGAGGTTATGGGTGATACCGCTAAGTTGTTTAATGTAAAATTACCCTTTGTTTCAGCAGTAGAAAACGGAAAAAGAAATGTACCGGAAGAATGGATCCCTACATTAATTGAACACTACAACTTAAGTGCAAGTGAGCAAACTGAACTTAAAGATGCAGTTGAACACTCTAAAACTCAAGTTAAAATACATCTTACCGGTGCGAATGTTGTGCAGCGCAGAGCTGCTATACAATTTCAGCATTCCTTCGAAAACTTAGATGAAAATACTGCCAGTGCAATTATTGAACTTCTCAACAAGGAGGACAATTAATGGATTACGAAACCAAACCTGCCAGCCGTAACGAGTTAAGATTATATGCTAAACTGTTCCGTTCAATATGTAATGTTTCTGAGACCGAACCTATTGACCCAATTAAACTTCTTGATAAACTTCCTGAATTTGAGGGCTTCGATGACGTTAGATATGAAATAGTTTATAATAATGTGCTTCCCGGCAATGTTCCTGCCCAATGTGAAAAAGATGAATTTGGTTGGTTAATTCAAATTAAAGAATCAACATATAATAGGGCTTATGAAAAAAATTCAGGCGGCGACCGTATGCATATTATGCACGAGATTATGCACCCGTTTGCAGATAAGCTTGGATTCAAGCCTGTTTTTTCAAGACAATTAACTAAAAACACTCCTTGTTTTAGAAGGCTTGAGTGGATAGTTATGGCTCTTGCGGGAGAAGTAATGATGCCCTATGAATCAACTAAAAATATGTCGATTGAGGAACTTATGAATACCTATGGCGTTTCAAAAGCTGCCGCACAAAAACGATCAACATATTAAAAGATTCTTTCAGCAAAGGACGGTGATGTAATTATGAGTGTGTTGATTTTAAAAATAAAAAGCACTGTAAAGATTGTTGGCGCAATCAATACAATGCTCTTCTCCGAATGTTGCCATTCGTATCTTGGTAAATACATAATAGCACTTTCCGGAGAAAAATGCAACAAATATCACACAAAAAGTGTGACTTTTTGTTGCGATAATGTCATGCAAAAAACAAAAATAATTCCGGAGGTGTCATAATATGACCAGTAAAACAATGAGGGACAACCCTCTTTTTATGCGTAACAATTTTGAAACTACAGGTAAGTGGGGCCTTCCACTTATACAAAAACAAAGCTTACCAACAGATAATATAGCGTTGGTAGCATGTTCAGACACAAGAAACAATGACAACAAAGAAAACAAACAAAAAGGCGTTCATTTCTTTGTTGATGATTACCGCTTTAATGGTATCTACGACAATCCCGACAGAACACTTGCAAGATACTCACAGTATTCTTTCCTGCTCTCACCAGATTTTTCAACATATACTGATATGGATTTGTGGCGACAGCTTCAGAGTGTGGCTAAAAATCGTTGGGTAGGAGCATATTGGCAAAGTAAAGGTTTAACGGTTATTCCAACTATAAGCTGGGGACTTTCTCAAAGTTATGAGTTTTGCTTTGACGGGGTAGAAAAAGGAGCAACAGTAGCTATCGGTATGATAGGTTGCAAACAGTCTAAACTTAACTTTATGCGTGGTTACAACGAAATGTTAAGAAGGCTTGAGCCCGAAAAAATCATCTGTTTGGGTAGTCCGTTTGACGAAATGCAAGGCAATATTATCACTGTTGATTATCGAGAATCACGAAAGGTGGTGCGATAATATGGGTGGAAGAGGAACTTATGCAAGCGGAAATAATGTTGCTTATACCTACGACACAGTTGATAAAATAGCGGGAGTAAAAGTATTGCAAGGTAAACTGGGACATAAGGGATTACCGGAAGAAGCTCATTCAAGCACATCCTATATCCAGTTACACCCTGACGGCACATTTAAAATGTACAGAGAGTATGATAAAAATCACTATTTGCGTTTTGAAATAGCCTATCATCCCGAAACGACCATTGACCCTTCACGAAAGCCGGTATTACATGTGCACGAATACAAGCCTGATGACTTTTCAAACAGAAAGGCTAGACCATTAACCACAGAAGAATATAAAAAGTATAAAAAATTTTTTAGGGGGATTAAAATATGATAGACGGAAAAGCTTCTGATTTTGTAGATAAAATCACCTTTCAAGAAGAGGCTGTTATTTACAAAGGTAAAAAATACTTTTTTCACGGCTTGATATACAACCCCATGACTAAAAATTACTCGTTTGAAATTCATTTGTGGGATTCATCAGACAATTATGTTGAAACCGTCTATGAATGTATCGCAGAAACGCAAAACGAATGTATGGAAAAAGTATTAAACGAACCCATAATTGACGGCAAATGTTTTTGGGATATCGAGCAAGAAATGACCTGGATAGAGTGGTAAGGAAAAACTCTTTTATAAAAGACATCAAAAGAAAAGGATGAAATTTAATATAATATCCACACATTCGACAAAACACAAACCTCCTTGTAAAATGGTGTTACCAAATACAAGGAGGTCATTTTTGTAATATTTACTTCAATCTATAATAGCAAGTAGATTTACCGGTGCCGGTTACGGAGCGTCTCTGAATATTGCTGTTGTTTACGCATTATCGACAAAAAATTCTTTGTTCAATTTTTCAATCGGTGTTCAATTTAGAACGGAACTGAAAGATTCTTTAAAAATGAGTTTGAATACACATTTATTGCCCTCTCAAATCTGAGTGGGTCTCCTTTTGTACGGTGTCGTTTCTCAAGCCGTTTAAATGTATTTTCGGGGCAGAAAAAACAGCATTGAAAAGCAATGTGCTTGTTGACAAGTTGCGAATTATTGGTATATAATTATTGTAATTTGGGTTGGTGTGTTCATTTGCAGAAAAAGTTAATATGAATGTGTTTTTGCAATTCTTTTTCAGAACAAAAAATTCACCAAAACTCAGTTGAATTAAAAGAGGCAGATTATTGCTTGTGTCGCAAAATAAGCATATGATTTGGTGTAAGATTTTATCAGACGAAAAATAAAAATCAACCCGAATTTGTGATTTACGGGATTCACTCTTTAAATAATGAGTGAATGACGGTGCAATAAATGAGGAGAAAGAAAAATGACTGACGAAAAAATTTGGTTGTCATCACCCACAATGCACGGGGATGAAATTAAATACGTGCAGAAAGCATACGATACAAATTGGATGTCAACTGTCGGAGAGAATATTAACGAGGTTGAAAAACAGATTTGCGAAAAAGTCGGATGCAAATATGCGGTTGCTCTTTCCGCGGGTACGGCGGCACTTCACCTTTCGGTAAAACTGGCAGGAGTTAAACCGGGTGATAAAGTTTTCTGCTCCGATATGACATTTGATGCAACCGTTAATCCGGTGGTTTACGAGGGCGGAGTTCCGGTATTTATTGATACGGAATACGACACCTGGAATATGGATCCTGCGGCGCTTGAAAAAGCCTTCGAACTTTATCCCGAGGTTAAAGTAGTTGTAGTTGCGCATCTCTACGGTACTCCGGGTAAGATCGACGAGATCATGGAAATTTGCCGCAGGCACGGCGCAACGATTATTGAAGATGCCGCCGAATCCCTTGGGTCTACATATAAAGGCGTTCAAACAGGAACTTTCGGGGAATTTAATTGCATCAGTTTTAACGGCAACAAGATAATAACAGGTTCTTCCGGCGGTATGCTTTTGACAGATAGTTTAGAGGCAGCAAACAAGGCTCGTAAGTGGTCAACCCAGTCAAGAGAAAACGCTCCTTGGTATCAGCACGAGGAGTTGGGCTATAACTACCGTATGAGTAATGTTATTGCAGGGGTGGTACGCGGACAGATTCCCTATTTGGAGGAACATATTGCCCAAAAGAAAGCGATATATATGAGGTACAAGGAAGCGTTTAAGGAACTTCCCGTATCAATGAATCCATATGATGAGCAGAACAGCGAGCCGAACTTCTGGTTGTCATGTCTGATTATAGACAGGGACGCAATGTGCAAACAGGTCCGCAGTGAACAGGATTATTGCTATGTTACGGAAGCGGGAAAATCCTGTCCCCATGAAATCCTTGATAATTTGGCAGAAATAAATGCGGAGGGCAGACCGATTTGGAAGCCCATGCATATGCAACCTATTTACAGAATGAACGGTTTTGTTACAAGAAACGGTAACGGACGTGCAATGACAAATGCATATATTGCAGGCGAAGCCCGGGACGTGGGAGCGGATATTTTCAGTCGCGGACTATGCCTGCCCAGTGATAACAAAATGACAACTGAACAGCAGAACAGAGTCATTGAAGTAATTAAGCGTTGTTTTGATTGATAATGGGGGGAGTGAAGCCGATGGAACACAAGCCCAACGGTATTTATGAAAGATATTTTAAAAGAGTATTTGATATTATTTGCGGTTTGGCCGCAATAACCGTCTTTTCGTGGCTGTATGTGATTGTTGCAATCCTGGTAAAAATCAATTTTGGAAGTCCTGTATTATTTAAACAAGACAGGCCGGGAAAAGACGGAAAAATTTTCAGATTATATAAGTTCAGAACTATGTCGGATGAAAGAGATGAAAACGGCGATTTATTGCCGGATGATCAAAGACTCACAAAATTCGGTAAAATTTTGAGAGCTACATCTTTAGATGAACTTCCCGAGGCTTTTAATATAATTAAAGGTGACATGAGCGTAATAGGACCCAGACCGTTAGCAGTACAGTATATGCCGTTCTACTCAGAAGAAGAAATGCATAGACACGATGTCAGACCGGGACTTTCCGGTTTAGCACAGGTCAACGGACGGAATTCTGTTTCCTGGGAAGAAAAATTCGAATATGACATAAGTTATGTAAATAATATTACATTTTTAAACGATGTAAAAATTATCATCAAATCTGTAACGACGGTATTGAAACATGAGGGTATCGGTGAACGCGGTGTTGATGAATTAACAGATTTCGATGTATATAGAGCAGAACAAAATAAAGAAAGAGGAGACAGAAAGGTTAATCAATGAACATAAAAGGAAATAAAATAGTTTTAAGGGCTGTTTCACTTGAAGACGCAGAGCTTTTAATGGGTTTGATAAATGATCCCGAAACAGAAAGAATGTTGGGCGGAAGTTCTTTTCCCGTATCTTTTGAAGAACAGAAAAGTTGGATAGCGGCACAACAGGGCAGGACGGATGTTTTGAGATGTATAGTTATGCTTGAAAACGATGAAACGGGTCTCGGCACTGTGTTTTTAACGGATATTGATTCAAAAAACGGAGTTGCTCAGGTTCATATAAAAATGGACAAAGATAGGGGCAGAGGCCGCGGATACGGAAAAGATGCTTTGAATACATTGGTAAACTATGCATTTGAGGAAATGCGGTTGAATTGTATTTATGCAGAAGTTCTTGAGAGCAATATTCCTTCACAAACGCTTTTTGAAAAATGCGGATTTAAAAAAGAGGGGCTGTTGCGCTCCCGTGTTTATAAAGAGGGAAAATATAATAATATGGTGTCTTTTTCAAAGTTAAAGAGGGACTGATTTATGGCAAAGGAAATCGGAAGCGAGTTTTGGGAAGTTCCTGTACAGGATAATGAAAACAGTTTTTTCCCCGAGTCGTGTTTGTGGTTCTTATCCGGTCGGGTAGCACTGATGTATATATTGAAAGATATAAAAAAACGCTACGGCATAAAAAAAGCTTCGTTACCTTCTTGGTGCTGTGACAGTATGATAAAACCTTTTTTGGAAACAGGCTTTTCCGTGGATTTTTATTCTGTTTATATGTCAGCCGGAAAACTTTGTAAAAATATACCGGATGATTCGGAACTATTGTTAGTTTTAGACTATTTCGGCTTTTGTGACAGTTGCGATTACTCGGATTATAACGGAATTGTAATTCGGGACTTAACTCATTCCGTATTTTGCAAAAATTATAAGGATGCTGATTATTATTTCGGCAGTCTGAGAAAATGGTGCGGAATTTGGAGCGGAGGATTTGCATTCGGAAAAGATTTGTTATTTGAAAATACGGAAATTGTTCAACCTGATTTAAAATATGTCAATCTCCGTAAAGAATCCATGGAGAAAAAGGCTCTTTATATATCCGGAAAATCAAAATCAAAAGACTTTTTGTCGGGATTTAATGAAGCAGAAGAAATATTGGACAGCATAAATACAGTCGGTTCGGCAAGCGAGCGGGATGTCAGATTAAGCAGATATTTGGATATCGGGTATATAAAGGAAAAAAGGCGGGAAAACGCAAAAATTTTGTTGGACTCACTGCAAGATATTGCAGTTTTTTCGAAAGTTAATGATGACGATTGTCCGTTATTTATTCCTGTTGCGGTAAACAGTAGGGATAGGATAAAAGGACTGTTAATTGAAAACGGCATATATTGTCCGGTTCATTGGCCGATAACAAAATTACATAAATTGAATGATTGTACAAGATATATATATGACAAAGAGATCAGTTTAATATGTGATCAGCGATACACAAAAGAGGATATGTCCCGTATAGTTGAGGTCATGGGAAAAGGAACAAAATTATGTTAGAAGTTTACAAATTAGAACAAAGTTATGAATGGGATGAAATAGTCCGTTCGTTTAAAAATTATGACGTTTATTGGTTGAGCGGATATGTCAAAGCCTTTAAAATTCACGGTGACGGAGAACCTTTGCTATTCTACTATAAGGATGAAAATACAAAGGGGATAAATGTAGTAATGAAGAGGGACGTGGCAAAAGATGAACACTTTGTCGAAAAGATCCCTAAAAATGCATATTTTGATTTTGCTACCCCCTACGGTTACGGCGGTTGGATAGTTGAGGGGGACAGCACCGCGGCTTTGTTTCAACAATATTTTGAATGGTGTAAAAATAACGGAATAATAAGCGAATTTGTACGGTTCCACCCTGTTTTAAATAATCAAATATGGTCAAGGAATGAATATAAAGTAATTGATTTAGGGAATACCGTTACACTTGATTTATCGTCTCAGGAAGAAATCTGGGCGAATATAACAAGCAAAAATCGAAACATGATAAGGAAAGCGCAGAAGGCAGGTATTGAAATTTACAACGGCAGAAGCGAAGTTCTGTTTGAACAATTCCGTGATATATATAATGCCACAATGAAAAAGGATGAGGCCGAGAAATACTATTTCTTTGAAAATGAATTTTATAAAAGCATTTTTAACGATCTGCCTGAAAACGCTCAATTATTCTACGCAGTCCTTGATAATGAAATAATTGCGGCGTCCATAATGATTTATGCTAACGGCAAACTGAATTATCATTTGTCCGGCTCTGAATATAAATACAGAAGTCTTGCACCGAGCAATCTTTTGTTGTATAAAGCGGCATTGTGGGGTTGCGAGAACGGTTGCAAAACCTTCCATTTAGGCGGAGGAGTCGGCTCCGGCGAGGATAATTTATTTAAATTTAAAAAGTCTTTCTATCGAAAAGGTGATTTAACCCGGTTCAGTATCGGACAAAAGGTAATTGATGAGGATAAATATAATGAATTACTCGATTTGCGAAACGATTTATGTAATACCGGGTATTTTCCAAAATACAGAGCGTAGAACTTTCATTGGAGTGGTGACGCAGTGAAAATTTTAATAATGGCAAATAACAGCGTTGGGTTATATAATTTCAGGTGTGATTTGATTTCGGAATTGTGCAAAGAAAATGAAGTCTTTCTATCCACACCCAACAACGGTTTTTTTGATGAATTATCACAATTAGGTGCAAAAGTTATTGAGACAAAAATCGACCGCAGGGGAGTTAATCCTGTCAGAGATTTAGCATTATTAAAAACGTATCGTAAGATTTTAAAACAACTCAGACCCGATATGGTGATTACATATACCATAAAGCCGAATGTGTACGGCGGATTCTTATGCAGAATGACGGGAATTCCGTATGCGGTTAATATTACGGGGTTGGGTACAACGTTCCAAAGTGATAATTTGCTTAGAAAAATCGTTGTAAAAATGTACAAAATCGGCTTAAAAAAGGCGAAGATTGTATTTTTTGAAAATGTGGAAAACAGAGATATATTAGTAAAAGAAAGCGTTGTAAAAAAAGATAACACCTGTGTTTTAAACGGCGCGGGGGTGAATCTGGAAAAATTCGGTTTTGCAAAGTATCCGGACGAAAGGGACGAAACCCGTTTCCTTTTCATCGGCAGAATAATGAAAGAAAAAGGTGTGGAAGAAATATTTTCCGCCGCAAAGAAACTTTTTGACGGGGGCTACAATATTAAACTGGAGTTGCTGGGTATGGCTGAGGAAGATTATGACGGAATAATACGTCGGTATGAGGATGAGGGTTGGCTGAAAAATTACGGTTTCCAAAATGACGTTAAGCCGTTTATTGAGAACTGCGACTGTTTTGTTCTTCCGTCCTGGCATGAGGGTATGGCAAATACCAACTTGGAATGCGGAGCCATGGGCAGACCTGTTATTACCAGTAATATTCACGGCTGTTTGGAAGCAGTCGTTGACGGTGAAACAGGTTACCTTGCAGAACCCCGAAATACCGATGATTTATACGAAAAAATGAAACGGTTTATTGAATTGCCCTATGATAAAAAGGTTGAAATGGGACAAAACTCCCATAGACATATTGCAAAAAATTTCGACAAAAAAACCGTTGTCGTCACAACAGTTGAAAAACTTTATTCACTGTAAAATTTATAAATCTATCCGGGTGAGTTAAATGAAAAATTCAGCTTTAATTGAAGACAGAAAAAGAAGAGAAAACGGAAAAGTTCCCATGTTTCAGGTTGCATACAGGAGGGCTCAGGTAACCAATTTTTTGCCGTTGAAGTATTTCCATTTGGCAATGTTGCGTTTCTTCAGATATTTTAATAATTGTGAATTTCCCGGAGGGTTACAGGCAGGACCGGGTTTGTTTATAAGTCATCCGTACTGTATAACAATAAATCCCGATGTCATTATCGGCAGTCATTGCAACATTCATAAAGGTGTTACCATCGGGCAAGAAAACAGAGGAAAAAGAAAAGGAATCCCGAAAATAGGCAATAATGTGTGGATCGGTGTTAATGCAACTGTTGTTGGTAACATTGTAATCGGAGATGATGTAATGATTGCTCCTAATTCATTTGTTAATTGTGACGTACCCTCTCATTCAATAGCTATCGGAAATCCCTGTGTAATTAAATACAGAGACAATGCCACAGAGGCATATCTGTAAGATTTGTTGTATTTTGGAGTAAGTGATATGGAAAAAAGATTTTTAATTCTTCCGGGTTGCGATGATAAGAACAGGGGCGACCAGGCTTTAATTTGGGAGACTGTTGAAATTGCTGAAAAAGCAGGCTATAACGGACAGTTTTATATGCTAGCGGATGAAAATAACAGCAGTCAGTCAAAAGCAGTCGGAATTAAGAATTTCTTTCCGATATTGAAGCATCCTTCACGAAAAAATTCAGGAAAAGACAATGTTAAGTATTCAATGTTGTTAACACTGCGTTGGGGAATTACAAGCCTATCGGACATGCTTTGTTGCGAGCCGTTAGTTCACAAAGGCTTCAGAAAAATAATCAAGAAATTTTTAAAAGACGATTATAAACAGAGTATCGATTTATTTGAACAGGCAGAGGCTTGTTTTGTTAAGGGAGGCGGATTCCTCCACGCTTACGGAGGATTGGCGGATACATATAAAATATACTATTTTCTGTATCATATCAGAATGGCGCTGTCCTGCGGAAAAGATGTTTACATTATGCCGAATTCCTTCGGACCTTTCAAAAGCCCCCTTGTAAAAAAAATGCTTAACCGCACATTGTCAAAGTGTAAGGTCGTTATGTCAAGGGAGCATATTTCACAAAAGCAGTTGGAAGAGCAGTGCAACGTGAAATCTTACTTGTTTACCGATATAGCCTTTCATCTTCCTAAAGATGATGAGTTTGACTCTAAAAAGGAATTAGCCGATAACGGAATACCCTTGGGACAGAAAAAATGCGTGGGTCTTACTATGAGACCTTACAGGTTTACCGGCGCTGCAAATCCCGACGAATTATATCATAACTACAAAAAAAGTTTAGTTGACTTCATTCAGTGGCTTTGTAAAAACAATTACTATCCCGTACTGATCGAACACGTGTATGATGAAAAAAGCCACGAAAACGATATGGCCTGTATTCAAGAGGTAATTGAAGAAATTCCCGACGGTTGTAAGTTCTCCGTTTTTTCAAACAGACAGCTTAACTGTATGCAAATGAAAAAGATTTACAGTGAACTTGATTACCTTGTGGGAACCCGTTTCCATTCCGTTATTTTTTCTTTGTCATCCATGGTACCGTCCGTTGCAATAACCTATGGCGGCAACAAGGGCGACGGAATAATGAAAGATTTTAATTTGAGCGAATATGCAATACCCATTGACAGAATTGACGGAAATTTGTTAATCGGTAAATTTGAATCCTTGATCGAAAATGAGGATGAAGTAAATAAAATCATAAAAGAATCCGTATCAAATATCAGTAATCAAGTGGATGAAATTGTAAACCTAATAAAATAATTTTCAGGAGTTTTAGTAATGGCGACACTTACAGTATTTACGTTAACATATAATAGGGCATATTGTCTTAATAAGTGCTACGAAAGTTTATTGCGTCAAACCTGCGATGATTTCGAGTGGTTAGTTGTTGATGACGGTTCTACGGATAATACTAAAGAAGTGGTTGATTCTTGGATGGCTGAAGGTAAAATACCGATCAGATATATCTACAAGAAAAACGGCGGAATGCATAGCGGGTATAATACTGCTTATGACAATATATTTACGGAATTAGCCGTTTCCATAGACTCCGATGACTATATGACTGACGACGCAGTTGAGAAAATAATAACTTTTTGGAGAAAGTACGGCAACGAATCCTATGCCGGAATTGTGGGTCTGGACATAACAGAGGACGGAAAAGTTATAGGAAAAGGCCTGCCGAATCAAAAAAGTATGAAGGTCTATGATTATTACAACAGATTGGGCGGCAGCGGTGATAAAAAAATGGTATATAGGCCTGAACTTATAAGGCCGTATAAATCCCCCGAGTTTGATGGAGAAAGGTTGTTCCCCACCTGCTATAAATACTTTATGGTTGATTTGGATTACGATATGCTTATTATGAACGAGCCGTTGTGCATTGTTGAGTATATGGCTGACGGGTTTACATCAAATATCAGAAAGTCCTACAAGAAAAACCTTAACAGTTATATCTATTACAGAAAGTTTATTTTAAGTTATCCCAATGCAACACTAAAACATAAATTCAGGTTTGCAATTCATTATGTTGCAGAATGTCTGTTAAAAAAGGAAAAACATATTCTTTCCGAAGATGTTAAAAGCAAAGGATTAGTAATTGCGGCTATTCCTTTCGGAATATTATTATACATTTATTTGTTAATTAACGCCTAAATGAATTGGAAGGTTAGAAGTCAATGTTATTTTGGATTATATTGCTTGGTTTCTCATTGATCTGTTACGCATTTTGTTCAAACCAATCAAAACTTGCTGCAAATAACGGCGGTATTATAAGAAAGAGAAATAATATAAATTGGGTTATTGTATTTGTTTTTGCCGCCGTTTTAATAGTTTTTTGCGGTTTGCGTTCGGGAATCGGTGACACGGGTTACTATATGTACCGTTTTAATGAGTACAAATTTTACAGTTTAAAAGATTTTTCTAATCTGGATATACCCCGGGAAAAAGGTTTCGGCATATTGATGATTTTGATAGGTCAGATAACGGACAGTGAACAGGCGTTCCTGTTTGTTGTGGCGGCGTTTACAATAGGTCTGATAATAATTTCAATATACAAATACAGTGAAGACATAGGAATGTCTATGTTTTTGTTCTATGTCACCGGCATTTATTTGGGAACTATGAACGGTTTGCGCCAATATATTGTAGTGGCAGTTCTCTTTTTTGCTACAAAGTATATAGTTGAAAATAAGCCCATAAGATATATGGTCCTTGTGCTTTTGCTGTCCACAATTCATACATCGGCATTGTTTATGTTACCCGTGTTTTTCTTTGCAAGGAAAAAGGTGTGGAACGCATCTACGGTTTTGTACATAGCGGTGGTTCTTTTTCTGGTTGCCAACTTTTCTTCCGTACTGCAAAACTCGGAAATCTTTTTGGAAAATACCGTTTATGACAGTTACATTGAAAACTTGAAAACCGATACCGAATCCGGTGCAAACATATTAAGAGTTTTGGTTATGCTTGTTCCTCCGGCAATCTCATTTATATATAGAAAACGCGTTGACCAAGATGATATTTACTATCGTGTATATTCAAACATTATGTTACTGAACGCATTTATTTATATGTTTGCGTCATATAACTGGCTTTTCGCAAGATTTGCAATGTACACAAACATATACTCGATTTTATTCTATCCCTATATTCTGAAAAGGGCATTCAGGGCGAGTAACCAAAAAATCATTAAAGGAGTTATGATTGCGCTGTTCTGCCTGTTCTTAGTTTTTGAAATCAGATCGACACCCTATATTAGCTATTATTTGGGCATAAACAAAGATTTGATAGGTCCGCTTATCAGGACGTATTATTCAATTATCAACTAATATTTAAAGAGGATTGTATAATGAAAATTTTATTCTTTATTCCCACATTGGGCGGCGGCGGAGCGGAAAGAACGCTTGTTCAAATTGTTAACAACTATAAAACTAACGACTGTGATATATTTGTTAAAACATTATTTAACGAGGGTTCTTTGTTGAAACAGCTAAATAAAGAAGTAAATTACAGTTATGTATTTAAAAAGTCGTTTAGAGGGAACATTCATTTTTTCAAATTGTTCAGTCCCCGATTTTTGTTCAGGTCAATGATAAAAGAAAAATACGATATTATTATTTCGTTTTTAGAAGGTCCCGCAACAAGAATAGTCAGCGGTTGCAACTATGATGCAAAACTCATTAACTGGGTTCACACATCTCCCATTAAAGACAGCGTCTTAACCAAATCTTACAGAAACAGACAGGAATTGATAAATTGTTACAGTAAGTTTGATGAAACTGTATTTGTGGCAAAAACTGCTCAAACTGTCTTTTTTGAACATTTCCCCGAATTAGCAAAGAATAACAGTACAGTTTACTATAATCCCATAAATACCGAGCAGATAAAACATAATTTAACGGAAGTCTGCGACTTGGTATTTGACAAGAATGAATTCAATATTGTCAGCGTTGGAAGATTGGAACAGGTTAAGGGCTTTGACAGACTTATAAATATTGCGTCAAAAATCAATGAAAAAAGCTGCAGAAAAGTCCATTTTTACATTATCGGTGACGGCACTTTAAGAGAAAATCTTAAAAGTGACGTTCAGAAAAAAAGGGTGGCTGATTATGTTACATTTGTCGGCTTTCAGGATAATCCTCATAAATATTTAAAACAGGCGGATTTGTACGTCTGCTCATCTTACAGAGAGGGATACAGTACCGCCGTTATTGAATCCCTCGTAGTCGGAATTCCCGTTGTTACAACAGAATGTTCCGGAATGAGAGAAATATTGGGTGAAAACGAAGAATACGGAATTATTACGGAGAACAACGAGAGTTCGTTACAGGAAGGTATAGAAAAACTTCTTTTTGACAGCGCTTTGTATAATAAGTATAAACTGTCCGCTGAAAAAAGAGGCGAAGAATTTGATATGAAAAAAAGCATTGAAGAATTGAACAGTATTCTTTTTAAATAATCAAAAGATTTTTTTGCTTTTTGTTGGGATGGTAATGATGATGAATAATGACTTGATATCGGTTATTGTGGCTATATATAATGCAGAAACGAGTTTGAATAGGTGTGTTGACAGCATAATAAAGCAAACATATAAGAATTTAGAGATTATTCTCGTCAATGACGGCTCAAAGGATTCGTCTTTATTACTCTGTAATGAATACAAAGAAACCGATAGCCGAGTTGTTGTTATCAACAAAGAAAACGGCGGTCTTACAAGTGCAAGAAAAGCGGGATTTGAAAAATCTCAAGGTAAGTACATAGCCTTTATTGACAGTGATGACTATATGGACCGCCATTATATTGAAGAGTTGTATAAGAGTATTACTGAGAACAAAAGTGATATTGCAATATGCTCATATTGTTTAGAAAATGAAAACGGCACATCCGAAAAGACATTGGTACATGACAAGTGCGTTTATTCTCAAGAGGATTTTGTTGACAGTTTGATTCTGCCCGGCATTTTTGCTTTAAAAACGGACAAAACAAAAATTCCGAACTTCCTTTGGCTGAGAATGTTTAATAAAGAAATTATTACCGAAGATTGCTTTGTTTCCGAAAGGGAAGTATATACGGAGGATTTGTTTTTTAATATTGCGGCTTATCAAAACTGTTCTAAAGTTTCCGTTGTTGATAAGTGCCTGTACTACTATTGTTTGAATTCCGGTTCCTTAACCCACATATATAGAAAAAACAGGTTTTTAATGGAACATACACGGTTGGAAAGAATACGGGAAATATTGACAAAATCAGGAACAGTCAACCTTGAAAGGTTATATTTAGTCGGAATAAGGATGATTTGGTCATGTTTCGATAATGCAATGTTAACTGAAAATTACTCAACATTTAAGAAAGAAACAAAACTTTTGCTTAATGATACCTCTCTATGCTCAATGCCCTTAAAATCCGTTGTGGGACAAGCGACAGCAGGGGAAAAACTTTGTTATTACTTTTTTAAATTCAAAATACCGTTTGTTGCATATTTATATAAAAAAGCAGTTAACGGAATTATGCAGTTATCAAGAAAAGGTCGGAAGCTGAAAACTGATTTCAGTAGAATAGCAAAAGATAATATTATACATTTAAAGTCCATTGTATCAGGATTGATAAGAAGCGAGACCTTGGATTCAAACTTAACTAAAAACGACAAAAAGATATTTGTTTATTTAAGCGGCTTTTATCAGAACTTGGGTGATATGGCAATTACCTATGCACACGAGAAGTTTTTAAAAGATAATTTCCCTGAATATAAAATTGTAATGATTCCGAGTATTGCAACATATTCGACATTCAGATGGGTTAAGAAAATTATTACTCCCAGGGACATAGTTACAATAGTGGGCGGGGGCAATATGGATAGCTCATACTCCTCTTTGGAAAATTGCAGAAGATTTGTCATAAAGAATTTCAAAAAGAATAAAATAGTTTCTTTCCCGCAAACATTGAATTTTGCCGATAGTTCCTATGGTAATTACCGTTTGAAAAAGACAGTAAAGACTTATAGGAGTCATAAGAATCTGCACATTTTTGCAAGAGAAGAAAAATCATATCTCAAAATGAAGGCTTTATTCAAAGAGGCAAAAACCGTGGAACTGACACCGGACATAGTGCTGTATTTGAATTTTGTCAATGAATATAAAGAAAACAGAGGCGGAGCTCTTTGCGTCTTCAGGAACGATATTGAAAAGGCGCGGAGTTTTGATGTTTCGGAAGTGAGAGAAATACTTGCTTCGATTTTTAATGATGTTCAAGAGACGGATACGGTAAATGTATCGCGGGACGATTGCAAGCCCGATACTTATAAAGCAACCGTCAAATCCTTTTTGAAAATGATTTCAGGGAAAAAACTGGTAGTGACCGACAGGCTTCACTGTATGATTTTTTGCGCCATAACGGGCGCCCCCTGTATTGCTTTTGATAATTCAAACAAGAAAATTTCGGGTGTGTATAAAATATGGCTTGAAGATTTGAATTATATATCGGTTTTGGAAAATTTTGACGCAGATTCTTTTAAAAATGAGTGTCAAAAATATGCGGATTACGATTATTCTGTTCAAAATGAATTTGCACACAGGGATGAATTTGAAAAGATAAAAAATTCGCTGCTATAATTAAAGGCGGCGCCGATTTTAATTTTTGATAAAAGTATATAGTTAACGGTTGGTGAAAAATGAATAAAAAGAGCAGATCCGATAATACAATACTCAATTCTCTTACAGGATTGATGGCACAAGTTGCCAATGTGCTGTTAAACTTTGTAGTCAGAATGGTTTTCGTAAGATTCCTGAATGAAGAATATTTAGGTGTAAACGGACTTTTTTCTAATATCTTAACGGTATTGTCACTTGCGGAATTAGGCGTCGGAAGTGCAATTATTTTTAATTTGTATAAACCCATTGCGGAAAATAACAAGCAAGAGATTGCAGGGTATATGAATTTGTACAGGAAAGCCTATGCCTGTATCGGTGCTGTTGTTTTCGTTATAGGTATGGCAATATCTCCGTTTTTGGACTTCTTGATTAAGGACACCCCCGACATACCCCATCTGACAATTATATATTACTTGTTCCTGTGCAATACCACCTGTTCATATTTCTTTGCCTATAAGAAGTCTATGTTTACGGCAGACCAAAGGGATAGGGTGGTTTCAAGATACAGATTTTATTTTGCAATAGTAAAATCAGTTGCACAATGTGCGATTTTAGTTGTAACAAGAAACTTTATTCTGTATCTTGTTGTTCAGGTAATCTGTACATTCCTGGAAAACTGCGCGGTATCTGTCAAAGCGGATAAAAACTATCCGTTCCTGAAGGAATATAAGAAGGAAAAGATAAGCAGGGAAAAGTTCCAAGCCGTTACAACAAATGTTAAAGCAACAATGATATACAAAATAGGCGGTGTATTATTGGACGGAACCGATAATATAATTCTGTCTGTTATGATTGGTGTAACTTCTGTCGGTAAACTATCAAATTACACGTTGATAGTCACTTCTGTTACAATGATAATGCAAACAATTATTTCGTCCTTGACTGCCAGCATCGGTAATTTTGTTGCTAAAGAAGACAAATCAAAACACGAGGGCTTGCTTAACAATGTTACATTTGTTTCATTCCTTTTTTACGGTTTTTCATTCGTATGTTTAGCAACCTTGATGACTCCTTTTGTGGAATTGGTATTCGGAGCAAAATATGCCTTGAATACTGCGGAAGCCTTCGTTATTGCTTTGAATTTCTACATAATCGGTATGATGAACTCCGTATGGATGTTCAGGACAACAATGGGACTTTTTGTTCACGGAAAATACAGACCGTTGATATCCGCGGGTATAAATATTGTTGTATCTGTAATATTGGCTAAATATTTAGGGTTGTTGGGTGTTCTGTTGGGAACTACAATCAGCAGAGTTGTTACTAATGTTTGGTTTGACCCGTACATTGTTTATAAACACGGGCTCGGGAAAAAGCCCACGATGTATTATTTGAAGTGGGCAAAATACTTTATAATTTCTGTATTAACTTTCAGTATTGTTTGGTTGATTTTCAGTGTAATGCCCGCAGGAGGAGTTTTGGCATTTACAGCAAAATGTTTCGTGGCAGTTTGTGTAATAGGCATCGTATTTTTAGTTTCAAGTTTCAAAACTAAAGAATTTAAGTTCTTTGTAGATGTGGTTGAGGGTAAATTGAAAATGATTAAAAGCAGAATTTTCTCAAAATAAAGAAAATGGTGTTGTAAAAAAAGTAAAAACATAATTATCTCAAAATAAAGAAAAACGAAGGCGGTATCCTATGAATCCGTCTTCGTTTTGTATTTTTGGGAAAGATGAATTACTTTATTATGATTTTTCCGTATCTTCGATTGTTTTCAATTCTTTTATTTCTATATTTTTCTCTTTGAGGAAGGTTTCGGTTTCCGCGAGGAATTTTTCGGAAGAAAAGAAGGTGGAGTTGTATAAATCAATAACAGATCCGCTTTTTGTTACGAAAACTATGTGCTTATCCTCTTGGAATTCGCCTTTGTACGTGTAGCCTTCTACAACTGCCGCGTAGTCAACGGAACTGTACTGGCAGGATGTTCTTTCAAGGGGAAAATCGGTTGTGGAATAGAGAAAATCGTTTTGACGGAGCGCCAATGTGGAATTGACGCAACTGAAAGCCAAAAGTAAAGCGGTGCTTTCCGCAATGATTGTAAAATACTTCAATATGTTTTTTGCTTTCGGGGATAGGGGCGGAGTATATATTTTCAGGTTTTTGTTCTTTTTCCTTACAAACATATTCAATGCCGCGGCAATGGCGGGGATCAGGGCATAAAACGGAATGAAAATCAAGTTTTCCGCAATACCGAAAATATAGAGACTGTCCGTGGGAGTCAGTTTTGCCATGAGAAGAAATATTCCTGCCATAACGACTGAAACGGGAATATCAAAGAGAATTACGTATAAAAGGAACTTTAAAGTTCCCTTTGTATCCGTTCCCTGTCGGGAAGCGCCTTTTTCGGCGGAGGCGGACTTTGCGGCTTGTGAAAGCGGAGGCGCCTTCCCTCCGTTTTCAAGGTACGCAAGAAGATTATCTTCATAAAGGGTGCGGTGTTTTGCCTTTTTCAAGCACTTTAATGCTTTTTCTTCCCTTCCCGTAAAGAAAAGTGCGGCGGCGCCCAAAAGACATGTATCTATCTGGTACTGAAAAAAGTTATAGAACATCATGGAGAGGATTTTTTCTCCCGCCGAACCGCTTAAAAGATTTTCGGCTTCCGTTATGTTGTCTCCGAAATACTCGTTGACTTTTTGTTTCTGCTGTTCAATAAAATGCTTCTTTTCAACACCGTTTTCGGCGATTTTTGTAAGTGCGGGTAAAATTTGCTCCAGAAGTTCGCGGATTTCCTCAAAGCAAATTTTCATAAGTTCCCCGGAATCAACAAATGAATAGGTGTAGCAGTTAAAATTGTCGGGTTGAATTACGGACAGAATATCGTACAGAGAAAATGTTATAGACTGTTCGCTGTCAAAGAAAAATGAAAGCCAGATTACCTGGTGGGCGCCGCCGCCTTTTATATTTTCGATATAATAAATATCCATATAAAAATTGCCGAAATTGAAACGGGCAAAGGCTCCGTTTTTGGCAGTTGCTTTCTTGTCGGCAACAAGGGCTTTGATTGAGGGACTTTCGGTTTTCAAACGAACACCCAGTTGTCTGCATAATGTAATAAAATAAGTCGATAAATCCATTTTTAACCTCATAAAGAAAATATGATAATATTCTACTAAATTCTTTCTTTTTCGTCAACCTGTTGCAGTTTTTGACTCTTTGGGGTATTATAAACTGCGGAGGTGCTTTGTATGGAAGATGTAAAAGTTATTGATTACGGTTTTTTCAAACACGACGGCTTGGATTTTGAATATCAGGTCAGCGGAAATGCAGAGGGTGAAGTCCTTGTTATGCTTAACGGTAACGGAGGGGACTACCGTTGCTTTGAGGGGGATTTGTACAGACCTCTTTCCCAATATTTTAAAATAATCCGTTTTTCAACAAGGGGTACGGGAAAAACCCCTCTGGGCGATAAAAAACTTACATTTGAACTTTTTTGTGATGATTTGAAAGCTTTGCTTGACTTTCTCGGAGTAGAAAAGGCTAATTTCTGCGGATTTTCCGACGGAGGTAATTTGGGAATGTGCTTTGCGGTAACATACCCTGAATATGTGTTACGGCTTGCGGTTTTCGGCTCAAATCTTAATACGCGGGGAACAAAAACCCTTGACCAGTTGGGTATTATAAAGGACCACCGAATTTATGCCGTAAAAGCCGCTTTGACAAAGGATAAAGAAATGGTAAGAAAGCGTGAAATTGAGGGGCTTATGGTGGGTCAGCCCCATTTGAATTACAGGAAAATTTCCTCAATCAAGGTTCCCTTTTTGAATGTTTTCGGTGAGTTTGATATGATTAAACGCAGACATTCCCGAAAAATCACAAAAGCGGTAGAGGGTGCGGAAGAAGTTATGGTTTTAAACGGAGGCCACGGCTCCGCATTTAAAAAGACCGATTTCCTCATTCTTCCCGTAGTAAAGAAGTTTTTCGGAGTAATATAAACGAATAAAGCGGTTGTAAAAGCATTTGTTTTTACAGCCTCTTTTTTATGCCGAAATTACCTTTTCATTTTGTAAATATAATTGCAATCTTTATACCTGTGTGATATAATAAACTGTAAAATTATAATAGGGTGATTTTTTGAATCGAAAGAAATGGGTTGTTTCCCGTTGCGACAGAGATGCGGCGGCAACTATTGCGGAGAACTGCGGAGTTGAGCCTTTTGCGGCATTTCTTCTGTGTTCTCGGGGAATGACGGACGAATTTGAAATCGAAAGCTTTTTATACGATACGGATTTGATTGACCCCTATACATTGCCCGATATGGAAAAGGCGGTGGAAAGAGTTAATCAGGCTCTCGAAAACGGCGAAAGAATTACTGTTTTCGGGGACTACGATTGCGACGGTGTTACATCGACGGCTCTTTTGTATTCCTACCTTTGCTCCCGAGGTGCCAATGTGGATTATTATATTCCCGACCGCTCAGCCGAGGGTTACGGAATGAATTTGGGTGCAATCGACCTTTTAAAAAGCAGGGGAACAAATATCATAATAACTGTTGACAACGGTATAAGCGCCATAGAGGAAGTCGCTTATGCAAAGAGTTTGGGCATTGATGTGGTGGTTACGGATCATCATAGAGTGGGAGAAGTCTTACCCGATGCGGTAGCGGTTGTGGATCCTCACAGAGCGGACTCTTTTTGCGAATTTTCCGAATGGGCGGGTGTGGGTGTTGCCTTTAAACTGATATGTGCTCTTGACGAAAGCGAGGGCTACGAACTTTTGGAGCAATACGGAGATATCGTTGCCCTGGGAACTGTTGCGGATATTGTACCTCTCAAAAGTGAAAACAGAATAATTGTAAGAAGCGGAATTGCGTTTATGAACTCCGCATTGGAGGAGGGTTCCTTACGTGCGGGACTAAAGGCTCTGTTGGATGCAAGCGGCACCGTTGAAACCCTGGATGCTTCCGCTGTTGCATACAGAATAGCACCCCGTATCAATGCAGCGGGACGTATGGGCTCGGCGGAAAGAGCTTTAAGACTTCTTTTGACGGAAAACAAAGCCGAGGCAAAGGAACTTGCAGGGGAGATTTCCGATGCAAATGTACAGCGTCAGGCAACAGAAACAGAAATAACCGCTTCGGCAGTTGAATATATTGAAAATACCCCTGATATTAAGCACAGACGTGTGCTTGTTGTTGAGGGTGAGGGCTGGCACCAGGGAGTAATCGGTATAGTTGCTTCCCGACTTGTGGAGAAATACGGCAAACCCTGTATAGTTATTTCCAAAAACGGAGATATTGCAAAGGGAAGCGGAAGAAGTATTGACGGTTTCAGCCTTTATGACGCTCTTTGCTATTGCAGTGACATATTGGCACAATTCGGAGGCCATGTTCTTGCGGCGGGATTGACTGTTGACAGTGACAAAATCGGTATGTTCAGAGATAAAATCAATGAATATGCCCAAAAGAAACAAGCGGCAATTCCCACCCTTAAAATAGACTGCAAATTGAATCCGTCCTCAATAAATACGGAAACGGTTGAGTCCCTGCGTGTGTTGGAGCCTTTCGGTGCGGAAAACCCCCAACCCCTTTTCGGAATTTATAATATGGAAATTACCGCTGTTCAGCCGGTCGGCGCAGGAAAGCATTTGAGAATAACCGTAAAGAGAAAGAATAACTATATTACGGTGATTATGTTCTCCGTACCCCTTGAAGAATTCCCTTATAAAATAGGGGATGTTGTGGATTTGGCGGTTAAACTTGGAGAAAATGAGTACCAGGGAAAACTGCAAGTCAGCGTTCAGGCAAAGGCTATAAAGTTCAGCAACAGCAATGATGACGAGGTAATGCAATCCTTAAACGATTATGAGGATTTTTGTGCGGGACTTGAAATACCCGCGGAAAAAAAGAAAGACGTTTGTATAGACAGAGAGTTCTGCGGAAATGTTTATAAATATGTTAAGGCTAACAACGGTTGGAATTATTCTGCGGAAGTTCTTTGTTTCAGACTGGGACTTTCTCCGCGGAAAATTGCCGCTTGTAAAATTTCACTTGATGTACTTACTGAATTGGGAATTTTGATTTTCAAAGACGGAAAATACATATTACCCCCGCAAACTGTAAAAAATCCTTTGGAGAACAGTGGGATTTTTATGAAAGCGAGCAAATGACTTGTACCCGGAAAGCAAAGGTGGTGACTTGAATGGATGAAAAAATGTCGGTGGAACTTATGTACGACGAACTAAAAGAACAGGCCGTAGCAACATTTGGAGCAGAGGATGCCAAAATAATTGACAAAGCATTTGAACTTGCGAATGCCCATCACGAGGGGCAAAAGCGTTCCTCGGGGGAGCCGTTTATCATCCATCCCGTTGCCGTTGCCAAGATAGTTTTAGATTACGGAATGGACTGCCAATCCGTTGCCGCCGCAATGCTCCACGATACTGTGGAGGATACCGACCTAACTCTTGAGGATGTAAAAAAAGAGTTTGGTGAAGAAATATGCAATTTGGTCGATGGACTTACAAAATTGGGCAAGGTTCCCCTTGATATTAAAGATAAAGAGGAACAGCAGGCAGAAAACGTCAGAAAAATGCTCCTTGCCATGTCCGAAGATATCCGTGTAATTATTATTAAACTTGCGGACAGACTCCACAACATCAGGACTCTTAATTTCATGGCGCCCCAGAAGCGCAGAGATAAAGCAGTGGAAACCTTGGAAATCTATGCACCAATTGCTCACCGTTTAGGTATCAGGGCAATTAAGGAGGAACTGGAAGATAAGGCAATAAGTTACCTTGACCCCATTGCATACAAGGAAATTGAAGATGCTCTTGCAAGCCAGGGTAAATCCCATAAGGAGTTTCTTGAATCAATAAAAAAGCAAATTTCGGACAGAATTCACGAGGTTGTCCCCAACGCAAAACTTGAGGGCAGAATCAAAAGCGTTCACGGCATTTACAGAAAAATGTATATGCAGAACAAGAATTTTGACGAAATTTACGATATATATGCAGTCAGAATTATTGTCGATAATACCATACAGTGCTATGACTGCCTCGGTATAATTCACGATATGTTCACTCCCATACCGGGCAGATTTAAGGACTATATTTCCACCCCCAAGCCCAATATGTATCAGTCGCTTCACACAACCGTTTTGGGTAAGGCGGGTATTCCCTTTGAAGTTCAAATCAGAACATGGGATATGCATCATACTGCCGAATTCGGTATTGCGGCTCATTGGAAATACAAACTTGGTCTTAACGGTACCCAACGATTTGAAGAGCGTCTTGCGTGGATCAGACAACTTCTTGAAACACAGCAGGAAGCCGATGATGTTAAAGATATTGTTACAACAATTAAAAGCGACCTTGTTCCCGAGGAGGTTTTTGTTTTTACACCCAAGGGCGATGTTATAAATCTTCCCATGGGTTCAACGGTTATTGACTTTGCATACGCGATTCACTCCGCCGTGGGCACAAAAATGGTGGGCGCAAAGGTTGGGGGAAGAATCGTTCCCCTTGATTATAAAGTCCAAACAGGTGAAATTGTTGAAGTTTTGACATCTTCCCAGCAGGGTAAGGGACCCTCAAGGGACTGGCTCAATATTGTTAAAACAAGTTCTGCAAAAACAAAAATCCGTTCTTGGTTTAAAAAAGAGCGCAGAGAAGAAAATATTGTTGAGGGCAAGGCTGAACTTGAAAGAGAAATAAGACGTAATAAAATTCGTTTTACGGAAGAAGAATTCGAGAATGTTGTAAAAATTCTTGCAGATCGTCAGCATTGCACAACGGTGGATGATTTTTATGCCGCTTTGGGCTACGGCGGAATTCCCGTGTCAAGAGTTGTGCCATTCATCAGGGATGAATATCACCGAATTGTTACCTCATCTCAGTCGGATAAAATCAAAGTTTCCGACAAGCCTAAAACAACAAAGCAATCGGCGGGCGAGGGAGTAATTGTTGAGGGTATCGACAATTGCCTCATTAAACTTTCCCGTTGTTGTGCCCCGATTCCCGGGGATGAAATTATCGGTTTCATAACCCGAGGTCACGGAGTTTCCGTTCATAAACGGGACTGTACCAATGTTCCGGCGGATATTACAAACTGTGAGGAGCCAAACAGATGGTTAAGCGCCCGTTGGCAGAGCGGAACCGAGACAAAGGAGTTCAAAGCAAGTCTTGCAGTCGAATGTGAATCCCGTGTGGCGATGATGGCGGATATTGCCAATGTCCTTGCAGATATGAGAGTTATGATAAATGCCGTAAATACAAGGGACGCCAAAAACGGAAACACCTTAATCTATCTTACAATTACAGTGAAAAGTACGGATTTTCTTAATTCTGTTATTTCAAGATTGAAAGGAATAAACGGCGTCGAAAATGTTACAAGGAGTAAAAACTAATGAGAGCCGTAATACAAAGAGTGCTTGAAAGTTCTGTTTCGGTTGACGGCAAAACCGTGGGCGAATCGGGTAAGGGCTATATGATTCTTTTGGGTGTTGTTAAGGGCGATACTCAAAAGGAGGCGGAACTTCTTGCTCGGAAAACCGCGTCTTTGCGGGTGTTTGAAGATGAAAACGGGAAAATGAATAAATCCGTTCTTGATATTGGCGGAGAAATTCTCGCAATTTCTCAGTTTACCCTTTGTGCCGATTATAAAAAAGGCAACAGACCGTCTTTTACGGATAGCGAGGAGCCGGAAAATGCCAACCGCCTTTATGAACTTTATTGCGAAGAACTTAAAAAGAACGGTGTTAGACGGGTGGAAAAGGGAGTTTTCGGTGCGGATATGAAGGTTTCCCTTATAAACGACGGCCCCGTGACAATTTGTTTTGATACGGATGTTTGGAGTGGAAAATAATGTTTCTTAAATGTATTCCCGTGGGTCAGTTGGGAGCCAACTGTTATATTATTTGCGATGATGAAACAAAAATCGGAGCGGTTATTGACCCGGGTGAATTTGACGGAAATGTGAAAAAAACAATGGAAATGTCGGGAATGAAAGAATTGAAATATATTCTTTGTACCCACGGGCATTATGACCATATAGGCGGCGTCCCCGAAATGAAAAAGGAATACCCGAATGTGAAAATCTGTATCGGTAAGGAGGATGCTCCCTATCTTCAGGACGGTAACCTTTCCCTTGCGAATCTTTTTAACGGCGATTTTCAACCCTGTGAAGCGGATTTGCAGTTTCTTGACGGAGATACTTTTTCAATAGGAAACATAAACGTGAAAATTCACTCTGCACCCGGGCACACACCGGGCGGGGTGATGTATGTTCTTGAAGAAGAAAAAGTGATTTTTACGGGTGATACTCTTTTCTGCGGCAGCGTGGGCAGAACCGACTTTGAGGGCGGGAATTCTTTTGCCCTTATAAAAACCCTTGAATCAATAAAAAAATATCCCGATGATTATGTTATTTACACAGGTCACGGAGAAAACTCCAATATAGGTAATGAAAAAAGAAACAATATATTTTTAAGATGAATTTATATTATATAAACCATAATTACAGATATGAGGCGGAAAAACTGTTAAGACTGTTTTTCCCTCTTGAAAAAATTAGTGAATATACCGAGTTTGAGGAGACAAAAGAGGACTATCTTCTCACACGCATGGACGGCGACGGCTTTCTTACATTAACTGCGGAACTTTCACTTCGGGGGGATGTACGCAGATGTGTTAAAACCGTTAAAAAAGACGAGTGTAATGACCTTGAACTTGAACTTTTATTATGTGCATATCAACTACTTTGTGAAATGTGCGGTTTTACACCTAAGTGGGGAATACTTACGGGTGTGAGGCCGTCAAAACTCATCGTGAAACGGCTTTCTCTTTACGGTGAAGATGACGCAAGAAATTGGTTTATAAACACTTACAAGGTTTCTCCCGAGAAGACGGAACTTGCCATTGATGTTGCAAAAACGGAGTTGAAAGTGATTGAGAAAGCGGGGGAGAAATCCTTCAGCCTGTATGTCAGTATTCCCTTTTGCCCCACTCGGTGCAGTTATTGCTCCTTTGTTTCCCATTCCGTAAATACGGAAAAAGCCAAAAGTCTTATTCCCGACTATGTTGAAAAACTTTTAGAGGAATTGACCTTTACAGCAAAAGTTGCAAAAGAAAAGGGCTTGCGGCTTACAAGTGTATATTGGGGCGGCGGCACACCCACAACCCTCGACAAAGAGGATTTGGACAAAATCCTTACTCTCATAGAAAATGTTTTTGATTTATCGGAGTGCCTTGAATATACCGTGGAGGCGGGACGTCCCGATACTGTTACAGGTGAAAAACTTGAAGTTCTTAAAAAACATAATGTGGGAAGAATAAGTATAAATCCCCAAACCTTTTCCGACAGCGTTTTGGAGGCAATCGGAAGAAAACATACATCGGGGCAGACTGTGGAAAAATTTTTTCTTGCACGTCAGAAGGGTTTTGACGCAATAAATATGGATTTAATTGCGGGACTTCCCACGGATACGGTTGACGGTTTCAAAAGGAGTATCGACAGAGCGGTTGAGTTGGGAGCGGATAATATAACTGTCCACACACTCGCCCTGAAGCGTTCTTCTTCCATTGTTACGGAAAATGAAAGCGATTCCGTTTCCGATAAGAATATCGGTGAAATGCTGGATTATGCAGGGAAAACTCTGAGAGAAAACGGTTATTATCCCTACTATATGTACCGCCAAAGCAAATCCTTGGGCAACCTTGAAAATGTGGGTTGGTGCAAAAAAGGTAAGGAATGTTTTTACAATATTCTTATGATGGAGGAGTATCAGAGTATTTTCTCCGTAGGTGCGGGAGCGGTGACAAAACTTCGGAAAGAGGACGGAAGTGTAATTGAAAGAATATTCAATTTCAAATACCCCTTTGAATACATATCACGGTTTCATGAGGTTTTGGAAAAAAAGGCGGGTATGCTTGATTTTCAATATTGAATATCATTATTGAACGATTGTTAAAATAGTATATAGAGGGTGATAAACTGTGTCCAATGTTAATAACACCATAGAATATATTGTTGAAAATGCAGTAAATCCAAGGGATTTTGTTTTAAAGTGTGAAGAAAAATACAGCAACAAAATATTAAAAATTGCAAAAGATATCGCAGAAAGCGACAAAACGGAAATTGTCATGCTTGCAGGACCAAGTTCATCGGGTAAAACCACAACGGCTAAGAAACTTTGTCAGGCGCTTGCAGATTTCGGTGTTAAAAGCCACACTATTTCCTTGGATGATTTTTATCTTGATAATGCCGATTCTCCGCGGTTTCCGGACGGTACACCCGATTATGAAACAGTTGATGCCCTTGACATTCCGTGTTTTGAAAAAACAATGACACAACTTATAGAAACCGGCAGCGCTCTTATTCCCGAGTTTGATTTTCTGACAGGTAAGCGTAAAGATAAGTACAACAATTTGAAAATCGGTGAAAAGGATGTTATAGTTGTAGAGGGACTTCATGCACTAAACCCCGCAATAACCGAGCATTTGCCCAAGGACAGACTTTTAAAAATATATATCAGCGTATCTTCCCGGATTTATGACGGAAGAAAAAACATTGTTCTCAATAAACGCAATATAAGATTTATCCGCCGACTTGTAAGGGATTACAAATTTCGCGGGAATTCCGTTGAAGAAACCTTTAAAATGTGGATTACCGTTCGTTACGGTGAGGATTCATACCTTTTCCCTTTCAAAGATAATGCGGATATAAGAATAAACACAATCCACCTTTATGAAATATGCGTGCTGAGGGATTTGGCGGCAGAATTGCTGGAACAGGTTAGCGATAATTCGGAGTTTTACAAGGAGTCCCAAAGACTTATACGCTCGTTACACAAATTTCCTAAAATAGATTCATCTTTAGTACCCGAAAATTCTCTTATGAGAGAATTTATCGGAAAGGAGTAAGATATGTCCGAAAAAACAGTAAAAAAGCAAAATGTTTTAAACGGTGCAATGGTGCTTGTTATTGCAACCGCCCTTGTAAAGGTAATAGGTGCGGTGTATAAAATACCGCTAACGAGTATAATCGGCTCTTTGGGACGGGGCTATTTTGCTTCCGCCTACAATATTTATACGCCCATTTATGCCATTTCCATGGCGGGACTCCCTGTTGCCGTGTCCACAATCGTTTCGAGGAATGCGGCATTGGGAAAATACAGAGATGTTAAACAGGTTTTAAAAATCACATTTCCCCTGTTTTTAGGCTTGGGTCTTGTGGGAACTGCGGTTCTTATGCTCGCGGCACAGCCCTATGTTAACTCAGTCCATTCTCCTCTTGCAATTTTCAGCGTTATTGCCATTGCACCCTCAATCCTGTTTTGCTGTATAATGAGTACATACAGGGGCTATTATGAGGGCCTCAGTAATATGTACCCCACGGCAATTTCACAGGTTATTGAGTCCTTGGGTAAACTTGTTTTCGGACTTGTTTTTTCCTATGCAATGCTTGACTATGCAAATGAACAAATTGCACTTACAGGCTCTGTTTTCGGCTATACTGTAGAAACGGAAGCGGACGGAGCAATAGTATATGCTCTTGCGGCGGCGGGAGCCATATTCGGTGTTACTCTCGGAACGGTTTTCGGTGCCATTTATACCATTTTGCGACATAGAATAAGAAAAGACGGAATCAGCAAGGAGATGCTTATAAACTCCCCCCTTGCTTCACCGAAAAAAACAACACTTAAAGAAATCATAGCCATTGCGGTACCTACTGCGGCAAGTTCATTGGTACTCAATATAACGAACTTTATTGATACATTTATGATTCAAAGCCGTTTGGAAAATGTTGTTGCAAACAATTATGACGCTATAATGGATATTTACGGCGACTCTATTTCGGCGGCAAATATTGCAAAGGAAAATATTCATACTTTCCTTTACGGTGCTTATGATACTACTCTGGATTTCAGAAATCTCGTTCCGACTATTATGATGACATTGGGTGTAAGCGCCATTCCGATTATCTCTGCGGCAGTTGCAAAAAAAGATTTCAAATCGGTTAACGAAACTGTGAATACCGTGTTCAGAATTACCATGCTTATTGCCCTTCCTGCAGGTGCCGGATTCTTTGCGCTTTCAGAGCCCATTATGAATTTGCTCTATAAAGGTACCGAGAACGAGGCGGGTATTGCGGTTGCCGCTCCCGTGCTGGGACTCTACGGTCTTATGATGGCAATACTGACCCTTTCATCCCCCCTTACAAATATTCTTCAGGCAATAGGCAGGGCGGATGTTCCTGCAAAGGCTCTCGCATTAGGATGTGTATTCAAAATAGGTTTGAACTATATTCTTATAGGAATTCCCGAACTGAATGTTAAAGGCGCTGTTTTCGGAACCGCATTCTTCTACCTTCTCTGCATTGTTTATAACTATTCCGTTTTAAGAAAGGAAACGGGCGTCAGAATTGACCTTAAAACCGTTATTGTTAAACCCCTTATTGCGGCGGTGCTTTGCGGTGCTTCTGCGTATGTATCATATATGCTTTTATGCAGAGTTTTGACTTTCGGAGATATGAGCGGCAGACTCAACGGGCAGTCCCTTGCGTGCATAATTTCCATCGGTGTTGCCGTGGTAGTTTACGGAATTGCGGTGCTTTTGACTAAAACTTTGGTAAAAAATGACATTTTAATGCTTCCAAAAGGAGAAAAAATAGCAAAAATACTTGAAAAATATAAGCTTATAGGTTAAAATATACAAGTACAGAGGATTTTAAAAATGGCAGTTGACTTTACTTTTAAAGACAGATACGGTTTTAATGACCTTGTTGACATAGTGAGAATTCTTCGTGAACCGGGCGGTTGCCCTTGGGATATGGAACAGACTCACCAATCCATCAGGGAGAACTTCCTCGAAGAAACCTATGAGGTTATTGAGGCTATTGATACAAACAACCGTGAACTGATGCAGGAAGAATTGGGAGATGTGCTTTTGCAGGTGCTCATGCATTCCGATATGGCAAGAACGGACGGGTGGTTTACCATTGACGACGTGGCAAACGATATCTGTCGGAAGTTAATTGTAAGACACCCCCATGTTTTCGGAGATGTCAGCGTTTCATCCACGGGAGAAGTTCTCAAAAATTGGGACGATATAAAGCGTCAAACAAAAAAACAGAGGACACAGAGTGAAGCAATGGCGGCAATTCCCGCTACGTATCCCGCTCTTATGAAAGCCCAAAAAGTCCAGGAAAAAGCCAGGAAAGCAGGTTTTGATTGGCGTGACGCCAATGGGGCGTTTGACAAGATTGCAGAGGAAAGTGCAGAACTTCGGGAAGCGCTTTCAACAGGGGACAGGGCAAAGATTGAGGATGAGTTGGGTGACCTCTTTTTCTCGGTTGTAAATACCGCGCGTTTTTGCGGTTGCGACGCGGAAACCGCTCTCGAAAAAGCCACGCAGAAATTTATGAAGCGTTTTACCGTTACGGAAAAACTTGCAAGCAGTAAGGGTATTGATATGAAAACCGCTTCAATAGAAGTTCTCGACGAACTTTGGGACGAAGCGAAAAAAGAAAACTGAATTAGTCCAAATAAAATCGTGAAAACGATTTGGAAAATACAAAAAATTTTTTGGAGGATTTAAAAATGAATAAGACAGATCTCGTAAAAGCAGTTGCAGATGCAGGCTTAACAAAGAAAGATGCTGAAAAAGCAGTAGCAGCAGTTTTCGGTGCAATTGAAGGCGCTCTTGCAAAGGGTGACAAGGTTCAGCTCATCGGTTTCGGTACATTTGAAGTTCGCGAAAGAGCAGCTAAAGAAGGCCGCAACCCCAAAACAGGCGAAAAGATCACAATCGCTGCTTCCAAAGTTCCCGCTTTCAAAGCAGGCGCAGCTCTCAAAGACGCTGTAAAATAATTTTACACAAAAACACAAACACCGCTGAGCTTAGCGCTCAGCGGTGCTTTTTTTGTGGAATTTCTGATAACGTTTTAAATCAGTAGTTAATGTATCTATGGATTGATATCTTTTGGCTATTTGTGTGTCGGTACATTTTTTAATAATTTTTCCTAATCTGCCTTTGGGAGTCCTGACAGACGGATGTACGCCCGTAAGTATCTCATTGAACATAACTCCGAGAGCATAGATATCGGTAGGTGGTAAGGATTGATAAACTCCGTATTGCTCGGGTGCAGCATATCCTACCGTTCCGAGATTAGTGGTATCTTTTTGTTTGCCCTCGTGTATCAGTCTTGCCGCCGATAAATCAATCAGAACTGCTTTATTTTCGGGGGTTATGATAACATTGCTCGGTTTAACATCTCTGTGGACTATATTCCTTTTATGAAGAAAATTCAAGGCATTGCATATATCAAGCATATAAGCAACGGTATTTTGAGGGGCAAGTTCGTTTTTTTCTATAATATTTGCAAGGGTTTCGCCCTCAATGTAGCTTTCAAGCACCAAAACATATTCCTCGCAGGAACAAACATCAAAAACAGTCGGCAGGTTTTCGTGCTTTAATCCGCGCAGTGTTCTGAAAATGTGGTCATTCCTGCTTTGGGATTGAATTTTTACCAATTTGTTTTGGGTATTTTTATGCTGATATAATTCTATTTTTGAATGTTCCTCATCCTTGAAAACCGAAACGGAGGTATATTCCCGGTTAAGTGTTTCATCAATAAATTTACCGTACTCACTCATAGAAGTTCAAAACCTTTTCGTTATTATTTTGAAGCAGTTCTTCGGTTTGATACAAAGAATAATTATGATTAATCGCATAGATTATTATGCTGTCACGTTTGATTTTTGGATACAATGCCGCCCATTCGTAAAGGCGCAGAGCTTCCTGAAAAACATCTAAATCACAAGATAAAACGATTAGTAATTTTATCAGCGTATCTCTGGAGGGGTGTTTGTTTCCTTTTAAAATATCATAGAAGAACGAGTAACCGATGTCAGCTTTATTGATGATGTCGGTTTTTTTCATTCCGCAGGAAGCAATTATTTTCTTCCAGAAATGTGAAATATCGTTGTCAAGAAAGGTATCTTGGTTCTCATTCAAATAAGCGTCATAACTGTTGTTTTCTATTTTTAACAAGTTTAATAAGTCTTCGGTTTTTTTATTCATTTTTTTACCTCTCAAAATCAAAAATCTTCAACGATTAACTCACCTTTAAAGGTGCTTGCAATTAAATCATACTGGGAATGATTTTTTGCAATATGTATCTTTTTCAAATTCGGAAAGCAATTTTTATAAAAACTATCAAAGTCAGGTGAACTCAAAACTGCTGTTGCAGGTAGATAAAGTTCTTCCAAATACGGATTGACGGTTTTCTGAGTGCTTTTACCGTAGTTCAGACAACAGTTGTCAGGCACTTTGAATAATTTGCTTGTTTTGCAATAAGGATATAAGCTCTGCAGGTATTTATCCGCACCCCGACGGTAGAATAAAACACCTTCGGACGAGAGGGCATCAGGATGTCCGCTCTCTACATTTATCGCTTTTAAACCGT
>JBJFGF010000052.1:0-99270 GCA_051892415.1 Acutalibacteraceae bacterium | reverse complement strand
TCCACCAAAAATCCCGAATGCGTAAGTGTTCGGGATTTTACTTCTTCACTTTTCACTTTTCACTCTTCACTAATCCATGTATTCAGGATTTTTGGCAAGTAATAAGTAATAGTGAAAAGTGAAAAAGTGTTTTGCAAGGCTTTGCCTTGCCTTTTTTACTTTTTAGCAGTATAGTAAACAATTGTGATAACATTGAACGAAAGTCCGTTAATGATAAAATCTAAAGCATTTGCACTTGATGTAATACGAGTTTGCAAAGAATTGAGAGCGGCAAAATGTGAAAGTGCGCTCATCAATCAATTTTTGCGTTCGGGAACAAGTATCGGTGCTAATATCAGAGAAACCTTTTATGCACACGGAAAAGCCGATTTTGTCGCGAAACTGCAAATCGCATTAAAGGAATGTTCAGAAAGTGAATATTGGATAGAGCTGCTTATAGAAAGCGGATATTATAACGATAAATCGTTGTTGGATAAATGTACCGAAGTTAAAAGAATTTTAATTTCTTCTATCAATACCGCCAAGGAGAATTCAAAATGAAAATCCGAATAATCGGTTGCAGTGGTTCTGGTAAAACATATTTTGCAAAACGACTATCTGAAAAATACAATGTACCGAATTTTGATTTAGATGATATTCAATGGGATAATAGCCAAAACTCATACGAAATTAAGATGCCTGTTGAAAAGCGTAATCACATGTTGCATGATATATTGCAACAACCTGATTGGATTATTGATGGTGTTTATTATGATTGGACACAACAAAGCTTTGAAGAAGCTGATGTAATTTATGTGCTGGATATACCGAAATGGTTATATAAGTTTCGCATAATTAAAAGATTTGTCAAAAGAAAAATTGGGCTTGAAAAAGGTAAAAAAGAGACATTAAAATCTGTTTGCAAACTTCTGAAATGGACCGATACTTTTCAAAACAAAAACATGAAAGAAATCTTTAAAATTTTAGAATCTCATAAAGAAAAGGTTATTTTTATAAAAAAGAAAGAAGAAATATATAGAATACTTAATGATTAGAAATGTGAGGATACGAATTATATTTCACACCGTGTCAGCGATATTTCATTAGCTATATGCTCTTGTCGGTTCAAATCCACATCAGAATTTTTGAACCGCATCTTTTTCGTTACCTCGTTACAGCCGAGAGGCTCGGCACCCAATCCGTTCTAAAGTATTTTGCCGCCTTTAAGTCGGTGGCTCGACCAAAAAAGTTCGGATATGAGTTCCAATATTCCACCAGCCGAGAGGCTCGGCACCCAATCCGTTCTAAAGTATTTTGCCGCCTTTAAGTCGGTGGCTCGACCAAAAAAGTTCGGATATGAGTTCCAATATTCCACCAGCCGAGAGGCTCGGCACCCAATCCGCCCAAGTTTATACAACCCGGATACTTATATCCCGGGACGGTAGTTGATTTGTGCGGTATGTTCAACCCAAAATTCCGACTGTTTATACAGTCGGAATTCTTACTTTTTTGACTCTTACCTCATTGTCCCGTATCAAATCCACATCATATCAACCGACAACGAACAAGGCTGTAAAACGAAAGTTTTACAGCCTTGTGTTAAATTAAGTATTTTATTTGTTAAATATCGTTAGAGGAATCAGCCGCCGAGACCGAGTAAGGAAAGAATCTGTGCGAAGAGACCGAAGATTATATTGAGAATTGTGTTGGGCATTATGATTTCCTGTTTCTCATAATCCGTGGGACCTACTGTGTATTCAAATACCTTTGTATCCGTAACACCGGTGTCAACCCATTCGTCCGCAACGCTGTCATATTCCTGCTCAACATAGTTGATTGTAAGCGTATAGTCACCGTATATTGTATGAGTATATACTACATCATAATTTCCGTCAGTAAACTCACCGTTGTAGTCATCGTTTACAAACCATGAAACAGGGAGGAAACGTTTGCCTACAACGCCCTCGGTATCGTCCATACCGCTGCCGTATGCGGTGAAGCGAACTGTTCTGTGTTGAGTGTATGATTTGGAAAGACCTACTGCATCATTGTTGTCAATGGAATAAACTTTCATACTGCCCACATCGGGAAGTACATCTCTTTCGCCGCAACCTTTAACGCAGGGAGCGGATTTTGTTCCGTCTGCGGAATAAGTTGCATTGCCGTCGGATACATAGTTACCGAAAACGTGTTCACTTACAGAGAATTCCAAATCAACTGCTTTTATATTTGATACATCTTGTTCGGATGCAAAATAGAATGTTTCGGTATAATTGCCGATGGGCATACCCGCCAAAGGCTGAACAGTAACGGTAACCGACTTACCCGGATCCAAAGAAACCGAAGAACCTACTGATACAGTATAATTCGTAACGCCACCGAATAAAACATTTACAGGTACATTACCTTTGTTGGTAATTGTAAAGGATTTTGCTTCGGGAGTTGTGTAGTCCTCGCAGAAATCTCCGAAATAAAGTTCATCAACGGAAACATCAAGTTTGTATTCGTCCTTAGTCCAGTAGGGATAAAGAGTTACATCCTCTGTTGCTTCGATATGGTTCTGTGAAAGGGAATAAGCCATATAGCCGCCGTCTTCCAAGGACCAACCTGTCTGTGTATAGCCCTCGCGGGTGAAGATTGCACCCTTTGTTGAGAATGATTCACCTTTTTTTACAGTTTCCACAACTTCCGTACCGGTACCGTTTGCACCGGGGGAGAAAGTGATATTGCACATCTGAACCCAGTAGGGATAGAGTGTAAGATCGCCCTCAATAGCAGCACTCATTGCACCGAGGTCATAAATCTTCTCGCCCCCGTCGGTCAATGACCAACCCATCTGAACATATTCGTCACGGGTGAAGATTGCACCGAGCAAACCTTGGGGCATACCGTATTCCGTTGTAACGGTTCTTCCGGTTGTTTCGTTACTGTATGCACCGGGATCATAAGTAAGAGTGTATGCGTCACCTTTCCATACGGGGTAGAGAACCAAGTCCTGTTTTCTTCTGTATGTGGAGTTGAATGTGTTTGTAACAGTACCGCCCTCGGTTGTTGACCAACCTGTATGAGTGTAGTGCTCGCGGGTGTACGTGGCTCCCCTGATTTTAATTGATGATGTAAAATCATCTACATAAGTTTCACCCTCTACACCTGTACCGGGATAATATGTAACGGTGTAGGTGGTTGCTGCAAATGCCGCTACGCTGAAAGCAGATGTCAGCATTATAACAGCAAGCAAAACAGCAAGTGTTTTTTTGAAGTTTGTCTTCATCTTGATTCCTCCAAATCAAATACATATAATTATACGAATGAATTATAACACATTTGTCAAGAAATTCATATTATCATAATCACCAAACATATAACAAAAAAACTGTTAAAGTTAATGAGTCTTTACAGAAATTTCTTCATTTTTTCCACTTTTTACCTTTCGGTTATGGGCATTGAGGCAACGGCATTAAGTGATAAATCCGCTCTTTTCCCCGCGAGGAATTCATAGTAACCCTGTGAAGCAATCATTGCCGCGTTGTCACCGCAATATTTCAGTTCGGGTTTGTAAAGTTTAATGCCTTTACACGTGCATTTTTCTTCCATTATTCTTCTCAGACGGGAGTTTGCGGAAACACCGCCTGCGAGTACAACTGTTTTTACGTTGTAATCCTCGACCGCTTCCATTGTGTGTGACGCAAGCAAGTCCGTAACCGCTTTGATAAAGGATGCGCCCAAGTCCTCCGCCTTAACTTCCTCACTTTTTTGAGAGGCATTGTGAACAAGATTCACCGCAAAGGTTTTAAGTCCCGAAAAACTGAAATCATATTTTGAATCCGCAATTTTCGGTACGGGGAATTTATATTTGTTTTCGTCACCGTTAACGGAGATTTTGTCGAGATTCACTCCCCCGGGGTACGGAAGCCCCACGGTACGCGCCGCCTTGTCCATTGCTTCCCCTGCGGCATCGTCGCGGGTTCTGCCGATTATTTCAAATTCCGTGTAATCTTTCACATTGACAATGTGACTGTGTCCCCCCGACACTACAAGGGAGATAAAAGGCGGTTTCAAATCCACGTTTGATATGTAATTTGCGGCAATATGCCCTCTTAAATGGTGGACGGGCACAAGGGGTATTCCCGTGGAATAGGAAAGTCCTTTCGCGTAATTTACGCCGACAAGCAATGCACCTATGAGCCCGGGAGCGTACGTTACGGCGATTGCGTCAATGTCCGAAAGGGTGCAAGAGGCGTCATTCAGGGCTTTTTCCACAACACCGCATATTGCTTCCGTGTGCCGTCTTGATGCAATCTCCGGCACAACACCGCCGTATATTTTATGTTCCTCAACCTGAGAAGCCACAACATTTGAAAGTACCTTTCTGCCGTCCTCTACGACTGCTGCCGCAGTTTCGTCGCAGGAACTTTCAATTCCGAGAATTATCATATTTTTTCTCCAAATCACTTAATAAAATATGTCATCAAAACCGCGTTTTCCCGCGGTTTTTCATAAAAATTTTTTCTCTCTCCCACTTTTTCAAAACCGCATTTTTCATAGAGAGAAAGGGCGGAGGTATTGCTTTCCCTGACTTCAAGGGTCACAAATTCCCCCTTTTCTTCCTTTACGGCTTCCAAAAGAGTGTCAATGAGCCTTTTTGCCACACCTTTTCTTCTGTACTTTTCAAAAACCGCCACATTGGTTATATAGACCTCGCCCAAAACATTGTGGGCGCCTATATACCCTGCGATTTCGCCCGTATAGGTTGCAACGAAAAATCTGGCAAAGGCATTGTTCAGTTCGTTTTTCAGTCCGTCCTCGCTCCAAGGGATCGAGAAGCACTCTTTTTCAAGCCGTGCTATTTCACCCACGTGGCAAGAACCCATTTTTTCTATTACAAAATCCGTCATTTTGTATCGTACCAGGTTTTGCCGTACTGCACATCAACCGTAAAGGGTACCGCCATTTTACAGGCTCCCTCCATGGTTTCCTTGAGAAGTGCGGCAATTTTCTCCTTATCCTTTTCCGGTGCTTCAATAATCAGTTCATCGTGAACCTGCATAATGAGTTTTGACTCCGGAAAATCCTTTTTAAGACGTTCATATACTCTTATCATTGCAATTTTTATTATATCTGCCGCCGTACCCTGAATGGGCATATTCATTGCGACCCTCTCGCCAAAACCCCGACGGATTGCATTTTTCTCACGAAGTTCGGGAAGATAACGTCTTCTTCCGAAATAGGTTTCCGCATACCCCTTTTCCTTCGCGCTTTCCTTTGCATTTTCCATAAATTCGGCAACCTTTGAATAGTTTGCAAGGTAGCCTTTGATGTATCTGTCCGCTTCCACAACGGAAGTGCCGATGTCGTTTGAAAGGGAAAATGCGCCGATACCGTAAACAATACCGAAGTTGACCGCTTTCGCCTTACGTCTGTCGGCGGAGGTAACTTTTTCAAGGGGCACACCCATAACCTGTGAAGCGGTAATGGAGTGAATGTCCGCACCGCTGAGGAACGCGTTTATCATTGTATCGTCACCTGCGAGAGCGGCGAGAACACGAAGTTCAATCTGGGAATAGTCCGCATCCACAAGCACGCAACCGTCTTTTGCAACAAAAAATTTCCTAAGTTCCCTGCCCTGCTCCGTTCTTACCGGAATATTCTGCAAATTCGGCTCCGCGGAAGAAATTCTGCCCGTCCGCGTTTCCGTCTGGTTGAGGGTGGAATGGATTCTTCCGTCATTGTCGATAACCTTTAAAAGGCCCTCGCAATAGGTGGATTTAAGTTTAGTCAATCCCCTGTACTCAAGAATCTCGTTGATTATGGGGTGCTTGTCCCTCAATGACTCCAAAACCTCCGCATTGGTTGAATAACCGCTTTTGGTCTTTTTGCCGTGGGGAAGATTCAGTCCATCTTCCTCAAAAAGTACCTCGCTGAGTTGTTTCGGGGAGTTCACATTGAACTCGCACCCTGCCATATTATAAATATTCTTTAACTTTTCTTCCACCTTCGAGGAGAGTATTTCATTGTATTTTTCAATGCCCTCCCTATCAACAAGGAAGCCCGCCTGCTCCATTGAAGCAAGTACTTTGGCAAGGGGCAGTTCAATTTCGTTAAGGAGTTTTTCCTGGTTGTTTTCCTGTATTTCCCCATAGAGTTTTACGCTCAGGGCTTCAATATATGCGCCGTTGTCAACGAAATCCTTTTGTGCGGAATAAAAATCCTCCAATCCGTCAGTTTCGATTTTAACGGGATTAAGGGAATACACACCCGCAAGGGTTTTCACGGAATAATCCGAGGAATTGGGATTGAGAAGATATGCCGCAAGGGACGTGTCAAGTTTAATATTCTCCGCGGCAATTCCGTTAATTTCACAAAATCCGTAAAGTTGCTTTGAGTCGTCCGTATATTTTTCTATGCCCGAGTCCGCCAAAAAATCACTGACAAATGACATAAAGGTGAAATCCCGATTTTCCGAAAGAGCGACACCCTCGGGAGTTTTAAACAAAATATATTCGATTCCGCCGTTGTTGTATTTGACGGTAAAATATGCCTTTCCCACGGATTTCAAGGTTTTAATAAAGTCCTCGCAATCCGTTATTTCATAGAACTTTACGGTTTTAGCGTCCTTTTGCTCCGGGATTTTGTCACGGGAAAGATTCAAACGTTCCGTAAGTTTATTCATTTCAAGGGACATTAAAAGACCGCTTGCCTTTTGGGCATCCGGATTTTTAATAAGATAATCCCGTAAATCCGTACTGACGGGGGCCTCAAGACAAATCCGTCCCAAATCCTTACTTAAAAATGCATTCTCCTTTGAGGCTTCGAGTTTTGCACGAATACCCGCTTTCACGTCAATGGTATCAAGGTTTTCGTAGATGTATTCCACCGAACCGAATCTTCCGATAAGGTCCTGCGCACCCTTTTCGCCTATACCCGCAACTCCGGGAATATTGTCCGATGTATCCCCCTGTATTGCTTTGATATCAATAAGTTGTTGGGGAGTAACTCCGTAAATCTCTTTGATTTTTCTACAATCATAGAGAACCGTTTCGGATTTTCCCATTCTCGTGGTGGCAAGAACAACATTAACATTGTCCCTTACAAGTTGAAGACTGTCCCTGTCCCCCGTCGCGATATAGCAAAAGTCATCCTTGCCGCAAGCGGCGGAAAGTGTACCGAGAATATCGTCCGCTTCGTACCCGGGTTTCTCAACAACCGTATAACCCAAATAGCCCAACAGTTCTTTAAGAGTGGGAAACTGCTCCACAAGTTCCGCGGGAGCGGGTTTTCTCGTACCCTTATATGCGTCGTACATTTTGTGGCGGAATGTTGGGGCTTTCACGTCAAAGGCAACGGCAACCGCCTCCGGCTTATACTCCTCTAAAAGATGGAGAAAAATGTTCATAAAACCGAATATTCCGTTAGTAAATCTGCCATCCTTGGTGGTTAAAAGCCGCACTCCGTAAAAGGCTCTGTTCAATATTGAGTTTCCGTCAATTACAAGAAGTTTCATTTATAAAATACCTCAAATATTAAGTGTTTCAAGGGTTACAAAATTATAGCCGTTCTGTGCAAGGTAGTTTTCCTCGTTCAATGCTCTGAGGCATCCCAATGCCGCAACATTTGAGGCATTTCCGGGGATTTTCACCTTTATGCCGGTCACGTCCTCAATGTATTTATCGAGTCCGTAAAGTTGAGACATTCCGCCGCAGAGGAAAATACCGTCGTCGGTAATATCTTTGATAAGTTCGGGTGGAGTAACCTCAAGAACATCGGTTACGGCTTTGCATATTTCATCAATACAGTCACGTATTGCAAAATTTATTTCCTGTGCCGTAACCTCAAAGAAAAGCGGCATTCCGTCCGTCATATCTTTCCCCTTGCTGACGGCGGCAATAGTTTCGTCGCGCATTTTTGCTCCGCCTATAAGGGTTTTCAACTCCTCGGCGGTAAGTCTGCCCACATTGACTCCACGGTTATTTTTTAAATATGTCTTTATTATTCTGTCCATATCGTCGCCGCCCACCGCGGCACTTTTTGAAGTTGCAAGGCTTCCCATTGTTACAACACCCACACCCGTTGTACCCGCCCCCACGTTCACAATCATTGTGCCGTACGGTCTGTCCGTCATAACACCGATACCCAAAGCGGCGGCAAGGGGTTCTTCAATAAGTGTGGCACGTCCGGCGCCCGCACGCAAAATACACCCCAAAATATTCCGCTTTTCAAGGTTGGTAATTCCCGCGGGCATTGTTGCAACAACCGTTGGCTTGAAAATTTTATTCTTGCAAATTCGCTCAAGTAGAGTTCTCAAAAGTTTTTCGCTGCTTTCAAGTTCCGCAACACCCCCGCTTAAAAGGGGGCGAACAAGTTTGATTGCATCGGGGCATCTGCCTGTCATTTCAAAGGCTTTTTGTCCCGCTTCGAGAACCTCTCCCGTTTCTCTTTCAAGTGCTAAAACGGCGGGCTCGGCAAGGACAACGCCCTTTCCTTCGGTAGCCGCAACAACGCTTCCCGTACCGATATCAAGACCGATTTTCAAACCGACCATCAAAGCACCCTCTTTCACATAGAAATACAGAGTAATTATACACCTGCAAAGAGTTTTTGTAAATAAGTATTCCCATATTTACAAATCTTTTCCGTTGTATAAACAATCCCCACCGACTGCCCGGTGAGGATTATTCCTTATTATATCAAATTTTCAATCCGTTAAATATTACTGTTTCATACTCATGCAATCATCAGGTTGACAACATTCTGATAATCGTCGGCATCAACCGTTCCGTCGGAGTCGGTGTCCGCCGCTGTTTTATAAGCACCGGAAAGGGTTGTCAATCCCGTGGAAGCCGACGCAACCTGTGAAGCGTCAAGAACATCGCAAACAGAGTCCCCGTTTACATCACCCGTAACAATCACGGTATAATCGCATACATATACGCCTTTTTCAAATACTGTGATCGTTGAGCCCGTGCCGAAATAATCCGTGCCGGAATATGAGAAACTTGCAACAGGTACAAGAGTTACATAATCGGAAACGATCAAAATATCCAAAATATCATTACAACTTTCAATGGATGTGGTAATTGTATTAGCGTCTCTGTCAATAACCGTAGAGTCGGTTTTTGTTTCTACCAAATTGACCAAATCCACTCCGTCCGTAAGCACATAGTCAACATCATTTGCTAGGGCAAATTCATGGGCATAACTTCCCTTTGTGCAATAAATTGTGCCGTTAAATCCGTTGAATGCGTAGGAGCCGATGGAAGTTACGGTTGCGGGAATTGTCACTTTCGTGAGATTATCGCAATCCATAAAAGCGAGGGCACCGATTGATGTTATAGTATCCGGAATTACAACTTCTGTTATTGTTGAATTATCTTTGAAACAGGATGTACCTATTTTTGTAACAGATATACCTTTGTACTCCGACGGAATAGAAAGTATTGTATCTGTGCCGATGTATGCCGAAAGTTCATAAGTATCCGTTTCGGTTAATTCAATAGTAAAATTACACTCAAGACAAGCGTTATTTACGCTGCTTTCTTTTTTTACATCGCCGCAATAAGAACATACCCATGTTACTGTATGAGGATGCTCGCCCAGAACTTCTTGTTTCACATAATTATGGTCGCCGAATTTTGCATTCAAAACAAGGTCATTGCTAAGTCTGAAATAACCGAATTTGTACTGGCTATCACCGTTATACCAGCCCAGGAACGGTTCTTCCTCGCTTCTGAAAGGACTGTATGCAGGTTCAACCGGCCAACCGTCGCTTGATACCGCCTGGATTGCGTAACAGATTCCCCCGTTCATAAATGTTACGGTGTGTTCCTTGATGAGTTCTTTGTTGACTTTGCCGTAGAATGTGCCTCCGTGGATTTCACCCACACCATCCACATTGCCTTTAAAGGAAGTACTGCAATCTCTTACGCCGCTGTTTGCGATTTCGGCAATACTGCTGTCCAGATTGATATTTCCCGTCACCGTACCGTCCACGGCAACAATCCGGCTTGCAGTACCGCCACCGCCGTCTGTCAGAGTAATATTTCCGTTTAACACACCCTCCAACATGTTGTTACCGTTCGTAATATACACTTGGGACTCCGCACCCGCAGAAGTGTCCGCTATATAAAGGTCCCCTGTGAGAGTATGGCCGTTAAGATTCAGATAAATGTTCAAATCGCTCAGATCAAGGGGTTTTGACAACGTAATGTCAGCAAGCAACCTGACGGATGAAACGCCCAAAGCAACTACATTCTCAAGTTCCTCAGGGGTGGTAACATTGACGTACACCCACTTGGCAGTCAGAGTAATATCCTGCGTAACGGTTTCATTTAAATCGTATTTTGTATCACCGTTATACCAGCCCACGAATTCATAGTCATCCCCTCCGAAATTATAGGGGAATACCGCTGTTTGCGGACCGGTACTAAAAATGCACTGCTCTACAATTTCATCATACTCCTCATACATAACAAAAGTGACAGTGTAATAATTTAATCCGGTAATAGTGCCTCTATTGTAAACTATGCCGTTATTATTGAAGTTGCCCTTGTTATTGATTGTACCGTAGTTGTCGATAGTACCGTTATTTATAACCGTGCCGTTATTGGTAAGAGTCACTGACTCGTCAATGTTTAATTCACAACCGTCCTCAACGGTCAATGTTTGCCCTGCTTCAACAGTAAAGTCCTCATATAACCAGAAAGCTTCACCGTAAACATGAATTTCGTCTCCGATCACGGTCACACAGCACCAATCGTCTTTATTGCTTTGGTCGGCAATGGAGGTTGTGTTAATGATAGCCCATCCGTATGAGTAGGTGTTGAATACTCCGCTGTCGCCTATTATATCGTCGGCACCTTTACCGCCGCCGATACCTGCACCGTTAGTGCTTTCGGCTGTGATATTGTAGCCTACAACTGTGACATCACCGCCGCTTCCTCCGACTGCACCGCTACCGCCGCCTATTGCCGCGCCGTTAGTGCTTTTGGCTGTTACATTGCTGCCGTAGATTTCTACGGTACTGCCGCTGCCGCCGTTACCGTTTTCACTGCCGCCACCGCCTATTGCCGCGCCGTTAGTACTTACGGCTGTGACATTGCCGCCATAGAGATTTACGGTACCGCCGCTGCCGCCGTCATTGTTTTCACTGCCGCCGCCGCCTATTGCCGCGCCGTTAATGCTATTGACTGTAATTTTGCCACCTAAAATGTTGACAGTACCGCAAGTGCCGCCTTCATCGTCAACACTGCCGTCACCGCCGATAGCCGCATCATTTTCTGCCACATTCTGAATGGTCAAAGTACCCATATTCTCACCATAGGACTGGGAATATATATTAAGGGTAGCAGTTCCTTCCACCTGAATACCGCCGTTTACGGTAAGGTTGCAGTTGTCAGAAAGAATCAATGCCACTTCTCCGCTGACAGTAACACGGCTGTCAATGGTCACATCCCCGTCCGCCACATACATATAATTGGTCCAGGTTGTACTGTCGGAGGACAAACTGCTGAAATACGCGCTATACTGTACTTCACCGTATCCCGAAAGGAAACTTACTGTGGCGCAGGGCTGTCCACCCATTACCTGTCCTTCATTGGTAAAAACGCCGTTATCGGTAATAACACCGTAATTCTGAAACGTACCGTAATTGTTAATTGTGCCGCTATTGATAAGGGTATTATCTTGTTGGTTTATAAAATTCCCGTTATTATTAATTGTGCCCCTGTTTTCAACACTGTCGCAGTCAATCACAAAATTATTGTAGTTTTCAATGGTACCGTTGTTGCAAAAATAGGACATCATGCCAAGAGTACCGTTGTTTACAATGGTACCGTTGTTGGTCATTGAATTGTGGTTTGTCAAGGTCACACCGTCGGCAATGGTGAGTTTACTTCCCTCCGTGACGGTCAGAGTCATGTAGTTGGAAATATCGCAGTCCTCTTTGAGGATGAACGATGAGCCATAGACATATGCGTCGTAACCCTCAATGATCATACCGCTCCAACTGTTTCGACCGCTTACGTCGGCAATATCGGTTCCGTAACCGCTGACATAAATCAAAGCGTTTCCGTTTGTGCCGGTGGAGAATGTACCGCTTCCTCCGTTATTTTGCGAAAAGTATCCCAGTTGGGTAAAGCCGTAGCCGCCGCCTATGGCATCGGCATAGTCGCTTTGGATTTCCAGATAGCCGCCGCTGACGGTAACATTTCCTCCGTCGCCGCCGCGATCGTAACCCGTACCGCCGCCTATACCCGCACCGTTTCTGCCATATGAATAAACACTGCCGCCGTTGATTATAACAGTACCGCCGCTGCCGCCTTTGTAACCTGCACCGCCGCCGATACCGGCTCCGTCCTTACCTGTTGCCCATACCTCGCCGCCATTGATGGTAACAGTTCCGCAGTTGTTACCGTTGCCGCCGTCTTTTACTTCTCTGCCGTTACCGCCTATTGCGGCATCACAGTCTGCCATATTATTTGCAACAAGCGTACCCTTTTTATCGTCCGTGGACTGAGCATAGACGGTCAGGGAGTCGGGTTCTTCCACCTGAATACCGCCGCTGACTACAAGGGTACAGTCATCCGCTAAAATCAAATTGACGGTGCCGCTGACTGTTATGCGGTTGTTTACGGTCACATTGCTGTTGACAATATACCAGCCGGGATTTTCTGCTGTACCCGTTAATGTTGTACTTTCTGATGTTATTTCATTTGGACGGTAATGACTTTGCTCTGTACCGTTCTCATCCAAATAGGTGTATGAGAACAGTTCGATTTCGGTCTTACCGCAGTTTTTGCATATACCATTTTCTTCAATATTATGACCCAGTGCCGGCACAGGGTCGTAGATTATTTCTCCGTTACAAACGCTGCAGGTTTTTGTTGTATATCCTTCCGTTGTACAGGTTGGGTCCGTAACAACCGTATTCCATGAGTGGTCACAGTTTATAAGCGCAAACTCACTCATCTGCATTACATCCGAACCTTTGTTTCCGTTTATTACCAGTTTAAAGTATTGATACGCAACCTCTGTTTTTTCAAAGAAATAATCGTAGGATGTATAGTTTACATCCTGTAAAACGGTATCATCGGTAACGCTGTGAATTTCCGTCCAGGTGCCTGTACCGGTGCCGGTATAATCATTGCAACCGTACAGAGTCCAGCCATTCGGGTTTCTGCCGGTATTAGTGACATTATCATTAGCCGTTGTAATAGTGTATCCGCTGACATTTACCGCTGAAGAAACGGAAAAAATAATGTAACAGTTTGAAAAATTATTGGTACACCATTTTGTATTAGTACTGCCGTCCACAAGATTTGCATAGCCTTCTCCGCTGAATCCTGCCGTACCGTCAATGGCAGTATAGCCCGTTACCGTATATTCGCTGCTTACAGCAAATGCAGTTGTGGGTACCAATGAAAGCAACATACAGAGGGTAAGCAGTATGCTTAAAATTCGTTTTTTCATTGAGTTAGCCTCCTAAGAGATTATGTTCAAACAGTATTTCACTTTATTGCATCATCAGGTTAACAATGCTTTGGTAATCATCGGCGTCAACTGTGTCGTCACCGTTGATGTCCGCCGCTGTTTCATAAGCGCCGGAAAGTGTTGTTAAGCCCGAAGAAGCCGACGCTACCTGTGCAACGTCAAGAACATCACAGAAAGAATCGCCGTTTACATCGCCTGCAACGATTAAAGTGAAGTCCCAATGATGCTTACCTTCTTTAAAGGTTGTTACCGCAGTTCCGGTTCCGTAATACTCCGTACCTTTATATGAATAACTTGCGTTAACTACTACATCTCCATAAGGAGTAATGGTAATAATATCTTCAATGTCATTGCAACCGTGAATATTTGTTGAAATAATATCATAAATGTAATCAATTGTTGTGTCGCCTTTTTCACTTATGGGGTTTCCCGGATCCGATACATCGGTAAGAATATATTTAATATTGTTTGCAAGAGCATACTCATGGGCATAACTTCCGTTTGTGCAATAGATATAGCCGGTGTATCCGTAGAAAGCGTAAGAGCCGATTGATGTAACGCTTGCAGGAATTTTTACAACCGCAAGGTTTGAACAGTTCATAAAGGCAAGAGCGCCTATTGATGTTATACCATCGGCAATTTCTACAATATATATTACATCATTATCTTTAAAGCATGCCGAACCCACTTTTGTAATTGCCGTACCGTTGAATTCGGAGGGAATACTAACATTGTCCGACGATTTATTATATGCCGAAACCTCGTAAGTGCCGTCGGACAACTTTGTCAAATCGAAAATACACGCGGTACAGGTATCGCTTGTTCCGTACTCTTTTTTCTCCGCTCCGCAAACGTCGCATACGTATGTGATTGTATGGGGATGCTCCTCCAAAGTATCTCTGCAAACAAAATTATGGTTGAGAGCAATAGAAACAGTCTTGCTTGTTGTAAAAGCAAATCCGTCGGCTGTTATAGCCTCTGCAATTACTTTAAATCCACCCTCGGAGGATTCATAATCATTGTGTGAGATAACACCGTACATTTTGCCGTCTTCAATTGTGGGCGAAAGACCGCTGTCGCCTTTGTTCAGGAATTTATAGCCATAGGTTCCGTCAGTTGTTCCCTCGGGCAAAGTAAAACCGAATTTATAATCCTGGGTCAAGCAAACAATATCCGCACCCTCTATGGTAATAGTGGGAATATCCTTTTTATCTGTTTCATAACCGCATACTTCGCATTTTTTCCAATACTGTCCGTCTGCACTCTGCCATTCATAAGTGTGTGCGTCGCCGACTGTTACGGTCATTTCTGCTGTATTTCCCGCCTTGTCGGTAGCAACAATGGTATATGTACCTATTGCAGACAAAGTAAACTGATTGTTTTCGTCAAGTGTGACATTGACGCCGTTTACCGTTACGCTGTCAATATATTCATCCGTAACCGTAACCGTCTGCGAAGAGCAGTAGGTCACTCCGTTTTCTATACCCGAAATTACGGGAGCCGTGCCTTCAAGAACAATACCGTTTGAATTGATATATGATACATTACCGCTTGTATCGGTAAGTTTTGCATAGATCACATACTTGTTATCGGGGCTTATGCCGAACGGTTCGGTATATGCGATAAAGTCTGCGGTATTAAGTTCTGAAGATGAAAGTTCTTTATTGCTTAAAAGATACTTTATTGTAACATCTTCGCCGCTGTTGTCGGACGCGGTGACTGTTACATTTTGTGTTTCCTTAAAGAACAGACCGAAAGTAACATTGTTGAAGAATTCAGTCCATTTGTTCGTGCCCACACTTATTTCACCTGTGGGAGCTGTAATATCTTTCCAATGTGCTTCAAGTGTAATGCTTTCTTCTAAGGTTGAACCGAATGTATATTCGGTTTCGCCGTTATACCAACCTGCGAATGCATAACCCGCCTTTGTAGGTGCAACGGGTGCTACAACCTTATTTCCATCCGCTACAACCTGAAGCGCGTAACGGCTGCTGCCGTTCATAAATGTTACTGTCTTTTCTTTTATACAGGATTCATTGACATTGCCGTAGAACATACCGCCGTGAATCTCGCCGTAATTACCGGCATAACCTTTAACGGCAGTGGGCGTGTCGCCTGTGCAGTAAATTTTTCCGGCGAAACTCGGCAAAGAAACCATACCCGTTACGGTACCGCCGTTAGCGTAAAGATGGCTTGAGGAACCGCTTCCGCGCGTCAGCGTGATGTCGCCTTTTACTACGCCGCCACCCGTCGGGTTGCTGTCAATAAGAGTAAGTGTGGTATTGGGCGCCGCAGAGTTATCCGAAAGTTTTATGCTGCCTGTGAGAGTATGGCCGTTAAGGTCCAGGGTAATTTCCTTGTCGCTCAGACTAAGTGTGCTTGAAAGATTGAAATCGGCAATCATCTTAACGAATGTACCGCCCAGGGCAAGAACTTTATTCAGTTCGGCTTCGGTGGAAATACTCTCAGATACCCACTTTGCAGTCAATGTGATGCTCTGTGTAACAACCTCGTTAAAATCGTATTCGGTATCGCCGTTGAACCAGCCCTCAAACAAGTATCCCTCCCTTGTGGGAGCAACGGGCTTTGTTACTTTTTCCGTACCGTTGCCGAAAAAGTACTGATCGGGAGCGGAGCCGTTTCCGCCGTTCAGGTCAAAGCTAACGGTATAATAGTTGCCGGTTATGGTACCGTTGTTGTTAACGGCACCGTTGTTGTTTATTGTGCCGTTATTTTGGATTGTACCGTTGTTTATAACGGTACCGTTATTGTTAATTGTGCCGTTATTGGTCAAAGTAATATTCTCGGGGACTGTTACGGTAAAGCCCTCTCCTACTGTAAGAGTTTCACCCTCGGAAACAGTAATATCAGTAATCAGCGCCTGATCACTGTAAACAGTGCCCTCCCCGTTCGCGAAGACGATACCGCCGTTGTAGGTAGCATTGCCGACAATACCGTCAACTGCGTCGCTGTTGGCAAATACAACACCGCCGTTGATTGTGACTACGAATGTACTGCTGGTAGAACCGCTACCGGAGCCTATACCCGGACGGTTACTTTTGCCATTTGCAATTACTGTGCCGCCGTTGACGGTTACGGTGCCTCCTTCACCCAAATATCCGCACCCGATACCCGCCGCATTAAGTCCGCCGCTTGTACTTACCGTACCGCCGTTGACGGTAATTGTACCGCAGCTACCTGTGGAATCGGCGCCGATACCCGCTTTGTCCATTCCGACATTCTGAACGGTCAGTTTACCCGTACCTTCTTTCTGGCAGTAGATGGTGAGGGCATTTTCGCCGTCCACCTTAATACCGCCGTTTACGGTAAGCTTGCAGCCGTCCGTCAAAATCAATTTGACATCGCCACTGACGGTTACACGGCTATTAATGGTTACATTTTCCTTTACCGCATACCAGCCGTCCGACCATGTTGTAGTGTCGGATTCTACTAATTCGTATTGAGTACAGATTTTTTCCGTACCGTGTTCATCCAAGTAATTGATGGCATTATTGATTGGTGCACCCGAAACCGTGCCCTCGAAGACTGCAAAGTTATTTATGACACCGTTATTGGTTATTGTACCGTTGTTGGTAATAGTGTCTTCGTTGGTAATTGTACCGTTGTTGGTAATAGTGTCTTCGTTGATAATTGTACCGTTGTTGGTAATAGTATTTTCGTTGTTAACGGTACCGTTGTTGGTAATAGTGTCTTCGTTGATAATTGTACCGTTGTTGGTAATAGTATTTTCGTTGTTAACGGTACCGTTGTTGGTAATAGTATTTTCGTTGGTAACAGCGTTGTTGTTGGTAATAGTTCCGTTGTTGATTATAGTACCGTTATTTGTTATAGTTCCGTTGTTGATTACAGTACCGTCGTTAGTCAAAGTTACGCCGGCGGGAACTGTAACGGTAACACTTTCGGGGACTGTCAGCGTCTTGTCTGCCGGAATTGTAATATCGACTGGAATCGTAATATCTCCGAAAGCCTCCAGATTTTCGCTGTCGGTAGGTTTAATACCCGCACTGCCGCCAATATTGTTGCCGGTAGCAGTAACACTTCCGCCTGTGATAATCACGGTTCCTGTGGCGTTTTTATTAATTCCTCCGCCAATATCAGCGCCGTTGCTACCGCCGCTGGCGGTAACCGTACCACCGGCGATAATCACAGTGCCGGCGCTACCGCCTGAAGCTTGCGAATATGCTCCACCGCCGCCAATACCGGCACCACCGTCGCCGCCGTTGGCAACAATCGTACCGCTGTTTATTATTACGGTACCGCAGGTGCTGTTTACCTCACCGCCGATACCTGCGGCACTCAAGCCGCCTATTGCAGTTAGCTTTCCTTCGCCCGTAATTGTCAATTTCTTGCCTTCTCCGACAGTGATACCCGACTTTTGATACCCGCCCATAAAGATATTTGTTCCCTCAAGAATAAGCGTAACATCTGCACTGTCATTGGCGCCTATAAGTACCATGGCATAGGAATATTGCCGTCCGGAACTGTTAATACTGAGATCCTTTGCCCTGATCGTCACCGGCTTATCCGTTTCTATTTTTAGCTCGTAACTTGCGGTACTGCCGGTTACGGTAATCCCATTTGCGGGGTCCATGTTCCGCGCAACCTCTCCGCTGCCGTAGAGCACCTTGATTTTACCCTCGTTTACTTCGTCATTCATAATACGGACATTACCTTCGCTTATATTGAACAACAGACCGCTTCCGCAACGTGTACAAGTGCCGCTTTCATCGTAATTATGACCGTACGCGGCTACGGTATCATAAATCATGGTACCGTTGCAAAGACTACAGGTTTTTTCCGTAAATCCCGAGGTACTGCAGGTTGCCTCTGTCGTTACGGGTGCTCCCCACGTGTGATCGCAGTTTACCAGCGCGAACTCGCTCATCTGCATTGTACTCGCGCCTTTGGTCCCGCTTATTGCCAATTTGAAATATTGATATGCAACCGCTGTTTTTTCAAAAGCATAGTAGAATGTTGTTAAGTTTACATCCTGCAAAACGGTATCGTTCGTAATACTGTGGATTTCAGTCCAGGTACCCGTGCCGGTACCCGTATAATCATTACATCCGTAGAGCACCCAACTTTTTGGGTTTCTGCCATTGTACCCGGCGTTATCGTTTGCGGTGGTTATTGTGTATCCGCTGACATTCACCGCAGAAGAAACAGAAAAAATGATGTAACCGCTTGAAAAACTGTTTACACACCATTTTGTACCGGTATCACCGTCCAGAAGATTTCCGTGTTCTTCACCGCTGTTGCCCCCCGAGCCCTCAAGCACGGTATAACCGGACACGGTATAGTCGGAATACGCCGCAAATGCGGTTGTCGGAATGGTAGATACCATTGACGCCACCATACAGATTGTAAGTATGATGCTTAAAACTCGTTTTTTCATTGTAGTTGCCTCCTAAGAAATAACATTCGGGTTATATTTTGGGTTGTATTTCATAATAAAAAGTTCAAGGGCTTCTTTGAGTACTGCCATCTGCGCTTTCAAATAGAACTCATCTTCAAACATTGCGTAATGTACGCAGGCTCTGATAAAAATGAAAATCATCGGCGTCAGTTTTTCGTAGGGAATACCCAACTTACTTTCCAGATTCTTTGCGTATTCGGTATAACGCTTGTCAACACCCGCAAAGAATTTCTGTCCGTATTCTATGTATTTGGGATGGGTATAGACCTGATACATAAGTCGGTATTTCTTGCCGTGCTTTTTTGCCGTCCAGTAGGGTATCTCGTCAACAAACCGCCACAAGGCTTCTATATCCATGGGGGCTTTCGCCATAAAATCTTCCTCCACCTTGCTCATACAGTATTCGGTGGATTTTATTATGAGGTCATCCAGATTTTCAAAATACTGATAAAGACTTGCGACATTGCATCCGCAGGCATCCGCGACGGCTTTCACACCCACTCCCGTAAGCCCGTACTCCGCATAACAATCGAAGCATTTTTCCATAATATCAATTTGCTTTGCCCTGCGGGCATTTTCATTTACGGTTTTCAACAGATAACCCCTTTCCAAAAAACAAATGCTCATTTACATTTTATTCCTCATATATTTAAATGTCAAGTAAATAACCTATAAATATTGTATTTTTTGCTTATATTTACAAATGCTTTTATTTGTATTATAATATTTTACAGACTGAAAAATGTACAAGAGGTGTTACTATGGCCGGCGTGCAAAAATCAAAACTGAAACTCCTTTATCTTGCGGACATTCTCAAGCAGAAAACCGACGAAGAAAACTTCTTGGCGGCAACTGAAATTTGCGAGGAATTGCAGAAATTGGATATCCCCGCAGAGAGAAAGTCTGTTTACAAGGACATTGATATTCTGCGTGAATACGGTTTCGACATCATACACACAGGCTCCAAAAACCGCGGGGGTTATTTTTTGGGGGCAAGGGATTTTGAATTGGCGGAAATACGTCTCCTCTCCGACGCGGTACAGGCGGCAAACTTCATTTCCCAAAAGAAAACCAACCAACTTGTAAAAAAAATTGAAAGTTTCGCCAGCGAAAAACAGGCTAAAATTTTACATTCCCAGGTTTATGTGGATAACCGCCCCAAATGTAAGAACGAAGAAATATATTACACCATAAGCCTGCTTGACGAAGCAATCAGCCACAAGGTTAAGGTCAGTTTTACATACACAAGGCGGAAAATAACCGAGGAATTCAAAACCGCAAACGAGGACAAATCTTTCACGGTGAGTCCCTACGCGCTTATCTGGTCGGACGACCATTATTACCTTATTTGCAACAACGAAAAATACGATAATTTAATGCATTTGAGAATTGACAAAATCAAAAAACTTGAGAAAACCAAGGAGCGCGCAAGACACTTTTCCGAGGTTTCCGATTACAGAAACAATTTTGATTCCGCAGACTACGCCGCAAAACTTTTCAATATGTACAGCGGTGAGCCCAAGCCCGTTGAACTGATTTGCGACAATGATATTCTTGAAGTAATCCTTGACCGTTTCGGTGAAAAAGCAAAAATACAGAAATACGACGAGGACAGATTCCTTTTGAAAACCAATGCCGCAGTCAGCGACGGACTCACAAAATGGGTTGTACAATTTGGCGGAAAAATAAAAGTAAAATCCCCCAATGATTTAATTTACGAAGTCAAGAAAAAAGCCGACGAGATACTTGAAAATTATGAGGAATAAATGAAAAAGGCGAAGCACAATAAAACATAAACAGGGCTGAAAAAACGAAAGTTTTTTCAGCCCTGTTCTAATGGGTTAGGAAAAAATGCGTAGAACGGACAAACTGAGCGCCGACAAAGTTTACTTTGTCGGCGGTTACCGGTCGGCGTACAGAGGTACGTTGAGTGGCGAAGTTTGTTCATAGCATAAAACATTTTGTTATTTTTGGGTTTTTATTACTTCTGACACACTTTTAAGTTGCTCGGGAGAATTAAAAACCCTTTATATATAGGGGTTTTATGCGTTCTACACGTTTTTAACAACCCCTTTAAATTCCGAAATATTCAAGAATTCCCTTGTAAATGCCCTTTGCAACGGTTTTTTGTCCAAGAGAAGAATTCAAAAAATTGAAATCGCAGTTTGCCTTGGATTTTGCATCCGAAGGCGGTGTATAAATTGCGTTGGTGTTGGAAATAAATCCGCACTCCACAAGCACCGCGGGGCAGTTTTCAATTCTTGTCACCTTAAAGGGATAGAAATGGGAGCCTCTGTCGGTCATTTTATAACCCGTATCGGCATTGATTGTTTTAGGCAAATTCTTTGAAATTGCCTTCGCCAAGGGTGCGGAATAATTCTTGTAATAATACACCGAGGAGCCGTGAACGGATTTTGAAGCGGATGAGTCAAGATGGATTGAAACGAACAAATCCGCATCGTTTTTCAATGCATTTATTCTGCGTTCCTCGATTTCGGGGACGGAGTCGCTGTCATCCCTTGAAAGAATAACCGTTGCCCCCGCCTTTTCAAGATAACTTTTTAACTGCATGGCAATTTTATAAGTAATATCTTTTTCATAAACCCCCGTACCCGACCCGGCACCGGGCTGAGCCCCACCGTGACCGGGGTCAATCTCGACAGTTCTGCCCTTCAGGGTTTTTGTGGGTTCCTTAACGGAAATCACAAGAAGATTGTTTTTGTTATAAGTGGCGGAATAGCCGTAAAAATCCCCCTCGCCTCTGAAATAAATACGCAAAGTTGCGGTCTTTTTCTCGCTGTCCACAAACCATTTGCAGGATTTTATTGTATCGCTGTCGGGGAAAGTCAATGAGCCCTCCGCAGACTTTGTATAGTAGAAAGTAATGTCCATATACTTCCCTGTAAAGTTTCCGTCCTTTACATTAAAAACGCGTCCGCCGTAGCCGCTCTCGTACTCCTGGGGCTTGATTGTTACATTAAAGGGAACCCGCCAGTCAAGAGCAATATAGAACTTTGTGGAGTCATCCTCGTAGGTTACGGGGTCACGGAGTTGGGCTTTGTTATACGGCATTTGGTAGCCCGTGAAAACCTTTACGTCCTCTGCATAAGCCCGTCTGCCTGATTTCAAAACATAGTATTTTTTACCGCTTGCCGAATCCGTTACGGGTCCCGATTTAACATAATCGTATGTACCTTTCGGCAACGGAGAATAAAGAGGATTTGAGGTATCGTTTACGGGGGACTCGGGAAAGGTTTCCCCCGAGTATGACGTAACCTTGCAGAACGTCATTTTATTCGATGATGACTGCTTTGTTTCGGGGGTGATTTGGGTAATTTTATTTAGAGTCCACTTTGGGTCCAGGTCAACGGCTTTTCCCAAAGCTGCCTTTACGTCCGACAAATCCACAGTTCCGTCGGAATTCATATCAGCCCTTGAATACATCCCGTCATCAACATTTTTCATTGCCGAGGCAATCCTCAATATCTGCCGGACATCCGAAAGTTTTATTTTGCCGTCGGAATTCATATCGCCCTTTATATCTGCGGCAAAACCTCTCGGAAATCCCACAAGGCACAGTACAAGGAGCAAAATACCCCCACGTTTTAAAATATTCTTCATTCCTTATGCTCCATACGCGCTTTTCAACGCACTTCTTGTTGCCGAACCCACAAGTCCGTCAACGTCAAGTTTTTTGTCCGTTTGGAAACTTTTTACTGCCGCAAGGGTTGTGGGACCGAAATCCCCGTCAATATCGCTTTCTTTTAAATAACCCAATTTATAAAGATACCATTGAAGCCATTTGACAGAATCGCCGCTGCTGCTCTGACTTAAAGTTGAAGTGGGCTCTGTGTAGGGGCATTTCGCCTTTGTTTCCGTAACAATTTTTATGTAATCCTTGTGACCGTAGCCGGTGAGTGTTTTGCCGTCAAGGGTGAAACTCACCTTATACCAATCCCCGCTTGTACCGAGAATTGTCAAAGCATGTCCGTTGTTAAGTTGAGCGACAACGCTTCCGCTTGTACTTGCGGAATCTCTTATGTTGAGATAGCCGTCACTTATAGAGACGGTGCCTTTTTGAGTTGCGGTTCCCGTAGTTTTAACGGAGAGTTCGGCGGAATAGGCTGAATAAAAGTTCTTGGTCGCAGTTGAGGTATATGCTCTGACCTTGTATTTATAGGACGTTCCGCTTTCAACCGTTTTGTCCGTATAGGAAGTTGAAGAAGTTGAGCCGATTTTAGTGTAACTTCCCGAAAAGTCATCATAGCGGTAAACTACATATCCCGTGCAATCCACGGCGCTCCACTTGATTTTAACGGAGTTGTCGGCAACGGATGAAGTTGCAAGCCCCGTGACTTTGTCCGGTCTGCCCGTAACCTCAAAAACCGAACTGTAAGAAGAATATACTGTTTCCCCTTTGTCGTTTTTGTAATAGGCGCGAATCTTGTACTTGTCGATTTTGCCCTGTGAAACACCTGAAACAGTATAGGATAAATCGGGAACAGTTTTAATTCGCTCATATTTCTGGGTACTGCTGTTGTATTTGAAAATTTGGTACTGTTGGGCATTTTCTATTGCCGTCCAGGAAAGTGTCACGGAAGAATCCGTGTATGTAGGAACGGAAACAGTAGTTTTTGATGCTTTAAAACGATCCTCCCTCGTTAAATCCGCACCGGGCATATTTTTGAAAACAGGAATAACAAAAACTTTTTTTGCCTCGAGAATATTTGCGGAAACATAGGCATTGTACGTCTTTTTTGACTCTGCCGCCGCAGCCCTCACATTGCCCATATACTCGTGATTGTAAAGATTTTCGGAATCGGGATTCACGTTGAATTTCTGGAGATAGCCCGTGTATTGAGTTTCGGAGAAGGAATCGTAAATATACTGCGCTCCGTAATAAATTGTCTTTTGAGGATTTGTCCAGGGTCTGCCGTAGGAAGTGTAGGCTGAAACATCGCTCTTTTTAATATAGCCGTTATAACTCTTGCCGCTGACTGTGGCGCTCACTCTGTAAAAGTCCCCGCTTGCACCGATATAGTAAAGTTCCGTATCGGAGGGTACTGTTACAACCTTTGTGCCCGAGGTGGATGCGGTTTTGTACATAGAGGTGCTTTTGGCGGCTTTCATAAATCCGTTTGCCCACTTAAGACCGTCGCTTGCACCTGTGTAAGCGCCGATGTTGTAGTAGTTGTAGATACCGTTGTATGGGGAGCATTTACCACTTGAGCCCCCTGCGTAAGATGATGTGCTTGAACCAACCTCCTGAACAATTTTTGAAGCAAGGTAATAAGCGCTCATTCCGCTGTCCTTTGCGGCTTTGAGAATTGCGTCGGAGTATTTAACCGCGGCACCGTTTTCCGTATAGTTTTTTGTGGTACCGAAAGCGTCAAGATATGTAATATTTGAATTGTACATCCATGTATTTTTAAGGATTGCCTCCACCCCTGCTTTTGTATGACTCTTGTCATAGGCGGTGCTTTCAAACTGGAATATGTACTGTTCATTCAGGAAATTCCTCGGGTCCATATAGTATTTAACCGCTTCTTCCGAAGCGCTCACCCAAACCGAACCCTCCTGAATAACACCCTTACAGGAACTGCAGGAACACATATAGGAAGCCTGCACGCTGTTTTCAATAAGTTGTTGTTTGTGAGGGTCACGTTCCGCAGTTACGGACGTCTGCCAGTCAAGTCCCGTAATCAACGGCACAAACTCCCACTCGGGATATTTCTTGTGAAGTTCAACAAGGTCCTCCACATAGGAAACGGGAAAACCCTGTCGCAGAAGGCTTACTTCGTATGTTTCCAGATCAAGAGCGTCCGCCATAACAAGTTTAACGTCCTCAAGAGTGACCTTGCCGTCGGAATTCATATCGCAAAGGGCGATTTGCTCCGTTGTGGGTATTTCCATACCTGCGCTGTATCGCAGAAGAAGTCGGGCATCATCAAAGGTAACATAGCCGTCGCCGTTTATATCACCCATTATGTTTTCCGCCTTTACGGTGGGAACGGTTAGTATTAAAGAAATGCACGCCAGCAATACTGCCGTGAACTTTGAACATCTTTTCATAGAAACCTCTTATTATGATTTATTACATATTTCGTCAAAAGTTGACATCTTAATTCAATCTATTCTACCATATCAACAAATGATTTTATTTCCTTTTCGGAAATTTCATTCACATTTTCACCGAACACGTAGGAATATGAAAACAGGGCAAAGCCTTGATACACCTGACTTTTTGAGATGAGTTCATACTGACGTGACAAAATGTTAACATTTTCCAACCACTCATTTTTCCCCTCTCCCGCGTTTTCGTCAAGACTTCCGCACTTATATGCGCCCAATCCGCAAAGGAGTTTTACATTGCTCCCCTCTGCCAGAGTTTCCCATTCCCGCGCCACCTTTTCAAAGGGCATTTTCTCGTTTTCAAAGCCGAAATAGATTTGGGGAATTATGTAGTCAATATACCCATCCTCCGTGCACCATTTTTCCACATCCCCGTAATAAACATTTCTGCTTTTTTCCAAATCGGCACAGGGACTTATACCGAAAAGGAGATTACCGTCCCTGCTTTTTACCAAATCATACACACAACTTACGAGGGCGGAAACATTTTCCCGCCGCCAGTCCCCAAGGGAAAGGGCGCCCCCTTTTTCTTTATACTCCTCGTACAAATCCCCGTCCTTTAAATCCTCGCTTTCGGGATAAAAATAATCGTCAAAATGTATTCCGTCGGCATCATATTTATCGAGTATTTCCCTTATGCCCTTAAGAACAAGTTCTCTCGCTTCATCGGTAGCAGGATTGAGGTAAATTCCCTTATCACATATAATGAGGGAGTTTTTGTTCTTCTTATACAATGCCCTGACGGGCGAATCCTCCGACAGTTTTTCAAAATCATTGTTATATGACACTCTGTAAGGATTCACCCAACAGTGAAGTTTAATATTACGTTCCCTGCAAATTTCCGAGAAAATTTCAAGGGGGTCAAAGGCGGGGGTTGCTCCCCCAACGGTTATGTATTTGGAAACGGGAAAAATTTCCGATTCATAAAAACTGTCGCAAAAGGCTCGACATTGATAAAAAACCGTATTGATTTTTCCTCTTTCCAGGTTATCAAAAACTTCCGTAAGAGCCTGCCGATATTCTTCCTCCGTTTTCCCCTTAATGAGGGCGCCGATTTCCGAATAGGTCAGCCACAGACAGCGCATTTCTTCACTTTCGCTGTTGCTGTTTAAAGAAACCGCCCTATCGGTTGCTTGTACCGCTGTTTCACCCGGAATCTTGCCAAAAATGGGAATATCCCGAAAATCTCCGTCACTTTTAACGAAGAACACTACGGCACAGACAACAACTGCAAGAAGTATAACACAAAAAAAACGTTTCAAAAAAATCACCGCCCGTATAAAATATACAGACGGTGAAAAATTATTATGCTAAAAAATCATCTTCAAGGGTATCTATTCCGTACCCCTCATCCTTATAAATATTACGGGCTTTCGGCAGTTCCCTTATATTACTGTCAAGAACCTTTTGCTCGGCATCACCCATTTTTCTGTAACACATACACACGCGCACAAACATGAGAATATCAAAAAACAACTGCATAAGGCAAAGCACCTTTAAAACGGCATTGTTTGAAAAGAATCCGGAAAATGAATCCCCTAAAATATCTACTCCGTATCGTGCAAACGCATAGTTGAAAAGTTTATACATATTATAAATAATTCCGAAAACAAACGCCGTTATCTCAATGGGTAAAAGTTCTTTCCTTTGACTGTCCCTGAAAATATACCAAAATGAAACGGCAACCAAAAGGAAACCGTAGGAGCCTGCGGTGGAAACAATGCTCATTAAAAACCGCAGGAAAACACCCCGAGCCCCTTGGGTTTGCAAAACCGAGATTTCCATTTGACGTTTAAAGAAATTCAGAAAAAAACAAAAGAAAAGATGCAACTTCAAACGGTCCGTTACTTTTTTACTTTTTCTGTCACGGTATCGCTTATGACCCACGCCCTCGCCGTTAAAGGCAATATAGCCCAAAACAAGCACTGCGTACAAAGCAAATCCGGAGAGGCTTGTACCCCAGTGGGACAGCACCTTGAAGTTATCGAAGGAGCCCATAGCAAGCAGAGCATTTGCCACAAAAAGCAACGCCGCAACAAAACCCATCAACTTCGCAGAATTTGAAATATAACCTGATTTTGCCATATTAACTCCTTTCCTTTCTTCTAAAAAATCGGCGGCACAGCGTGCCGCCGAAAAAAGTTTTATTGGATTAAAGTTCCTTCTTCTGTGAGGATATTGACATCTGCTCTTTAGCGAGTCTTTCAATAGCCTCTTTTTCACCCGACATTGCAAGCTTTGCGGCTTCTTCACGGCGGGCAAGGAGTTCAGCGTACATACGCTCTCTCTTTTCACCGCTAAGGTCATAGAAGAGAATGGGTATAATACCCAAAAGTCCTGTAAGAGTAGGAATAATTGTTGCCATTGCAAAAAGTCCTAATTTAGTGTTATCGGTCTGTGCCTGACCCCTTGTGTAAGAGGTAATATCGTAACCGATAAACTTCTTGAGCTGCAATGAAAGTGCGTTATTAAGAATACGCGCAAGTTTCTTTGTAAGTTCACGGGCAACGGAGGTCATAGCTTCCGTACGGTAGCCGTTCTTCCATTCGCAGTAGTCCATGGACTCGTTGTACATTTCACTGGGAATAACTCGACGTACGCCCCAGAAAATCATATATGTTGCCTCTTTAATGGCAAGTATAAAGAACATCGGCAGAACCTTTTTGTAAATACCGTTATGCTTACCGCCTATCATACCGATAAGGAACACGGGAATATCAAGAAGGGACTGGCTCTTTGTACCCAAAAGGTAAAGAACTTTTGTTGAGAACTTTCTTCTGAACCAAGGAACAAGTGAGAAAGATATGGGGTTGATAATAGCACCCGGGATACCTGCCACAAGGGTCATTGAAGCAAAGTTAAGAACATCTATGTAGTAGTCGTTCATACTACCGCTGATACTGAAGTTTGAAAGGGTTTCCGAAAGGGTCAGCAACAGAATGGGCTTGTTGTTGACAATGGATTTAATACCCTGTAAAACACTGGGCTTTTCAACGGACTGAAGAACACGCTCACGGGTCATAACGCAGAATATAAGGGATGCGACACCGCTGACAATGGCGGTAAAGTTACCCATGAACATAAAGGTTGACGTGTAGGAAAGGTTAATAACCTTGTTACCGATTAGGTCAAGGAGTACCGTCAGAATCTGTTGGGGCAATTTTTCGCCCAGAAGACCGGAGAAGAACTCCGCCATGGTAATCAGCCTTGTACGGTCAACGGGGTGGGGTGTTATGGTGGCAAGCATACCTGTCTTTGCAATGCCGCGGAAAGTGTCCACACCCTCTCGGACAATGGTCAGAATAAAATATGTAATAAACTTGCTCATATCCCTTGCGCCCTTGCCCTTGAATATGGCGGGCATGAGCCAGTACATACAGGTACCCAATGTTCCGGGAATACCCAAAGCAACAAGGTATGGTTTAAACTTACCCCAACGGGTACGGGTTCTTTCAACGATTGCCGCTGTGAAAATATCGTTGATAACATCCCAGAATCCGTTAAAGACGCTGACGATTGTCTGATAATCAAGGTCAATCTGAAGAATACTTGTAACGAAACGTCCGCCGAAGGCATCGATATTAAAACTCTGGCACATATCGTAGATAACGTACCAAACACTCTCTTTCATACCGACGTATCTTCTGTTTTCATAGACATACTCACGGGAAGCATCGTCTATTTCCGGCGTTTCGGCAACAGTAGTTTTTTCGTCTGCCAAAAAATACACCTCCGATGGTTTTGCGATAAAGCACAATTATCCCATACTTATAAGGGTGATTATATCATAACCGAAACAAATTTTCAACAAATTCCGTGATTTAAAATCCCCAAAGAACAACCTTGTAGGAAATAGCAAAACAGAAGTCATTTTGTTGTGCAAAATGCTAAAAGAATTTGCTTGAAAGAGGGATGTAAAAAACCTCTGCTTTTTACATCCCTTAATTCATTATAAAATTTTTCCTAAAAATGATTTAAGTCTTTCGCTTTTTGGATTGTCAAAAATTTCTTCGGGAGTTCCATCCTCCTGAATAATACCCTCGTCCATAAAGATAACACGGGTTGCAACCTCTCTTGCAAAGCCCATTTCGTGAGTAACCACAACCATTGTCATTCCCTCTGATGCAAGTTCTTTCATAACGTCAAGAACCTCGCCCACCATTTCGGGATCAAGAGCGGAAGTGGGCTCGTCAAAGAGCATAACGTCCGGATTCATACACAGGGCACGAACAATTGCAACCCTCTGTTTCTGTCCGCCGGAAAGTTGACTTGGGTAGGCATCCGCCCTGTCTTTAAGACCAACCCTGTCAAGAAGTTCAAGAGCCGTTTTCTCCGCGTCCTCCTTCGACTTTTTCAAAATCGTCTCGGGAGCGCAGGTCATATTTTTAAGAACGGTCATATTGGGAAAAAGATTGAAATGCTGGAAAACCATTCCCATTTTCTGACGGTGCTTGTTTATGTTTGTTTTTGGGGCGGTAATGTCAACACCCTCAAAAAGAATATGTCCGCTTGTGGGAATTTCTAAAAGGTTCAACGAGCGTAAAAATGTGGATTTACCGCTACCCGAGGGGCCGATTACAACCACAACCTCACCCTTTGTTATTTCACAATCAACACCGTCAAGAGCCTTAACAACGCCGTTGTTGTAATGTTTTTTTAGGTCGCTCACCTTAATAAGTGCATTATCGCTCACTCTTACGCAACCTCCTCTCCAGCCTGTTTACAAAGTAGGAAAGAATCATAACAAGTACAAGGTAAATAATTGCAACTGTTATAAGGGGAATAAAGTACGAGTAGGTTCTTCCGGCTATTGTATTTCCCGCTTTTGTAAGGTCCATAACACCCACGTAACCTGCAACGGAGGTTTCTTTCAAAAGAGCAATGAACTCGTTACAAAGTGTGGGAAGCACCGCCTTGAACATCTGGGGAATAACAATAAACCGCATGGTCTGGAAATAGTTGAAGCCAAGGCTTCTGCCCGCTTCAAACTGACCGTTGTCAACGGACATAATACCCGCGCGGAATATCTCCGCAACATAGGCACCGGAATTGATACCGAATGCAAATATTGCAACGGGAACACCGTTGTCCGCCATTGAAAAGATGAGGAAATAGCAAATCATAAGTTGAACAACAACGGGAGTACCCCTTGTTACCGTAAGATATAATTTGCACAATCCGTTTAAAACCGCAAGTATGTAGTAGCCGATTCCGCCCTTGAGTTTCATTGACTCTTTGTTTTTATCAAAAGAGGTCCTGACAGCGGCAACAATTATACCGATTAAAATACCGATTGCCAAAGCACCGAAAGTAATAATGAATGTATTTTCAAGACCTTGAAAAAGCAGTTTGTATCGGTTCTCGTCAACCATAACGGACTTAAAGCGCTCCGCCGTAAACTCGCTGAGCCACGAAGCCTTGAGTTGAAACAGTTCCATTAAGGTAAATTCCTTTCAAAATAAAGTCGAAAATTCAGGGCGGAGTATTTTCCGCCCTGAAAAGAATTGCAATTCCTGTAATTCAAGGAGTTACGCAAATTTACTCTTATGATACGTAGTAGGGAGCAAGTTCCTCAAGTGACTGGATGGGACCGTCCTCTTTAACGATAACGGACTGAACACCTGTTGCGTATGAAGATGAGAAATCAACGCTTTCAAGTCTTTCGTCGGTAACGGTCATACCTGCCATACCCATGTCATACTTACCGCTCTGAACACCGGGAATGATGGAATCGAATGAAACATTTTTGATAACAAGGTCATAACCGAGTTTGTCAGCAATAATCATAGCAACTTCAACGTCGATACCGTAGTAGTTGTCGCCGTCGATGTACTCATAGGGAGGGAATTCCGCATTTGTTGCCATAACAAGATCGGGCTTGTCTGTGTCGGCACCTGCAACGGGAAGACCTACGAGTTCTTCGGAACCGTCGCCGTTGATGTATTTGTCAACAATTTTCTTAACGGAACCGTCTGCAATAAGATCCTTGAGAGCGCCGTCAACTTTGTCCTTAAGTTCGGTATTGCCTTTCTGGAAGCAGATTGCATAATCCTCAACTGTGTATTCGGTATCAAGGATTTTAAGACCTTCGTTAGCAGCAACGTAAGCCTTTGCGGGTTCGTTGTCGATAATAACGATATCTACCTTGCCGCCTTTGAGAGCCTCAACTGCAAGAGCGCCGTTGTCGTAACGAACAATTGCGTTTTCACCGAAGTCGCCTGTTGAATAAATGTCGCCGGTTGTGTTTGTCTGAACGCCGATTTTGATGCTTTCGGGTTTTGCCGCTGCGGTTGTGTCCGCAGTATCAGCGTCAGTACCTTCCTTGACGCCGCAAGCCGCAAAGCAAGCAATCATAGCAATAACAAGGACTATGGAAGTAACTTTTAAAAACTTTTTCATTTTAAAAACCTCACAATTATTTTTTCCGAAAGAAATTTCTTTCCTCCGTTGTGATTGGATTATACAACTCTAAAATGAAAATTGCAACTGTTTTTGAAAAAAAATTCATAATATGCAGTATTTTATGAATATTTTTGCGAATATTCATAATTATTTATGAATTTATGCATTATTATCTATACAAAAAGACAATTTTGGTGTATAATGAGTTTGTAATCCCTTGAAATTCTCGTAAAGACAGGAGAAAATTATGAAAAAAATCATATCTCTTACTTTAGCATTATTTTTGATAATCGCTTCTATCCCCGTTGCAAATGCTCTTAACTTCAACGGATTCGTATATGTTGACAACGGTGACGGCACCTGTAACATAACCGGCTACAACGACTTTTATGAGGAGGATGTTGTTATCCCACCTGCAATCGACGGCTTGACCGTTGTTTCCGTAACCGGCTTCCGTCAAAAAAATTCCATAAGATATGTAACCATACCCAACACCGTTGAATCTATCGGCGCATACGCTTTTTACGGATGCAAAAAACTTTTCTCCGTTTCCATAGGAACGGGGGTAAAAACAATCGGTGACCACGCTTTCAACAGTTGCACCGAAATAACCGGACTTAATTTAAGAAATACCGAGAGTGTGGGCAACTATACTTTTTACGGTTGCACGCAATTAAGCGAACTTTATATGGGCTCCGCTCTGAAGCATATCGGAACACGTGCATTCTGGAACTGCAAAAAACTCAATTTCATAAAGATGTCCCCCGTCCTTGAAACCGTCGGCGACTATGCCTTTTCAAACGGCGAGTCGATTCCCTCCCTTGTGTTTCCCGACACATTGCAATCCATTGGCACAAGTTCGTTCAGTAACTGCAAAGGTCTTGAAAGTGTTACTTTCGGCACGGGTGAACTTACAATCGGTATGTATGCCTTTGAAAACTGCATACTCTTAACGGAGGTTACCATCCCCGAAAATGTTACATATATCGGAAGAAATGCCTTTGCTTTTCGTGAAACCGACAGTACGGAAACCACCCACACGGTAAAAATAAACTGCCATTTAGGCTCCGCAGGTGTAACATACAGTATTCAAAACAACGCGCCCGTTTATATAATTGAACTTGACAGGACAATTGACGCTTTCGGAGATATCGACGGCGACAACGCTGTCACAACCCTTGACGCAAGAAAGGCTTTAAGACTTGCGGGCGGTATGGACATCGGAGTCACCGAGGAAATGCTCCTTTTGGGCGACCTTAACCAGAACGGTTATTTTGACCTTTACGATGCCAATATCATTCTGGAAAGAGCCGCCAACATAACTACTGCTTAACTATAAATCCGTCAAATCCTGCTTTTTTCAGTTTTTGCAGATAGTTTTCCGCATTCTTCTTTTCACGGAATGCACCCACCTGAATTTTATACAGCGTTTCGTCATTTGGCGAAGCGTTGTTTTCTTTTTGGGAACTTTCCGCCGAAGATGTAACACTCACACCGTAATAGTCGCAAATGCCCATTGCAATGGCTTCGCCTATTTTCTGTGTATTATTCCTTATGAAGTCCGAGCCGGTTTTTGTATCGTGGAACTCACATTCGCAGTAAACCGTAATACCCTTTGCGGAATTGATTTCATAGAAATCGGGCTTTGCAATGAGTCTCTCGGCGCTTTCACCGGGAGTCAAAGGAGCAAGTCGGTTGAATACCGCCTGACCTACTTTTTTTCGCTCTCCCGTAATATCGTAAAGGAGAATTTGTGTACCCCCCGTCACGTTGTGTTTGGCGGTTGCATTGGTGTGAATTGCCACGTGAAGTTCCGCACCGAAAGCATTGCTTTCCCTGACTCTTTCGTACATATCGTCATTATAGGTGCATTTTACGTTAAAGCCTTTTTTCTCAAGATATGCCACACAGTATTTTGCAATTTTATGGCACTGTTCTTTTTCGTTTGTATTGCCCGTGGCGTAGGTGTTGCCGGACTGATTACTTGGTGATATATAAATTCTCTTGCTCATTGGTCCGACTCCTCGGTTTTTCTCACATCGTTTTCCGTTCCGTATGTCATTGCTCTGTCGCTGTCATTGAATCCGTCGGTTGTGGGGTCAACAAGCACGCCGAAAAAGGCTAAAATATTTACCGCCATTGCACACAACTCGGTAATTTCGCTTTCGGCAATACCGGGTACTATACCCAACACATCCAAAAGTCGATACACAAAGGAAATAATCAACGCACTTGCGGACAGAATGAATACTTTATTTTTTAATCTTGCTTTAATATTTATCTTCAAATACTATTCCTCCCTGTTATCAATTATATTTTCTGTGGGTAAAAAAGATAACAACTCCTCATACTTATGTTTTACTTCACCGTTTCCGCCGTATTTTATGTACTTCTCCCCTGCGGCAATACGCTCCGACAGGGGCATTTCGTGGGACATAATGGTCAGACGTTTGATGGACAGGTAGTTGTCAAGAGCGTGTTCGCTCTGCTCCTCAACCCACTTTTCCCATTTTCTTATAAATCCGTAAACTTTTACAGCCGCCGCCACAATCACTCCCAGGGCAGTCAGCACCGAACCCGTTATAATTATTTCTTCTGCAATATTCATTTTTTCACCTGCCTTGTGAAGAGCGTGTTTTAATTGTTATAATCTGTTCAGGAAGTTCGCAATCTTTCGCGCCATAACTTGATGCCCCAATTCGTTTGGATGCAACCCGTCCGCAAAGTATAATGCGCTTAATGCGTCCGTCCTTGTTGAAATCAGTCCTTCGTGGTACATATCAAGTACGGGTATAGCATATTTCCCGCAAATATCAAGTATTGCATTTACATATTTCTCGTGTTGTGCATTTTCTCCGTAATTCAAGGGTGTTATAAAACCTATCGGCTTTCCCGCATACTTGGATTGCAAGCCGTTAATAAGCGTATCTAACGCACCGTAGAATGTGTAAATGTCCGTATCACCGAATTCCCCTAACGGCAAATTGTTATTCGCATCATTTATACCGCCGAATACAGTTATAATGTCCGCGTCGTCTATCATACTTTCATATCGAATAACCATAGACCGTGTATATGTCGTAGTTGTTTCATCTCCTGCAGCCGTTATTCGTGAGCCCGAAAAACCATAGTTATACGAAACAACACCACATTCTTTGGAAACAAGGGTTGTATATCTGCTTTCATTTGCGTTCGCTAATGAATAGCCGTAAGTGATTGAGTCACCCAAACAAGCCCACTTTTTACCTTTGGTACATAGTGCGTTGATATTGTTACCTATTGAGTTAAGCAAATCATCATTTACATCAACATATTTATCATTAGCGTTATACACTTTAATAAATGCATTGTTCTCGTCATAAGAAGAATATGCGGCAGTAAATATAGCATAAGCCACATTGGGATTTGTAATTGTAAAAACTGTGGTATCGACGCCGCTGATAACTACGTCTCCCGCTTCCATTGTCGATATGAAATTCACATTTTCATCATACAAATAACAATGTGGTAGCGAAATCCCCCCCGTATGATAAATCACATTCGGGAAAATCCTGAACAACCCCGAACCCACCATTGATCCGTTTGTTGCTTTTTCAATGCGGTGAGTAGTTGTGTTTACGGTACACCGTCCGAAATCATAATTCCAAAACTGATTATTGTATTTTTTCATAAACGGCTCAATCGCCCGTGCGCTTACATCGTCTTTCAAAACAAAATAATCTTCTGTGTAATCAATGTATGTGGGCGGGTATGTTTCACCTTTAACAAGCATACTCGTTTTTGCGATATCACTCGTATATACAAGTCTTACATAATTACAATTTTCGGGTGTTGTGAATGTCGATGCACCTATAATAGAAATACAGGTTGTCAAATCATCACTTTCAAAAAACCAACTTGACCAAGTTCCCGACGTGCCGAAATTCGCACCCGTATAAGTTGTGTTCGGCTCAACCTTTATAAAATCCGTAATACACCCTGTATTTGTTTTCAACACGCAATTCGTACCCAGATAGCCCGTAGTTATCAATTCGGGATTGATTAAATTTGTGCTTTTTACGGTTTTGAAAGTGCTGTTAAGTACGTTTGTGTTACCTTTAGACATAACATCCTCCATTGTTTTCATAATCTCATATGTAGTAGCATTTTCGTCCACCTCCACACCGGAATAAGCGAGTGTAGTTCTGCCGAGAACATTCACATTTTCAATCTGTGTTTTCAGTTCTTGAATTGTTGCCATTATTCAGCACCTCCCACAAGAGAAGAAAGTTCATCAAGATCCCCCTGCAGTTTCAAATACATATCGTTGAGCACCTTTGCGGAATAATACTGTTTTTCCGTTGCAGTTTTCGTGTATTCTCCCAGGGTGTTACTCTCAATAATTTCCTGCCAATAATCTCGGAGCATGGAACAGTATTCTTCAAAATCAAAGAGTTCAGGAATCTTTAACTCCACTTTGTTTTCGGAATAGGAGCCCTTTTCCACATAGAACACCGTGGGCTTGGGCGAATAAATCAGTTCAAGTTCCTCACCTGTTTTCTTGTACCCGTACACACCCAACACACAGTCACCGCTGTCCATGGGCGGTATATAACACTTGGCGTTTACAAGAGGAACAGGGATTCCGTTGAAAACCGCCATAACAGAAAGCCCGTCAAAGCATTGGGGCAGAACAAATTCACATTGACTAACCCTGTATTCACCTGCGTTAACCTGATTCAAATCAGTAATTTTCACTTCTTTTTCAGTTACCGTTACAGTCATTTGCCCCCTCCTTATTTATAAATCTTATACATGTCTTTCAGGTAACTTTTATAGCCACCGTATTTCTTCACCGCGTCTTCGTGCCGGTAGAATTCCGTTTCCGTCATAACACCCGCATAACCCGTTGCAGCGCAAAACTCCTTATAAGTTTGGGGATAACTGATAACATCTTTGGCATCTTTTTCCTTAGCGGAAGTTTCGCTCTTTGAAGAAGATGAGGATGCCTTTGCAAGAGAGAGTCTGTAATTTCTGTCAGCATTTGCCTGGTCGCGTTTGGCTTCCGCCTCTTTGAATGCCATTTCTTTCTCAAATTCCTCTCTGTCAAGAGCGTCCGTGTATTTCTTAAACTCGTAATCCCTGTCGCTTTCCCAAGCGTCAACCTCTGCAAGAAACTGTTCATATTCCGCGTCGGTCATGGATGTGAGTTTTTCCAGCAAATATTCTCCGTCCTTGTAATAACGTTCAAGTTCATCAAGATACTTTTCATAATCATCCCCGTCAAGGGAGCGTAAAAGGGTAACGTCATCAAAGAGTTTGTCCCCCTCGTCCCCGTATTGCTCGTATGCTCTGTCGCGCAAGTCCAAAGCCACGCTGTTAAGGTCATCAAGATATTCCTGATATGCCTGACTTCCCGCTGTTACCGCGTAGGAGTTGCCGTAGCCGCCTGTCAGGGCGGCGGCTTCTCCCACCGCGTCCATCATTGCCTTTTTGCCGTTCCGGGTGTAAATCTCCCTGTACTGTTCATAGAGTGGGTCCGCGTTGAGATTATAGGAAAATTTTTCTCTGTTGAGAATATCATTGAGTATTCCGTCGATTTCCTCGGAATACTTGCTGCTGTATTTTTCGGGAGCATTTTTCTCCCAATTATTCAGTTTGTTTTCCGCATTTGTCAAAGCGGTGCTTTTGGTATATTCCGGACGCTTTGTTTCGGTTTTCACGGTTTTTCCCGAAGTAGCGGTATTCTTTGAACTGCTCTGTGTTTTAGTGGTGCTTGACGTAAGTTTGCTCCAGGTATTCTTACCCACGATGCCGTCCACCGCCAAGCCGTTTTTCTTTTGGTAATCCTTAACCGCCGACTGAGTCTTTGAACCGAACTGACCGTCAACGTCAAGTTTGTACCCGTTTTTATTCAGCGCCTCCTGGAGTTTTTTTACATCTCCGCCGGAGGAGCCGTACTGAACTGTTGAATATGCCATTTAATCCCTCCTTATTGCATATTGTAATCCGCGTAATACATACCGTTTATATAAATGTAAGAACCGGGGTTTAACGTCTGTTCCGATCTCATTATCAACTCTCCCGTTTTGTATTTCACACCGCCGGAGGCAAGAAAGCCGTTGTTTGCGCCAACCCTGACATTAAGGGGAGAAAAAAGAGCCGTAGGTGCGCCGTCGATTATTCCCACAACATAGTCCGTATCCGCCAACATTGTTTCCTCGGTAATCAGACGGATTCTCAAAAAAACAATATCCATTGACGGGTAATATCGGACTCTGGCGCGGTATTCACTAAAGATATCCGAAAAATCAACATTCAGACTTTCATACTGAAGTTTGCCCCTGACATTGAGGTTCCAGGCAACAGTCAATTCATTGTCGTTTTCGGCATAGCAACCGAATGAAGCGCCCTTACCGCCGTTTCGTATATTAAAGGGAATGGCGGAACTTGAAACCTCCCTTTCAAAGAAATCCCCGTCGGTTGTAATAGAGTCGGTAATCTTAAAAGCAACGGTGTAGGACGAGTTGTTGAGGAATTCGCTGTCGGGCAAAACACAGGGACTTTCCTCCAGTTCAATTTCACCGCTGAATGTATCCGAATCCGCCTTCTTGTATTTGTAGGTGATCTTCGGAATGTTTTTTCCGCCCACGGAACTGTATGCGGGTGTGAAGTCCGCAAGGAGCCTTGTTCCCGATGTGTTTTTAACTCCGCTTTCGTCACACCTTGAAAGACTGTTGATTTTAAGAACGGGAGAGGAATAATCACAGACGGAAACGGTTTGGCTTTTCTTAACGGAAAATCCCCTGCTGTCCTTGACGGTAACGCTCACGGTAATATTACCCGCTTTGTTCAAATCAAAGGTAGAGGGCACGGCATTTTTTGAAGTTGTATCAACCGTGGCGGTGTAGGAAGAAACGCTTGCTCCGTATTTCAGTTCCAAACCGCTGATATCGAGTTTTATTTTGCTCTTGCACTTAACATATTCCTCAAAGTCTTCAGGCACATCCCCGTCAATCCTTTGTGTGACAAGGGAAAATTCAGGCAAATATTCGCTTTGCGACGGTATAACGAAACTGAGGGAATAAGTCTTTGAGCCGATTTTTTTCGTATCCTTGTAGGTGGTAAGTACTATACTGATTTTCCCTTTTTTTGCATCTGTCAACTGCTCCGCCCATGAAACGGGAACGGTGAGAACATCACTTGTCACCCCTGCGGAAAGATTGTGAGTAACCGAGGCGGAGCCTATGTACCATTTGACCTTATGACTGAACAGCGCCGATGCCGCAGTTATTGTAGCTCCCACTGTGTCCTCGGGATTAACACTTGTCTTAGTAAGCGTCAGAGAGGATGCTCTGGGAATTTCCGTGCAGTTAAAGTTACCGCTGACAGAACCGCCCGTAAGACTTGTCCCCGACATTGTAAAACTTCCGCTGAGAGCAAGGGACAATGTTCCGTCAGCGTTGTGACTTACGTCGCCGGTCCAGGACGCAAGGGTGACTGTGACGCCGTTTCTTGTGTCTATGGCGAGATTTTTACTCACCTTAGTGTCCGAGCCCACCTTTAACTTTGCGGTGTTGTCGCTTGCGGTCAGGTTGTAGGCAGAGGAAGAATAGCCGTCATTACGTTTCAAATAAAGTTTAACCGTAACATTACTGGAATTGTCCTCAATGCTCTGTGAGTTCTCCGTCACACTTAACCATATATTATATTTACTGCCCGATGAGCCGGAACAACTTCCGTAAAATTTAATTGCCATTTGTCCAGGTCACCTCCAAACCGTTTTCCGTAACATCAAAAACAAAGTAGCCCTCGGCGGCATTTCCCAGTTTCAGATAATCAAGAATCTGGGCTCTTGTAATATAGAGATTACTGCCGGAAATATACGCTACCTCCGCAAGTCCCTGATAAAAGGAAAGTCTGTCATTTGTAAAACGGGCTTTGATATTACTGTCGCTTCGCCCGATTTCAATGCCATATACCCCCTCCTCAAGTTCACCCCGTCGAATATATACATCAAGGGAGGAAACAAGTTCCCTGATTTCTCCGCCCACGGAACTCAAATCCGATTCCACACTTGACAGTTTTTCGCTGAAGATTTCCGTAATTCCCTCCGAGGTCTGTGATATCTGGGAGGAGATCCGTTCCTCCAAGTCTGCATATTCCGTTTTTGCGGAATAAATACTTTCCACCTGGGACAGAATTTCCGTTGACTGTAACGAAAACTGAGAACTTGTGTCGGTTTTGAAATTTTCCAAATCCGCCTGTATCTCCTCGCAGGTTTCCGCGTTGGCGGTAATTCTGTCCGCAGTCTGCGAAAGTTCCGTGCCAACCTGATTTTTGTATTCCCCAAACTCCGTCTTGGTGGCAAATTCCCCTTGAGCCTGTTGCAAAATTTCTTCCTCTGTTTGAGAAATGGCGGTGGTATAGGCAAGTTCTATTTCCTCCGCCGTACTGATTATCTGCTCTTTCAACTCCTGAAAACGCTTCTTGCTGTCATTTTTAAGACGGATAACGCTCTGCCTTTCGCTTTCATTTTCGGATTCAACTGTTTTTTTGAGTGCCTGTATTTCTTCCGCGGTCCTGTCCCCCAGGGCATTTGCAAGAACCTCGTTAAGTTCGTAGAGATAGTTTTTTAAAAGCAGAAATCTGTTGTCGGCGGTGTATTTGGGGGAAGTGAGATTGGGAACTGTTAAATTAAGGTCATACATTCAACTCACTTCCCGTCTCTGTTTTTCTTGAAATGCTGAATATTCTCACTTTCCCTTTTCCGCTGATTCGTATTTTAAAGTGGTCGCAACGGGGGGTTGTAAAGGGCAAAGTTACGGAGCCCGTCCTGTCGCCGTTCACGGTTAACTGACGTTTCCAGATTCCGTCGGAATCAGTTTGAAAGTCAATATTCACCTTTGAGCCTTTTTCAGCAAAAACCCTTAAAGTGATTCCGCTGTAATATTTGTTTTCGGGAAGTCCCAAGCCCCAAAGCCCCGTTTCACAGGACCAAGAAAAATCATCTTCGGAAAACCATCCCGAAAGTTCTCCCGTGAAATTGCCGAAAAGGTTTTCGCCGTCGGCAATACAGAGTCTTTTCTCGCCGTTTATGACCCCTATAAAATACAGATTTCCGTTGTGGGTTGCAAATTCCTTAACATCCGTGTTGTCCTCCCTGTGCCAGACAACCCTGTTTTCGTCGTAGTTAAAAAGCACTCTGTCGCCGTTTTTATCGGTCATACAGATATAATATCTGTCACCAAGGGCACCGCCCACCGCCTCCGTGCAGTATTTACCGCCCAAGGACTTTGAAATATCTACGGGAACGCCGCCCTCGTAGGCACAAATCCCGTTGGGACTTTTATAATAAAGGGTTTCGTTTACAACGCAGAGGGACTTTTCGCTGCCCTTTTGCACACCTCGGATGTAGGAGGTGTTCACGGTATATGGGGGATTTTGTCCGTAGATTTTATGAATACAGTATTCCTTGAAGAAAATCACGTAACCCCTGAAAGCAACCGCCCCTGTGAATTCTCCGTCGGTACCCACGGTAACCGCGTAGGAGTCCGTGGAAATACCCATAAAAGAGTTGAAGTTTTTAGGGTCGCCCAATTTGGAAGCGTAAATCTCGTTTTTTTCGGAGTTACATCCCCAGATTCTGTTACCGCTTTCGCAAATGAAATCCATTTCGGGCAGTTTTCTGCTGACTGTTACGGGTGTGTTCTGAGTAACAGTATCGGTTATTATGCCCGACACCACAATGAATCCGTCACCCTTGTCCCTGATAATGTGACTTCCGTTTAAATCCTCAATTTCAAATCCCGAAAGTTCCACACCGTCATAGACTTCAAAATTCTTGTCAATGCCGGGGCAGGAAATTCTTACATAGGTTTCACCAAGAGGCATCCACATTCCCATGCTTTCCGAATACTGCTTGAGTTCATTGGGAGTAACCGAGGTATCAAGCCACATTACTCCGTTTTCCGGAGTCTCCGGCTCCGCCGAGGAAATAATATAACCCTCGTACAAATCCCCGTCACCTTTTGATAGGGAGCAAGTAACATTTGTCCCCTCCTCCGTGGTAAACTCCGCTTCAAGACTGCCGTAATCCGTAAGATCTGCGGTGTTAAGATAAACCTTGTCGGGAAAAATCAGAACTTTTGCACCCATGGAAACCAACTGACGTTCCCCCTCAATATCGGGGAAAGTAAGCCCCGGCACAGCCTCACCGCCGTAGTAGAGAATTCCGTTGTTAATGTATATAATTTTTGACTTTGCAAAAAGTCCGTGAAGCCTGTCACCGCACACATTGAAATACGCCCTCTTGTTTCGGGGTGCAATAAGGGGGTATTTCTCTCCCCCCATATTGCATTCCTCGGAAAAACAGTTGTCGGGAATAACGCTGTTACAGTCATAGCCGTTAAAGGAGGAAATAATCTCCTGACTTCTCTGTACCTCGTAAAGATTCGGGTTATACACTGTAATCCCCCACCTTCAAATCCGTATTCTCGGGGACTTTTTGGGAGCGGTTAATGAAATCGTGCATCTCCTTGTACATTCTGTTAAAGAGCATGGCGGAGTTGTTGCTCCGAGCGATTTCACCGTTCATATAGTCAAGTTTCATATTCATATAAAGGGTGTAGATTTCCGCATATTCCTCCGGTGCTTTCACCTGCGCGTCAAGAGGAATTTCCTTGCCGTAGCCAACATATTCCCCATCCCCGCGGGGCTTGAGAATTTCGCCCCAGATTTTCAAATCCAACTGGGAAATCCAACGTTTTTTCGTAATGATGCTGACGCTGTTTGCTCTCTCGTTGTCAAAGTTTTCAATAACTTCTGCAAGTGTCACCTGACTCCTCCTTTCCAAAAAGTTGATTTTTCCTTAAAGAGAAATGTTCGCATCAATGTATGCGGCGGAAACAGCCGCCATAGCCTCGCTGTTTTCAATAACCTCCGCAAAGCGTTTGGGGACCTTGACGGTCTTACCTGTCTGAACGAGGATTCTTTCGCCGTTCACCGCCACGAAGCGTTCCGTATCATTTCTTGACTGCTTGGGAATAAATACATTTACAAGTTCCTCTTTTTTTCTGTTTTCAGTTTTTTTATCAGCCATAATAAAATTCCTTTCTTAAATCAACGGCAGGGAAGCCGTTGTCGGAATATTTTGCCCTGCCGTTTTCATAGTCTTTAGTTTTCTTCGGCAGTACCGCTGAAACTTGAACCGCTTTCGATTCTTACAAGGTATTCCTCAACAAGACGTTTTGCGGTTTTAAGACCTTTCCAACCAATTGAAGAACGCTGGTTGAGGGGGTCGTTACCGTAGCCCTTCTGCTTAACGATGTGTTCGATGCCGCCACCTGTAACGCTTGTTACACCGTAAGCGTCCGCACCGATAATAAGGGTTGCAAATACTGCGGGATTACCCCCTGTTTTCCAGATTTTTGCTTCCGTACTTTCAACGAAACGCACACCGCCCAAGCAACCGATTTCGCCGTTGAGCATATTTTCGGGAGTTGCGTATTTCTGTACCTCCATCCACTGATTGCCCGCCTCCTGCATAAGGTCATAGGCAACATAGGGGTGAATGATACCCACATAGTAGCCGTCGATTTTGGGAGCGTTCATTGCTTTAAGTTCCGCCGCAGCCTTGAACACGTCTTTTACGCGGAGAAGTGAAGTGGAGTCAATGTCGCTTCTTGAAGTTACCTCTGTTTCAACACCGCCGTTAACCTTGGGGCAGTAAAGCACGTTTGTACCGCCCACAATCTCGTTTCTTACGATGGTGTCCATTGTAAGACCCGCCTGGGAAGCAAGTTGCTTTGTAGCCTCAACAATGGTGTTGTCAACTGCGGTAAGTTCAAGCATATCCGTCTGCTCGATATAGTCGCCGTACTGTTCAACGGTTGCGCTGACCGCCGATACGTTGAGTTTGTTGCCCGTGGGAGTAACACCCTCTGTAAGAGGTGTGAGCGCCTTGGGGAGAGAGGAGAATTTTCTGAACTCAATAATCTTGCCGTTGTTTTTGGGAATATCGCGTTTCTGACCGAACTGGTCGTGAACGAGATAGGGTGACGCAAGAGTGATAAGAGTCTTGTCGTAAAATGTTTTCATTTCTGCGGAAAGCGTATCCGTTGCAGTAGAATTCACCACTTCACCTGCCGCAAAAAGTTGAATATTAAGTTTAATATCTTTCATATAAAATCCTTTCCGAAAACGGCTTAGAATTTAATATTTGCGCCGTTTTCCACCTGTTTGAGTATTTTCAAAATATCTTTAGAGGAAAGGGAATTAACATCAACGGCGGTCACAACCGCGCTTTCGGATGAAATACCGTTTTCAAGGGGGCGCCTGCCCTTTGTTTCGATATTTCTCACAACTTGCTCACGGACCTTGTCCGCGGTGTATGCCATGGCGCCCGACAGGATTTCGTCCTTATGTACTGTTTCATAAGCCGCTCTTACAGGGGCGCCCGAAAGTACAAGCCGTGAAAATAGTTTGGAGGAATTAAGTTCCTTTCTCAAGTCAAAATCCGGGTAAAGTTCTTTAATTTCCTTACTTTCTCTGACCCAGGAGGAAACACGTTCCCTCAACCTTATTTCACGCTCATGGGGAAGATTTGCATTTTCCGATTCTTCAACCGTCTCTTTTTCTTCATTAAAGTCCGCACCGTCTTTAAGAAACCCGGAAAGCAAATCCTCCCTTCCTTCCTCAACGCCGTATTTCTCCATAAGTGCGTTCACCGCGGGAGAAACCCTGCTTTTGTAATCCTCAAGTTGTTTTGTTTCCTTGAATCTTTTGTCGATGATTCCCTGTGTTTTTTTTGTGAACTGTTCCTTGAATTTTCCGCTTATAAGTTCCGAAAATTCCTTATCCAAATCCACTTGTTCAGTACCGTTCTGCTCGGCGTCAGCAAAGTTTTCGCCCGTTTCCCCGCTACCGTTTTGTACCCCCTCTTGTGCAAAAAGTTGTAAATCGGGAGTGTACCTTTTTTCGTTCATAGTAAATCCTTTCTGTTGCAACAAATATTCATCGTCTTTCCGAAGTGTCATTTTATTTGACCGCCCCTTACATAACAGCGGCGGCAATTTTATTGATAATTGCGTTTTTGCCCTCAAAATCCATCATACTCAGTGCCCCAAGAGCCTGACTTTTCATTTCGGGATTGAAAAATCCTGCGTTGTACAGTTGCAAAGCCAACTCATTCTGACTGATTTTTGAAAAAGGCGTTGCGGTTTGAGCGCTGACTTTTATGTCGAATATGGGTTTTCTCATTCCCATTTCAATTCCGAATGTACTGCCCTGGTTTTTGGCGGTAATACGGGAATTATCGTATGACACAAATGACTGTTCACCGTTGGGTGAAAGAATCCTGAAAAATCTGGGTTCGTCATAGAATTGACGGATGAGTTCAATGGCAAGGCAGTTAATTTGGTTAAAGGCTCTGTAACCGCCTTTTACCATATCGCGAGTCAGTTTTCCCCCTGCTTCCTGGAGAGCGGCAATGGCGGATGCCGCCGTAACGCCGCTTGAAACACCGCCCTGGGAAAAATCCCTGTTGCCGCTTGTTTCTTTAAGTTCATCAATTTTACTGTTGAGAATACCGAGATAAATTTCCGAAATACCGGAAATTTTAATTTCCCTTATACTGTCCTCACCCAGATTACTGCCTGAAACGTGGACAAAACTGTTTGACCAGTCCGCAAATTCCTCCTCGTTCACCGCGCCTGCGGAGTTAATAAAGTATCGGGGTGTGGTAGCCATGGCGGCATTTTTAACAAGGGCATTTGAAAGCACGTCAATCTGCTTTTGCGCGTCCTTCATAATGTCTATGTAACCGAAACCGCAGGGAGTTCCCTCCTCCACAAAGAGAGTATCAAACACAAAGGGGTATTGACCGTGGTCATAAAATCCCCGCTCCGCATATTCGGGGTCGTTTTCCGAAGCATACAGAAGTTCTCCGTTACAGAATTTGCAATAGTGAACCACCTCTGCACCGTTTTTGATTAACTTATAGTATCGGTCAATTACTGCACTTTTGTCCTTTGTGTCAACATTGTCATCATATACGTATTTGGCAATTTCCACCGTAGATGTACCCAACTTTCCTTTAAGTTCCGGATACATTGAAACCAGGGTGTCGTTGTCAATAAGTTCAACGTGGAAAATGTTTTTGCTTTTCTGAATGTCCTTGATACCCGGCTCCCAAAAAAGATTGAGAACGTCAATCTGCTTAATCTCAATATCCCCGAGACCGTTGCTTTTCAAGGGATTCCAGAACACTCCGTATACCGCAGTACCGGCTTTGAGTTTGTACCACCACGCGTCGCTGTAAATTTTTTCAAAACCGTTGCGTTCAAAAATCACGGGCAGAATTTGTGACAGCATCTCCGCGGAAGAAATGTCGCTTTCCTCACGGGGTAAACAGGTGACGCAGGGGTAGTTCTCCATAGCGTCCGCGTGCTTGTTTGCAATGGAGTTAAAAAGCCACGCGGATGCGTTTTCAGTTCCCTTACTGCCCTCCAGGGTGTTCCAATGCCGAAGTCTGAACCATTGCTCGTTTTCAACAATTCGGCTTTCAAGAGCGGTTTTGCCCTCCTTGTATTTTTTCAATACCTCAAGAGCCTTTTCGACCTCCTCGGAACCGATGATACCGAACTTTCCGGCATTGCCCCCCGTAACTTCCGCAAGGGGATTTTCATCTTTTCTCATATTCTTTTCTTCCAAAAAAACACTCCTTTAAATCATTTATTATCATTTTCTCAAATTCAACGGGTCATCACCCAAGAGAATGTTCTCCTTTTTAACTACGGGCTTAATGGGTCTTGCCATACACATATACCTGACCTCGTCGGCAATGTGGTCCTCCCCCGTGGTATCCAGATCCTCGGGATTGGAAACACTGAAAGTAAGTTCGGGAATGGTCCTTATAAAGCCCTTGCAGGTATTAAAAACATACATCATGGGAATACCGCTTTCGTCGAAGGAAAGCCTGTAATGTACCTGCATCCAACCGGGCAACCGCTTGTTGTCACCCTTGTTGAAATAGATACCGTTTCTGTTGGCGGCTTCAATGATAGCCTCCCCCCTTGACGCGTCCCAGATTGACGGGTCGGCAACACCTAAAATCTGTTTGCCTTTGAGCCATCGGTGTTCCCGCTCAACCCGTGCAATTTCCGAAAAAATCTTTTCGGGGGGCCATTTCACACCCTCGTTGTGAGTTTTGGTACATCCGTACAGTTCAAGAATTCTGTATAGCCTGCCGTCGTAATCCACCGCCCACCAGGCACAGGAAAAGGGCTTCGCATAACCGAAGTCAAAGGAGCGGTAAAGCACCCAATCCCTCGGAATTTCAAAGGGCTCTATAACATGGGTAAATGCACCGTCTTTGTAGTGGTCGGGCAAATCCCTGAATTCCTCAAAGAACTGACCGTCAAAAATATCCCAGTTTCCGTAGCGGTGAGCCTGACGGAGTTTTTCGGGAAGTGCATCCAGAAGTTTTACGTATTCGGGATTGCTCCGCATAAGGACATTGTTATCGTCAATGGTGGCGGGAATGAATATGTAATCATCCGGGTCCTCGTTTTCCTCATACCGACCTTTCACAAAAAGCCGTTTGAACCAGTTGTGTCCCACACCGCCCGGGTTACCCGTAAAATACATTCGGGGCTTAAAATCCTGACGGGTTGTTCTGTTGCAGGTGGTCAGGAACTGAATTTGGGAAAAGGTAAAATGGGTACATTCCTCAACTCCGATAACATCGTATTCCTGACCCTGATACTGATAAATGTCGTTTTCCGTGTCGCAATAACCAAGGCGAATACGGGAGCCGTTGGGAAAAATAAATGCCCTTTCATCCCGTTTGTATCGTGCAATTCCGTTTAATTGGGCAAGCATGGGCAACAAATGATTTTCCCGGAGTTCCGGCAAAGTCTTTCTTAAAAGCAGGAGCTTTAAATTGCTGTATTCAAGTGCCAACAGAATGAATTTTGTCCTCAATGCCCAGGACTTTCCGCCCCCTCTTGCACCGCCGTAACCGATGAATCGTTTTCGGGATTCAAAAAACAACTTTTGCTTTTCATTGGGGGGCGATATTATAAGTTCTTTCATATATTCCCCCACCTCATTTGTTGAACTTCTCCATTTCCTTTTCAAAGCGGATTAAGATACCCTCGTCACAACCGCCGAAGCCGTCGTATTCGTTGAGAAGTTCGTAAAGTTCTTTCAATGCTCCCACGCTTTCTTTAAGGAATTTTGCGTCAACATCGGGCTGGCCCCCCTGCTTGAAATTCTTCCGTGCTTTTTTGATTATGTCATCAATTAAGGCACTCATATTTTCCGTAGCCGAGGAAACACATTTAATAGTTTTGTCACCCTTGTTCTTTCCTTTCTCGGCGCTGACATCGTTGCTCATTTTTCACGACCTTTCATTATTCATAATTAAGGAACATCACCCTCTGAGCCCTTTTTCATACAGTTCGTTAACTCTTTTATAATGCACACACTGCCTGCCCAGGTCACGGCAACAAACAAGATTTTCAAAGTTGCTCTTGTCCTTGCGGTTGGTAAAAAAGTGCTTGTCCACCGTACCTTTGATAACTCCCTCACAGGCAATAAATTCTTTCCCCTCACCAATGTAAAAGGGACATTCGATTAAAATATCAATAGACTTCGGCATATAATCCTCCTAATAAAACCAAAAAATTCCAATGTATTTATCGCGCGAAAATTCCTTTACCACACGCAAAAGCGAACATTTGTTCCTTTTCTTTGTGTCCATTATAGCCCATTGAAAAAACATTTGCAACCCATTTAAGAACATTTGTTCGTTTCAACAATCTGGAATACGAAATACTGAACATATTAAACTAAAAAAAGAAAAACCCCGTCGTATTTTGTCGAAAAAATCGTAACAAATGTCCAACGGGTCGTATCAAATCGCACCGAGTCGCTTCTATTTTCCACAAGCCGCCGCAAACCGCCCCCATTCGCCGCCGATAAAGAAAAAAGAAAATGATATATTTTATATAGAGATAGTAGAAGAAATAAAGTTTGATATTGGAATAAAGTTAGGGTTAGGAACAGAAATCGATTTCTGTGATGTTCAAAAAAACGGCAGTTTTGAACATTTTTTCTACAGGATTGAACATTTTTCTGTTCCCGTTTTATTCCCGTTTGCATTTTTTTCTTTTTTTAAGTGGGTTGCAAAATTTTACGAATATGCTAAAATACACCCAAAATTTCACAAAAGGAGGTCTTTGAAATCACAAAGAAAAGTTTTTTGGTTTATTTTGATTGGGAAGCACCTTTGACGGAACTGTCGGACGAGGAGTTGGGGGAACTTTTCCGCGCCATGTTTAAATATGCACGGAATAAGGAGGAATTCGAGTTTGAACACCGTTCTCTCAAATTGGTTTTCGGGTTTGTAAAAAGTGCCCTTGACCGTGACAGACTGGCTTACGAGGAGCGTTGCAAAAAGAATGCGGAAAATGCCGCCAAAGCGGCAAAAAACAGAGCCAAGAAAGGTGCGGAAATGGGTTATGAATCCTTAATGGACTCCCTTACTACATCTTGATAAAAGCCATAAAAAAAGACTGTAAAAACGAGCGTTTTTACAGTCTTTTTTCTTATATATAAAAGTCAAATCACATTTTTTTCAAGTAATCGATACTCATTTTGACACATTCAAGAGAGGATTTGTCCATTGAGGGAGAATCCTGTTCAACAACAACCCACTCCGCGCCCGCTTTTTCCGCGGAAGCGATGATTTTAGCCCAATCCTGAACGCCGTAACCTACGGGACGGAATTCAAATGTGTTTTCCACCGCCTCTGTATCGTCATCAATGCCGATGAGTTTGTAAAGGGGTCCGTTACCCTTTGAGCCGTGGAAGTCCTTAAGGTGAACAACGGGGGCTCTGCCCGAATATTTTTCAATATATTCGGCGGGATTTTCGCCGCCCACGTTTACCCAACAGGTGTCAATCTCCGTTTTGAGCAAATCCGCAGGGATTGTATCATAGAGAATGTCAAGTGCATATTTGCCGTCAATTTTTATAAACTCAAAATCATGGTTGTGGTAGAGAAGTTGAATACCCATTTTTTCAGCCGCCTCACCGATTTTGCGGATTCCCTCAACCGTGGAAGCCCAACCGTCAGTACCGGGGCGGCACTCCTCAGTAAGATAGGGAACTGCAACATATTTGCAACCCATATCCTTGTAATCCTTGAGGACTGCCTCAGGATTGTCAAGCATATCATAATAGGGAACGTGGGCGGAAACGGGAGTAATGCCGATTTCATCGCAAATGGCTTTGACCTCCGTGCCGGATTTGCCGAAAAGACCTGCAAATTCAACCCCCTCATAGCCCATATCTTTGATTTTTTTAACAGTACCGCGGAAATCCTGCTCCATTTCGTCACGGACGGAGTAGAGTTGAACGGCGATCGGTAATTTCATAAAAAAGCTCCTTTGTCTTGGATTTTTGTAAGAATATATTACTCTAAAAGACTTTTAAATGCAAGGTTTTTCGGGCATTTTATTGACAAATTCGGTTATTTGGTTGTAAAATGAAATTAGAGAAAAGAAATGAGGTATTACCTATGAAATATGTAGTTGTGTTATATGACGGAATGGCGGATTACCCCGTTCCCGCCCTCAAGGGCAAAACCCCAATGGAATGTGCAAACAAGCCCCTGCTTGATAAACTTGCACGTTACGGAAAAGTGGGTACGGTTAAAACCGTTGCAGAGGGCTTGAAGCCCGGCAGCGATATTGCAAATATGAGCGTTCTCGGCTACAATCCCAAGGACTGCTACACGGGACGTTCCCCCCTTGAAGCCGTAAGTATCGGCGTTAATATGGAAGACACGGACATTATTTTCCGCACGAATCTCGTAACCCTTTCCGATGAGGAAAATTACGAGGACAAAACAATGGTGGATTACAGTGCCGGCGATATTTCCACGGCGGAAGCGGCGGAGATTATCAAAAGCGTTCAGGAGCATTTCGGCAACGAAAAATTTGCTTTTTACAGCGGTGTTGCTTACAGGCATTGCCTTGTGTGGCACGACGGCACTCTTGACCTCGGAAAAATGACCCCTCCCCACGACATTTCCGGCAAGGTTATCGGGGAGCATCTTTCAAAGAGCGAGAATGCAAAAGAACTTATCGGAATGATGAAAGAAAGTTATGATTTTCTTATGGAGCACCCTGTGAATAAAAAGAGAATCGCCGAGGGCAAGCGCCCCGCCAACTCAATTTGGCTCTGGGGCGAGGGTACAAAACCCTCCCTCCCCGATTTCAAAGAGAAATACGGTATCGACGGCTCAATTATCTCCGCGGTGGATTTGCTCAAAGGTATTGCAAAATGCGCGGGAATGAATGCCCCCGAGGTTGAGGGAGCAACGGGCTATATTGACACAAACTTTGAGGGCAAAGCGGACTGTGCCGTAAAGGAACTTGAAACAAAGGATTTTGTTTATATACACCTTGAAGCCCCCGACGAATGCGGTCACAGGAACGAGCCCGAAAACAAAGTCAAAGCCATTGAACTCATTGACGAAAAAATCCTGGGCAGAGTTCTCCCCGCCCTTGAAAAATACGAGGATTACAAGGTTATGGTACTTCCCGACCACCCCACGCCCATTGTCACAATGACCCACGCAGGTGATCCCGTACCCTATCTGATTTATCAAAAATCAAAATCCGCGGACAACGGTATTTCCACATTTACGGAAGCCACCGCCAAGGAAGCGGGAAATTACGTAGAAATCGGCTACACCTTAATGGATAGTTTTATAAACAAATAAAATTTGGGGCTGTAAAAAAACGAAAGTTTTTTTGCAGCCCATTTCTGTTATATATTTAGATGATTTTTACACATTCTTTTCAACATCCTGCCAATTAGCATTGGACAGAATCTCTGCGTTTTGGCCGAAAAAGATTTTACCTGCATCTTCATCTCCCTGCAGATAATACATAAACCAAGCGGTCATATATCCGTCTGCATTTGCAAGCATATTTCCATGGTCGGTATCAACACGTCTTGCAAGTACTTTCGGCACGTTTTTAGGAATTGCCTGATAGTTCTCCTGCAAAGACCATAACGGTGCAATTCCGGAATCTTTTTCATTTCCGGCATCAAATTGCATTGTTCCCGCAGTCATAAAATACGGGATTTTAATTTTTGATACATCGTAAGGCCACGAAAGTCCTTGAGCCAAAGCCAAATGTGTAGTACTGGCAGTGTACATCGCTTTATACAGATTACCGTTTGCTTGTGCCGTTACAGCGTTAATTGCTCCGACGCCACCTTGCGAATGACCTGCAATCCCGATATTTCTCATATCAATTTTTTTATAAAACAAACTGTTTTTATTACTGTTACATTGTAGAATAAAATCCAAAGTTTTTGCAGAAGATTCTCCGTCCCACGATTCTTCATCTTCATTCCCGATTACAACAAATCCCCAGGTTGCCAAGTGTTCAAATACCGCTTTGTAAGACGATGCCTTTACACCCGTACCGTTTGCCATAACTACCACAGGGTATGTCTTTTTAGTAGTTGAAATTTCTGTGGGATACCAGATTTCATATTTCCCGATACTCTTATCTTCCGCTTCATATTCCGAATAAGAAACCGTGTAATTACCTTTTCCGATATACTTTTTTTCCAAAGGCTTGTCACTTTTTACTCTTTCATAGTAATTCGGCTTAACTGATTGAGTAAAATAATCAAGTATTGAACTGCCGGATTGGGCAGAGTCCGCGGATGTGTTTGTTGTTGGATTGTTTTTATTTTTTGTTGTTTCGATTTGTATGTTTTTTGTAGGTTCAGTTGTTTTATGTTTCACACTTTCACTTCCGGAGACAGTAACGGAATTCTTTTCTGAAGATACAACTGCATAAGTTTCGTTCTGCACATATTTTTCCGCGGATGTCACTATGTATTCTTCATCTAAAACATTTTCTTCATAAGAAGTCACGGTATAATCCCCGTTTTGTGTTAGTCCATCTGTTGTAGATTCAATCGTTTCAGTTTTCTCTTTTTTACCACAACTGACACACAGTACCGAAAATGCTAATGCAATTACAATAACACATTGTAAATTATGTTTCATCGTTGCTTCCTCCGTGTTGACAAAAACTGCTTTGTATGTTACATTTGTTACATACAGTATATTTTATTGACGGACTAAAGTCAATAAAATATACCGATACTGTCACAACATGGAGGTGTCTGTTACGGGCAGAAATTCTGCGGTTAACGAACTTAAACGTATTAGTTGTGAATCTATTGAACTTGCCTTATTACAACTAATGAAATTCAAATCTTTTGAAACTATAAATATAACTGAAATTACAAAACTTGCCGGTGTTTCAAGAAATGCTTTTTACAGAAATTTCAATTCTAAAGAGGATGTTATTAAACAATATTGCGAGAGTGTAACCAAATCATTCTTTGACAGTGTGGAAGAAAAATATACATACAACTATTATGTAAGGCTGTTGTACCACTTTCAAAATCAACACGAAGCAATACAAATAATTTTAGATTCAAATTTAATTTATATACTTATTGACGTGTTTTCAAAATATACAAGTATTCCTGACAACAATATAAAGAGAAAGCCGTATACGGACAGTTATGCCGCAGGCGGTATGTTGTTTGTTGTGTTGCGGTGGTTAAAACTCGGCATGCCCGAAACACCTGAAGAATTAGCAAAAACAATTATATCTTTCAAAATAAGTAATACAAAGTCCTCCCATTTCAATTAAACATAGGGGCTGTAAAAAACGAAAGTTTTTTACAGCCCCCCCATTTTTATTTCACATACGGAGACGTTGTTATATTATCACCTATGTAATAGGTATTGGGCACACCGCCCACAATAATTGTTTCCACAAGAATTATTGTTTCGTCAACGCTTTCGTTAATTTGGCAAAGTCCCATATATGCGTTGGCGGAGGCTTTCACTTCAAGGTAAATTGTATGCCGCGTCTGGTTAATGCCCGCGGATTCAAATTTTGATACAACATCCGTCACCGCAAAGCCGTAAATTGTGGCGCGTATATTTATGTTAAAGCCCCTGCCGTTGAAAAAAGAACCGCCGATTAAAGAACCGATGGGAATCGGAACAATTGTTTTATCAAATTCCGAAAGTCTGTCGGAACAACCGTCGGACAAATCCGCCTTGTAGCCGTTTATGTAGGTGTTATTAAGAGTCAGGGCGGCTATTGTACCGTCGGGATTCCGTTCAATATTTACCATTTCGCCGTATTTTACACCCAACTCATCCACCATATCGTTAACCGCACCGTCAACAACATTTGAAAGGGAATTTTTTAACGCATTTCCCCCCACCGTCTGAATTATGGGGCGAATCCGCATATCCGCAAGAACGCCGATAATAGCAAAAATCAAGAAAATCGCACAAGCCCTGAAAGCAAGGCTGTTCTTTTTTTTAGGGAAATAAAACCGCCTTGCCCTTACGGGCGGCGGCCGTTTAAACCTCGGCTTAAAATATACTCTTATCATACAATTCACCAATACATTATATGATAAACTCACAAGGTTTGATTATATAAACCAACCCATAAAAAACAAATCCGGAACAAAAACTGCGGCGGTTCCGACCTGTCTTTGAAGAAAGGTCGGAACCGCCGAAACTTTTTGTTTTTACCTTTACGGGTTTTAAGGTTGTATTGGGCAAAAACTCTTGTATATGGAATTTTATGCCGTCCTCTTTTTTTACAGCCCCAGGGTGTCCAGAGTCAACTCATATGCGGGAAGAAATTCCTCAATAAACACCTGTGCCTCTGGCACATTCATTTTTTCAATACGGCTCAAAGTGGCTTTTTCCGCCTCCTTGAATTCCGTGTTACCCGCCTTGCGTTCCTCAATGCATTTAATTAACGCACTGAGTCTGTCAGCGGCTTTAATAAGGGTTTTCATTTCCCCGTCCTCACCGTCGCAAGTGAGAATACCTGCAAATTCCTCGCGCAAATCCTCGGGGAGTTTCTCTAAAAGTTTTTCGTTTGCAGAGTCCTCCACGGCTTTGAAAGCCGTGAGAATATTGTCATTCTGATATTTCACGGGGGTGGGCATATCCCCCGTGATAATTTCGTGAGCGTCGTGATAAAGCCCCAAAACCGCGGCTCTGTCGGGATTGTATTTTTTCCCGAATCTTTTGTTGCCGATTACCGCAAGGGCATGGGCAATGACCGCCACTTCCTTGGAGTGACTGTCGAGGCTCTCGTTTTGGGTGTTCCTCATAAGCGCCCAACGGTCGATGTATTTCATTCGCGATATCATCGCAAAAAAGCCGTAATTCATAGTATTTTCCTTTATTTGAATTTCACCTTGAAAGTTTTGATTTCAAAAGGTTTGAATGTTGCGGAAATCCTGTTTTCCCTGAAATCAACGCTTTCATCCTGTTCCTCAAGAAGATTACACTCCGTTGCGGTTTCAATATCACCGCAGAATGTAAGGGTGGCGGGAGTTTTGCTGTTCCATGTTTCGTAAGCGCGGACAATCATACTGTCGCTGTCCTCCGCAATCTTAACAGTTTCAATAACAACATTGTCCCTGTCGCAACCCACAAGGGAGTATTCCTCGGGGAGAGCGCCCTCTTTCGCCTTTGAGAATACTGCATAGAGGGGGAAGTTCACGTTGTAGCCCTCTTTTACAACATCGGAATCGTTGGCGCGTTTTGCGTGGGGATAAATGGAGAATGAGAAAGAATGATGTTCCCTGTCCTGAAGTGTGTTGGGGCTTGTGGCGCAACGGAAAAGGGTGGGACGTATATGTCCGTTTTTCACGTCACAGCCGTATTTACAATCGTTAATAACCGAAAGACCGAAGCCGTTGTCGGAAAGGTCCGCCCATTTGTGCATGGAAACCTCAAACTGTGCAAATTCCCAGGTTGTATTTGTTGTTGTGGAGCGTTCGATATTACCGAACTGTATGTCAAAGGTTGCCCTTGTTGCGTTAACGTCAACGGGGTAATCCGCCTTGAGAACAACGTGATCCTCATGCCAGTCCGCCTCGTAATCCACATCAATTCTCTGTAAATCATTGTAAATGCAGTAGTACTCCGTAAAGGTTGAATCACGGAAAGTTCTTTCAACCTTGTAAACGGCTCTTACGGCACCCAGTTCAACAAGTTCCGCCTTTTTGAAATCAAGACTCCATGATTTCTCATCAATATAACATTTCACATCCCATGCCTCAAAGTTATGGGGTCTGTCCTGGTAGGCAATAACCTTGCCCACAGCCTGTCCGTCAGGTGCAACGGATCTTCCTGTTTCTTTGTGAATAAGTTTGGAAATATTGTATTCCTCGTTGAACTCAACATCGAAGAAAGGCGTTGTTGCCCTGCTCATTTCTGCTTTAACGGGGTCAAATTTTGCGGGAGAAGTTTTCTTCAGGGTGTAGGTTGCGTAGCCCTTTGAGGGAACATCTCCGATGAACACTATTTTGCCGTCAAAAGTCTTTTGATAGGGAACTTCATTGCCCGTCCTGTCAAAAAGTGCAAATTCACAGTCACAGGGAATGTCGCAGATAACCGCATCGTGACGGTTGAAACCCGTGGTATTGAAAACAACAATAGCGTCATTCTTGAGAGCAATGTTGGAAAGGATTGCACCCTGTGCATTTCCCGCCATTTCACATCCCGCTTTGAGAACACCCTCGTAATCCTTTTTACTGTCCTCATATACAACGGAAATTGATGAACCGGGAAGAATATCGTGGAACTGGTTAAGAAGTATGGTTTTCCAGTTTTTAAGGAGTTTTTCCCTGGGGTATGCAAAGCCCGTTTCCTTGTTTGCAATTGCACAAAGAGTTTCGATATCGTGGTACAGGCACTCACTTTTGCGGTTGTATTTCTTGTTCCTTGCCTGGCTTGTGAGAGTACCTCTGTGGAATTCAAGGTAAAGTTCACCGCACCAGGTGGGAAGTCGCTTATTGTCGGAAACGGTTTTGTCAAGATTTTTGAAGAAATCCAGGGTACTTGACTGCTTAACAACGGGGCAGCCCTGAATACCCTTGCTCATTCTTCTGCCGTATTCAAGCATTTCGATAGTGGGTCCGCCGCCGCCGTCACCGAAACCGTAGGACATTAAATAGTCCTTGGAAAGGTCTTTCTGCGAGTATCTCTTGTAGCCGCCCAGAACATAGAGGGGACGGAGTTTGCTGTTATATGTTGTCTGCCAATCGGAACGTTCGTCTGCGGTTACGTAGCAGGAGGGCGGGAAATGGGAAAGAACCTCCGTACCGTCAATGCCCCTCCATTTAAACGTATCGTAAGGGAATTTATTATACTCATTCCAACTGATTTTTGTTGTCATAAAGTATTCCATACCGCATTTTTTAATAAGTTGGGGAATAGCGGCGGAATAGCCGAAAACATCGGGGAGCCACATAATTTTGTTATCAACGCCGAATTCGTCACGGAAAAAGCGTTTGCCCACCATGAACTGTCTTACAAGGGCTTCGCCGGATGCCACGTTTGTGTCCGCTTCAACCCACATACTGCCCTCGGCTTCCCATCTGCCCTCTTTGACTCTCTTTTTGATTTCCTCGTAAACCTCGGGGTAATCCTCTTTAACATATTCGTAAAGTTGAGCCTGGGAGGACATAAATTTGTATTCGGGGTATTCCTCCATAAATTTCAAAACCGTGGAGAAAGTGCGGCAAGCCTTTTCCCTTGTTTGGCGGATTCGCCAGAGCCAAGCAAGGTCAATATGGGTGTGCCCCACCGCCCAACAGGTTGCCTCCTCGAATTTTCCGTAAAGGTTTTCATCCAGGTATTTTGAAGCCTCAACACAGGACTCGCGGAAAACCTCTCTGTTATTTGTATCAATATTGAGAATGTTACAAGCCTCGTTTAGTGCCTTGAGAATGTTTATTCTTGCGTCGCTGTCCTCATCCTTATATTTTGCAACTTTAAGGGGAGTAATAATATCAAAATATGTACAATAGGCAATATCGTCAAAAGCCTGAAGTTGTGCGCCCATTTGAATTTCGCCCTTCCACTCACAATCGTCGGAATAGGCATTGATATATATTTCAAGTTCCTCCCCCCCCTGTGCACAGGAAGTTACCGTAACATATTTGTGATTGCTGTCACCGCCCTGAACAATCTTGCCGTTTATGTAGATAATAAACTGGGGGTTAACCTGATTCCATTCTCTTTCGTATGGTGTGATATTATAAATAACATGTTGGCCTTTGAAACTTTCGGGGATTTTTACCGTCTGTTTAAACCAGCAGTAGCACTCTCTGTAACCCCAATAATCCTTATTCGCCTTAAAGGGAGTCCACTCACCCCTGTCCCTGTCGGCAAAGGTATATTGTCCGTCGCGGAAGAAAAAATCCCCCGTATCAACGCTGTCGATAATGATGAATTTTTTGTACATATCCCTCAAAATCTGATTGATACGACCGCTTATCATATATCTTTCACTGTTCTTGTCGTGGAAATCAATTTCAAAATGTGACATACATAGACCTCTCTGAATACAAAATTGTAATATCCTATAGATAATAACACAGAATATGTGCTTTTACAATAATTAAAGTAAAAAAACAGAGAGAATTATCGTAATATTTCATAGTTGACATTAAATGGAAACCGCGGTAGAATGTAAGGTAATAACTTTGTCACAAGGAGCGATAATAATGGCACATTACTGTAACGAACCGTCAAGAACATTCAGCGAATATTTGCTCATCCCCGGCTACACGGGTCCCGACTGTATTCCTGCAAATGTAAGTCTTAAAACACCCCTTTGTAAATTCAAAAAAGGTGAAGAGTCACCCATCACTCTCAACATCCCCATGGTATCCGCAATTATGCAGTCCGTTTCCAACGACACCCTTGCAATTGCTTTGGCAAAAGAGGGCGGTATTTCATTCATCTACGGCTCCCAGTCCATTGAGGATGAGGCGGCAATGGTTGCAAGAGTAAAGAATTACAAAGCGGGCTTTGTCGTAAGCGACTCAAACCTCTGCCCCGAAAACACATTGGCAGACGTTATCGACCTTTACGATAACCTTGGTCACTCCACAATGGCGGTTACCCATGACGGTACCCCAAACGGCAAACTCCTCGGTGTTGTTACATCCCGGGATTACAGAATCAGCCGTATGCCCCTTGATTTGAAAGTTACGGAGTTTATGACTCCCCTGGAAAAACTCGTTACAGCCCCCGCTTCCACAACTCTCAAGGAAGCAAATGACATTATCTGGGAACACAAACTTAATTCCCTCCCCATTATCGACGAAAGCGGAAAACTTATGTATTTCGTTTTCCGCAAGGACTATTCACAGCACAAGGAAAATCCACAGGAAATCCTTGATTCACAGAAACGCTATATGGTTGGCGCAGGTATCAATACCCGTGACTTTGCGGAACGTGTTCCCGCCCTTGTTGACGCAGGTGCGGACGTTCTCTGTATCGACTCCTCCGAGGGTTACACCGAATGGCAAAAAATAACAATTGCTTTCATCCGCGAAAAATACGGCGACGCTGTTAAGGTTGGCGCAGGTAACGTGGTCGACCGCGACGGTTTCCGTTTCCTTGCGGATGCAGGCGCGGACTTCGTAAAAGTTGGTATCGGCGGCGGCTCAATATGTATCACCCGTGAAACAAAGGGTATCGGTCGCGGACAGGCCACCGCACTTATCGAGGTTGCCGCAGCACGTGACGAGTATTTTGAGGAAACGGGAATCTATGTTCCCATTTGCTCCGACGGCGGTATCGTTCACGATTACCACATGACTCTTGCACTTGCAATGGGTGCGGATTTTATGATGCTCGGCAGATACTTTGCAAGATTCGACGAAAGCCCCACGCCAAAACTCAATATTAACGGCACATACGTTAAGGAATATTGGGGCGAGGGTTCAAACAGAGCAAGAAACTGGCAGAGATACGATTTGGGCGGCTCAACAAAACTCTCCTTTGAGGAGGGCGTTGACTCCTACGTAACCTATGCGGGTTCACTCCACGATAATGTTACAAAGAGCCTTTACAAAGTCAAATCAACAATGTGCAACTGCGGTGTTGTTACAATCCCCGACTTGCAGAGAGACGCAAAACTCACCCTTGTTTCCGCAACAAGTATAGTTGAGGGCGGCTCCCATGACGTTATGCTCAAAACGAATTCAAACAATATCAGATAATTCAATTAAACAAAAAATCGGATGCAAAAAAACGAAAGTTCTTTGCATCCGATTTTTTAGGGGTTAGGAAAAAATGCGTAAAATGGGCAAACTGAGCGCCGACAAAAAACTTGTCGGCGGTTACCCGACGGCGTACAGAGGTATGCCGAGTGGCGAAGTTTGTTCATAGCATAAATCATTTTTTTATTTGTTTTTAGGTTCTTAACGCTTTTAACAACGGTTTAAGTTGTTAAGCCGAAACAAAAACCCTTTATATTTTAGTGTTTTATGCGCTCTGCACATTTTTAACAACCCCTTTTTTAAACGGAAACCGTCTTTTCGCTGAACAGCTTTGAAAGGAATTCCAGGGATTTTTCCATACACTCCCTTGCATACTTGTTAGATGGGGGCATAAGGTGGAAACAATGGTTATTCACAATACCCGAAACATGGTACTGCTCGTAAAAGGGAACAACTGCTTTCAGTTTTTCGCCCATGGGCTCACCCTGTCCCTGACAGATTATGTCGTCATCGGACCAACAAATAAAAGTTGAGCACCATTTCTCATTAACAAATTTTGAGGGTGAAATGTAATCATATTCGGGAATTTCCTTTAAGTCGGACAAATCCTTTTTGAATCGGCGGTTGAATACGGTACAAGCCGTCACAGGAATAACACCCATAAGGGAATTACCTTTCAGAAGCACCTCCAAATCGTAGATACCGCACATAAGCATAAGCCCTTTTAATTGGGGCTCAACATTACATTCAAACACTTCGCAAAGCACGGGGTTGTACTTTAAAGCCGCAAGGTAGGAAGCAATGTATCCCCCCGAGGAGTCCCCGGTGAGAACTATGTTATCCATATCAAAATTGAACTTTTCGGCTAATTTTTCCGTAAAATTCAGAGCGTCAACGCAATCCTTAAGAAGTTCCCTGTACTCAACTTCAGGTGGCATACGGTAATTCACACAGAAAACAAAATACCCCTCTTTGGCATAGTATTCGCTGACTGTAACGCGGTATTTCTTGTCACCTTTCAGGAAACCGCCTCCGTGATAATACACAATCAGCGGATGCTTTTTTCCGTCGTTCAGAATCTCGGGATTATAGTATAAATCCCCCCGATTCAACTCCGCTTCTCCGTAACGAATATCTTTTACCGCGCAAACATTTTCATATCTTACGGAATTCTGTAATGGATTCCCCAAAATATCAATGGCTTTGAATACGATTTCGGCTCTGTTCAAAAAAATCACCCCTGTAAATTATTTCCATTTTCAACCCCATTTTATTACAATATTTTTGAAATTACAAGTGTTTTACGCCGAATTATATGGTCTGTTTTTCAATGTCTCTTTTCAGTTTCAGAATTATTCTTTTTTCAAGTCGGGATATATAACTCTGGGAGATACCTAAAATGTCCGCAACCTCCTTTTGCGTATGCTCCTTTTTCCCCTCCATACCGAAACGCATATTCATAATGAGCCTGTCACGCGGGGACAGACTTTGCATACAGCGGTACAGCACCCGCCTTTCGTCCTCCCTTTCAATATTGTCGTTAACTTCCAGACCGTCACTTCCCAGAACATCGGAAAGGAGCAGTTCATTCCCGTCCCAATCCACATTGAGCGGTTCGTCCAGGGATATATCAAGCCTTTGTTGATTAACTTTTCTCAGGTACATTAAAATCTCGTTTTCAATGCATCGGGAAGCGTAGGTGGCAAGTTTAATATTCTTGTCGGGCTTAAAGGTGTTAACCGCTTTTATAAGACCGATTGTGCCGATTGAAATTAAATCCTCAATATTCACACCCGAATTTTCAAATTTTTTTGCAATATACACCACAAGCCGCAAATTGTGTTCAACAAGTTTATCCCTTGCCCCCCTGTCACCATTTGCGTTGTCCTCGGTGAGTTTCTGTTCCTCCTCTTTTGAGAGGGGCGGCGGCAGGGTTTGGGGACTGTTTATGTAATAAAGGGAATTTACACCTGTTTTTTTGAGAATCTTCCATTTTATAATTCTTAATTTAAGCAAAAACCGTGTCATTGTTTTTCTCCTCTCGCCCGTTTTCAAAAATATTGTTATTTAAAAGTGCCCTGTATTCTCCAAGGGAAAGTTCCCTGTCCGTTACGGCTATTGTACAAAAATCCGTAGTATATGTTTTTTCTGCGGTTTTAATTTTCACCGAGTCGGGTAAAAATGCTTTTAAAAGGGACTCCCCTGTTACCGCGGTGCATGGAATGAGCCTCATTACTTTTTTCAGGGTTTCGGGTACTTCATCATAGTTTTCGCTTTTAAAGAACTTCAGTTCCTCCATCGAAAAAAGCGGAGAAACAGCCCTCAATTCCGCCACAATTACGGGTCTGCCCGATAATCCGTCAGTAAGGGAATTCCCCGTATCAATAAGAGCGGGCAATGTTACAGCGGTTTTCCCAAATATGATTTCCAACTCACATTTTGCGCCCTTTAAGGTGTGCCTTGTGAGAAAATAATTTGCCAACAAGAAAATACCGTAGATTAAGAGAACGCATCCCACAAGGTAGGTAATGCTCATATCAAAATATACAGTGCCGTTATAAAACATAATGTTTTTGGGATGCGCCGTCAGTTCAAGGGCGAAAACTGTACCCCCGAACAGAAAACTAACTCCGAAAAATGCCGAAAATGCCTTTATGAAAGTTCTCGGGCTTCCGGGCAAAAAGCCGATCCCCACAATAACCGCCCCTGTAATCAACTTATATAACAGGGAAAAAACCGCTCCCCCGTCCTCGTAGAAAATCACAAGAGAACTTACTCCGCCCAAAAGGGATGCACAGGCAACCGCCCATTTATTAGTGGGAATTTTACAAAGTACGCGGCTTGCAACGATGATTATGTATGTAAGTAAGATGTTAAGCGCCACCAGAACATCCGCATAAACCGTCATTTTCCCACCTCCGAACACTTTTAATTATACCCCTAAAAAATTGAAACTTTTGTCGGTATAAGTCGCAGAAAAAAGTTTTGATTGACAAACACAAATAATAATCTTAAAATTATGGAAGAAATATAAAAGGCGGAAATCTTATGAGAGTATATAAAAACTGTAAGGTGGTTTTCCCCCAAAAAATAAGGGACTGCATAGTCCTTGCGAAAGACGGGAAAATCCTTGATATTGTTGACAGATACACGGGAAATGCACAGGACGATATCATTGACTGCGGCGGGCTTTACCTCTCTCCCGGTTTTATTGATATTCACGTTCACGGAGGCGGCAACAAAAGTGCCATGAGCGAGGAAAGCGACGATATTATAAGAATGGCGGAAGCCCATTTGAAGCGCGGCACCACTTCCATTGTCCCCACAACCCTTGCCGCACCCTTGGAGCAACTGAAAAAGTCAGTTCTGACAATTAAATCCGCTTCGGAAAAAAGCGGATTTGCAAATATTCTGGGTGTTCATCTTGAGGGACCCTACCTTAACCCAAAATATAAAGGCGCCCAAAGTGCCGAAAATATACTTAACCCCACCGAAAATCCCCCCGACGAAATCCTTGATTTATGGGATAAAATTCTCATGATGGGAGCCGCCCCCGAGGGAGACGGATGTTTTGAATTAGGCGACAAACTGAAAAAACGGGGAATTACAGCGTCCGTTGCCCATTCCGCCGCAAGTTTTGAGCAGGTGGAAGAAGCGGTAAAACACGGTTACACGGACGTTACCCACATTTACAATGCCTGTACTTCCTGTTTCAAAAAAGGAGTTTTTCGTACTGCGGGAGTTGTGGAAGCGGGACTTGTCCTCGACAGTCTTACAACTCAGGCAATCGCGGATTTGAAGCATCTGCCGAAAGGTGTTCTCCAACTTATTTATAAGTCCAAAGGCGACGAAAAAATGTACCTTATTACCGACGGTTTGGAGTTTTCCGCAAGCGATATAAAAGAAAATACCGTTTACACACAGGAAAACGGTATGAGCGTTATTTATGAGGACGGTGTAATGAAACTTTCAGACGGCTCTGCCTTGGCAGGAAGCGCCTCGGTACTGTCGGAATGCGTCAGAAATATGTATAAAACCGTGGGTGTCCCCCTTTACAGCGCGGTGAGAATGGCAACCCTCACACCCGCCCGGGTTGTGGGATACGGCAAAACAAAGGGCAAAATCGCCAAAGCCTACGACGAAGACCTTGTTCTGTTCGACGAAGAAATCAACATAAAATCCGTTACTGTAAAAGGGAAAATCCTCCCCCCTGCTTCCCTGTAAAATCCTTTACACTTCACACGTAACATAATACACAAAAAATCGGTCTGTAAGGAACTTAATGTTCCCTACAGACCGAAATAATTATAACTTCACATATCTGTTAATTTCATAATCGAAAACATAATTTCCGTTTCCGTTAAAGGCAAGGGTTTGGTTCGTTGCTTCCCCGTCCTTTTCATACAGCCTTATAACATAAACCGTCTCCCCGTTTTCCGCCGTTGTGGTAGTGCCGGACGCCACTAAAATGTACTCGGAAATCTCTTTGTCCAAGCCCAGTTTCTTTTTTCCGTAGGAAGAAAACTTTTCCTGTAATTTACTGTTGTTTTCCTCGTCATAGGCAAAGGCGTGTGCAGTTGTTGAAGCCGCGTCCGAATCGGAGGTTGAGGGCTCGTATTCCACCGCTCCGTCCACCGTCAGAAGCAGATATTTCTGCGAGTCATTGTCATGCACAAAGCATTGCTGACCGAGTATAATAAAAGTACCCTCAGCCGTATCCGAGTCCTTTGCAAAGGCTTCCGCAAGGCAGGCGTCGCTGTCAGAAAATCTTGTGGCACTCAATTTCAAATCATATTCGTACAAGTCCTCTTTTAAACCCAGGCTCTCTTTCGGGAAAACCTCCAAAAGAGTTCTTACGGTGGTTTCGTCAATAGTAAGTGTGCCGGCATTTCCGGTGACTTCCACACGGCTCTCCGCAGTTTCAAGGGACTTGCCGTCGTCGGCGGGGTCCTTTCCGCAGGCGGCAAAGACTGTTATACAACATAATAACAGAACTATTCCTATTATTTTTCTCATAATATCGCTCCAAATATTTTCAATGATATATGCATATTTCTTACAATGACAATATACATTTTTCAGAGCGATTTGTCAACCGATAATTATCTTTTCAAAGCAACGGCTTCCCTTTTATATTTTTCCCTTGTGGCAATTCCGCCGCGGATGTGCCGTTCCTCCTTGTTGATGTCAAGAACCTTTCTCACTTCGCTGTAAAGTTCGGGGTCGATTCTTTTTAGTTTTGTAGTAATATCGCTGTGGACGGTGGATTTTGAAACACCGAATTTTTTTGCCGCCGCTCTTACGGTTGATTTGCTTTGAGTTATGTATTTGCCCAGTTCAACTGCTCTTTCTTCGTAATCGTTAAACATAAAAATCCTCCCATATATTTCTATACAAAATATATGGGAGAACCGTTTAATTTATTACTTTTCGTTTTCACGAATCCATTTTACCATATCGGTAACGGACTGTTCAACGCTCATGGGATTGTAATCAAGTTCCTTTCTTGCTTTTTCAATGGAAAAATTGCAGTTGGAAACAAGTTTACGAATTGAATATCTTGTGAAAAGCGGAGTTTTCTTTGCAACTTTGTAGAAAACTTCTGCCGCAGGAGCAACCGCCTTTGCAACACCGTAGGAAAGCGGAATTTTGGGAGGCTTCTTACCGCATGCTTTTGCGGTTACGGCAATGAAATCACCAACGGAAATCTTCTCACCGCAAAGGATGTAACATTCACCCTTGCCGCCCTGTTTTGCCGCCATATACATACCGTGTGCAACGTCACGGATATCAACGAAGTTGTATGCACCGAAAGAAAGCGTTACGGGGAAAATTCCGTTAACAAACATTCTTACCATTTCGCCAACATTTGAAACCTTGAAATCGTAGGGTCCGATACAAGCACCGGGATGGGTTACAACAGCGTCGATTTTGCCCGCCCTAACCTCGTCAAGAACGAACTGGGTTGCAGTTGCCTTTGTCTTTGCGTATGTACCCTCAAGTTCATCCGTGGGGAATGAGTCAACTTCACGCATTACCTGGTCATCGGGGAGGGGCTTGAACGCGTCAACGGATGATGCGTAAACAAGTCTTCTTACACCCTTTTCCTCGCAAGCCTGAACAACATTTTTCGTGCCGCCCACGTTAACGTTCCAGATCATATCTTCCTGGTCCGCATTGATATCAATAATACCTGCGAGGTGATACACAACGTCAACACCCTCAAAGGCGGAGCGGAGTGCGTCAATATCGGTAACGTCACCGTAAACCTTTTCACATTCGATACCGTCGAACTGTTTGGAGTCCTTTCTGATAAGGATTCTCACCTTTTCACCGCTATCGACAAGTTCTTTGAGGAGAGCATAGCCGATATGACCGGTAGCACCTGTTACAAGACTGATTTTTTCGCTCATTTCGGGTTATTCTCCCTTCATACCAAGCAAATTTGCTTTTCCGTCATAAACTGCCTGGGAAACTTTGATTGAATCAAAGATAGCCGCTTTGATATCGTCATCGGTTGCACCGAGTTCTTTTGAGAAACGATCGGGGATGAAAAGGTTAACGTCCATAATATCCGCAAGTCCGTCAACATCAATACCGCTTTCAATACCCTTTGCGGCATATTCTTTCTTAACACCGCCGAGACCCATTCTCATCATCCAGGGAGCAACGCTGATAATCTTGCGGTTTTCGCCCATACCTCTTGCGGCATAAACGATTTTAAGGAATTCCTTCCATGTAAGGTTGTACATACTGATGGGCCAAGCCTTTGCGCCCTTTGATTTTTCAGCCGCGCCAACAATAACTTCACCAACCTGACGAACGGTGAGCATTGCAGTACCGCCGCCAGGGTACATTGTAAAGGGAAGTTTATCCATTCTCTTAATCTGCTCAATGAGAATAACCCAAACGGGCTTTCTGCCGGGTTGAGTACCGAAAATGTAGGGAAGTTCGAGAACTGCTACATCGAAATTCTCGTCCGCAAAGGAGAATGCAACATTTTCCTGGTCAATACGGCTTCTGATATAGGGATGTTTTTCCGTAAGTTTCATATCGGGACGCTCTTTTGCAAGATATGAGAAGTAAGAGCCGAGAATAACCGCGCTCTTAACACCAACCTCTTTACAGAGAGGAAGAATTCTCTCAAGGGGTTGAATATTATATTTATAGTATGCGTCGTAAACGGGAGCGGGGAATTCAACTCTTTCGTCAATACCTGCGGCGAAAACGAAGCAGTCGTTACCTCTGAGAAGGTCGCGGATTTCATCGTCGGATTTCTCATAGATATTGCAGAACTCCAATTTCATTTCTTCGGGAATGGGAGCGCCTTCGGGGAGGGGCGGGAGAGCAACGCTTGTTACCTCGTGACCTCTTTCAATAAATATACGTGCGGCTTCACAGCCCAAAAGACCTGTACCGCCAATCATAAATACTTTCATTCTGTAACCTTCTCCTTAAAGTTATCAAAAATTTCGGGACCGTAGTAATTGTTCTGACCTTTTTCGTGGAGGGGATACCAAACCTGAGCAAAGAAGGGGTTGATTTCTGCTTCTTTGTCATAATCCCAGGGCCAGGGAAGTTCTTCGGGACACCAATGTCCGCCGCGAAGTACAAGGTTGGGGCTCATTTCAAACTCATTGCCTCTTGCGCTCTTCCACTTAACGGGAGTGTACATATCAACAATTTCTGTTGCAAGGCACTCACCGCCTCTGAAAGCAGCGGCTTTCTGAAGATCCTCAAGTGTAAGAGAATCAAAGTCCTTTGTTTCGTCATAACCATGGTCAAGAACGATAACATCGTCGGAAGTTGTTTTCTTTGAGGGAATCTTAATTTCAAAATCCTCCCATTTTCTGGGGAGTTTGTCATAAGCCTCTTTACCGCCGTAGTAAGCGTCCATTCTGACTTTAACATTGTTTTCCGCCCACCAGAGCGTGCCGTACTCGGGAGTCATTGCAATTTTCTTCATAAAGGGCTTAACAAGTGCCGAGAAAGGTTTTGCAAGGAAAGCCAATTTGTAGAAGAACTCAACATTGTTCATCATATTTTTGAAATACTGCTTAACGGGAATATTAGCACGGAAGTGGCAGTATTTTTCAAGTTCGTCGCCGTCATAGTACCATTGACCGTGGAAGTTCTCGGTTGTGAACCAATGGGGGTCAAAGAGTTTTTTGGGTGAGCCGAGACCGAGAGTGCCGAGAAGAAGTTCTTCAAACTCAAAGTTTGTGATTCTGTATTCTTCACCGGAACCGATGTTGTAGAATCTTCTCCAGAATTCCTCGGGAATATCGTCGCCGCAAACATTTGCAAGAAGACGTCCTGAATCCTCAACGGTCGCCCATTCAAGAACACCGTTAATGGGAACATGGTACATAATGGGTTCCATATTTTTAAGGATTGCAGGATAGAGAATACCGGACTGGCGAAGGGATACCCAATGTTTAAGACCGGATTCCGCAAACACTGCCTCAGCCTTAACCTTACTGATTGCATAGTGGTCATATACACTGATCTTAATGGGGTCGCCGGTTCTTGCCCAGTGAATGGGAATATTACGGTCACCTGTTTCGGCAACTGTGCCTATATATACAACCTTGATTGCGTCGGGATCGGGCTGTGCCTTAACCGCTTTGACAATGTTCTGAGCTGCAGTAACATTTGTTTTCTGTGTTTTAACGGGATAGTAGTCCGCTGCGGGAGAAACCATACCGCCCACGTGGAGAACATAGTCCGCACCCGTAACACATTCGAGAACGTCCTCATAGTTTGTAAGGTCGCCCCAAACAAGTTTAACGGACGGGTCGTTTTCATAATCCTTGAACTTGTCTTTGTTTTTCTGACTTCCTCTGTTAAGAAGAACGATATTGTACTGATTCTTCTTAGCATAGAGTTCTTTAAAGCCTGCCCATCCCATAGTACCCGATGAGCCGGTTAAGAATACGGTTTTTTTCTGCATAAAAAACACCCCATCTTTCCAAATTTTATCAATTTTAATTATACAATTAAATAAATTGATTGTCAATAGAATGAATGATAATTCATTAGCAAAGAATATGATATCAAACCATTTCAAAAATCTTGCACACAAAGGGTACAAGGAGAAGTCCCGGCAGAATATTTGCCACTTTGATTTTCGTAATACCCACAAGATTAAGACCCAGGGCGGTAATCATAACCGAGCCCGCACAAATAAGTTCCGCCACGGCAAAATCATTGAGAAATGTGCCCAGGAACATTGAAAGGAGTACAAGTCCCCCTTGGAATACGAAAACAAAGGCAGAGGAACAAAGCACACCGATGCCCAGACTTGCCCCCAACATTGTTGAGGAAATCAAATCCAGAACGGATTTTGTGTAAAGCATTTGATTGTCCCCCGAAATTCCCGCGCTCATTGAGCCCACAATGGTCATTGCGCCCACACAGAAAAGCAGGGATGCCGTAACAAATCCTTGTGAAAAGGTGCTTTTCTCATTTTCACCCTTCCGGGTTTTCTTTTGGAGTCTGTCCCCGATTTTCGTAAGAAATCCGTCAATGTCAATAAGGGTGCCTATAACCGTACCGATTACAAGAGAAATAATCATAACAAGTTGATTTTCGCCCTTTATAATGCCCATAATACCGATGGCAACGGTGCAAAGACCGAGAACGGTCATAACCGAATCCGTAAGTTTTTCGGGTATCTGTTTTTTCAGAAGCATACCGATACTGCTTCCAATAATAACCGTAAGGGTGTTCACAATAACACCGCTGAAATTTGTCAATAAATCAATCATTTAAAACACCGCCGAACATATTCCATGGATATTTATTAAAGTCGGGATTTGAAGTAAAAACAAGGGCTTCATCCGTTTTCGGATGGGTAAAACTTATTGCGCGGGAATAAAGAGCAATACTTCCTCCCCTTTCCTTACTGCCGTATCTTGAGTCAAAAGTCAGGGGTGTTTTTCGGCTTGAAAACTGAACTCTTATCTGGTGGGTTCTGCCCGTATGTAAAAGCACCTGAACAAGCGCCTTGTTTTCAGCCTTTCCCAATACCCTGTATTCCAGGGAAGCCTCTCTGACGCCCTTTCTCATTCTGTTAACAACAAAGGAGCGGTTTTTCTTAGAATCCTTAAAAAGCAAATCCTTATAAACACCCTCATCCCTTTCGGGAAGCCCGTCCGTAACCGCAAGATACACCTTTCGGAAATCGCCCTTTGCAACGGCAGTTGAAAGGGCGGCGGCGCTTTTTTTGTTCTTGGCAAAAACCATTACTCCCCCCACCTCTCTGTCAAGGCGGTGCAAAAGGAAGATTTCTTTTCTGTTTTCCTTAAGGAGCAGGGATATTATCCCCTTTTCCCCATTGGGCGAATCCTCGCTTAAAACCCCCGCGGGTTTGTTTATAACAAGAATGTCCCCGTCCTCGAAAATCACTTCAATATCATTTGTGCAAATCGTATTTTCCATTGTATTCCTCAAATACCTTTTTGAAGTCCTCGTTGTCGTATTTGATGCCGTTAAGGTAACTGTGGGTATCAAAACTTCCGCTCTGTGCCTCAATTACCGTAACCGCAATATTTGAGCAATGGTCGGAAATTCTCTTGCAGTTTGTAAGTAAATCCGAAAGTACAAATCCCATTTCAATAGTACAGTCACCGCTTTTGAGCCTGTCTATATGGTGGGTTTTAATCTCCGCCGCAAGCATATCTATAACTTGCTCAAGGGGTTCAACCCTCGAAGCAAGCGCCAAATCGTTTTTCTCATAGACCTTTGTTGTCATAACAACAATTTCCGTAACCGCCTCAATGAGTGTGGAAATTTCCTTTTGGGCACTCTCCGAGAATTTAATGTCCTTTTGGTGAATTTCCTTTGCCACCTTTTGAAGATTCAATGCGTGGTCGCCCAGACGTTCAAAATCCCCGATGGTGTGTAACATTCTTGAAACGGTACTACCGTCATTTGCAGAAAGGGATTCTGCGGAAAGTTTAACAAGATATGTTCCCAGTTGGTCCTCATATAAATCAAGAACACCCTCGTTCTCCTCGATGATTTTCGCGTCTTCCTCGTTGTAGGAGAAAACAAGTTTCATTGCCTTGAGTATTGTAACCTTGGCAAGAACTGCCATAAGGGAAGTGTAATTGTCACATTCCATAACCGCAACCGTGGGAGAGCGGAAAAGTCTTTCGTCAAGATATACAACGCCTTTTTCCGTCTTCCCGTCCTCCTCTTTCTCCCTGATAACCCTGTCGGCGATTTTCGCAAGGATTTTCGTAAAGGGAACAAGTACAATGACGGAAACCATGTTAAAAATGGTATGCACAAGGGCAATACTTGCGGGATTCACGAAATTTTCTTCAAAGAAATTTCCCGTAAGCGTGTTCACAACAAGGAAAACCGGCAGGAATATAAGGGAGCCGAGAACATTTATTAAAGTATGGGTAAATGCAACCTTTTTAGCGTTTGCACCGGCGCCGATACAGGAAATAAGCCCCGTTGCACAGGTACCGATATTCTGACCGAGAATTATGGGTACCGCCATGGAATAGGTTATTGAGCCCGTAAGGGAAAGCGCCTGGAGAATACCGACGGAAGCGGAGGAGGACTGTATAACCGCAGTCAGCACCGCACCCACTAAAACACTCAAAAGAGGGTTGTTGAATTTAAGGAGGATCTCCTGGAAATTCGGGGAATCCGCAAGTCCCGAAACGGAGCCGGACATAATATCCATACCGTAAATCAGGAGGGTGAATCCCACGAAAATAGTGCCGAGGGTTTTCTTTTTGTCGCTTTTTGACATCATTATGAAAGCGATACCGATAACCGCAAGAATGGGGGCAAAGTTCTGTGGCTTCACCATCTGAATGAAAAAGGAGTCGCTTTCAACGCCCACAAGGGACAAAAACCAGGCGGTTATGGTAGTACCGATATTGGCGCCGAAAATGACGCCGATGGAATTTGCAAACGCCATAAGCCCCGAGTTTACAAGGCCCACGAGCATAACCGTTGTGGCGGAGGAGGACTGAATAACCGCAGTTATAACGGCGCCCATTGCAATGCTGATAAAGACGTTGGACGTCATTTTTTTCAGTATTACTTCCATTTTTCCGCCCGCCGCCTTTTCAAGACCGTCGGACATGGTGTTCATGCCGAAAAGGAAGAAAACAAGACCTGCCAGAAGGCTTAAAACATCAAAAAAGGTCATAATGCACCTCCGAAACCCAAATTTCTACAAATAAAATCTTAACACAGAATTTTCAACTTTTCAATATTGTTTTATAAATAAACGGAAAAATTCAGATTTAACGCAAAGCAGAAAAAACAGATATTACTTTTAGAAATTTAATCCTCAACATATGACAAACTTAAAAGCATTTTTTTGGCAAAAATGCTAATTGAAAAAAGTATAAAACTATGAGAAGATAAACTTGTAGAGTCTATTATATTAGACGTTCTTACTTTAGGAGGAGTTTACTTATGAAAAGAATTTTAAAAAACTGTTTATCGCTGATTCTCGTCTTGACAATTCTTACAGGCTCCGCGTATGCAGGGCTCAATGAAATTGATTTCAGCGGAATTTTTGCGGTTAAAGCAAGTGCGGCAAGTGAAAGTGATTTAACTTTTACACTTAATGATAATGGCAAATCGTATTCTGTAACCGCTTGCAATAAATCTGCAAAAGGCAAACTTGCAATTCCGAGTACATATAAGGGTTTGCCGGTAACGAGTATAGGCAGTTCTGCGTTCTCACGGTGTAAAAGCCTTACCTACATCACAATCCCCAACAGCGTAACAAATATAGGTAATTCCGCTTTTTATTCTTGCGGAAGACTCACCTCAATCACCATCCCCGACAGCGTAACAAGTATAGGTAGTAGTGCTTTCAAAGAGTGCGACTACCTTACCTCTGTCACCATCCCTAACAGTATAACAAAAATACGCAATAAGACTTTTTACAATTGTCGTAACCTTACCGACTTCACCATCCCCGACAGCGTAAAAAGCATAGGTGATTATGCTTTCTATAATTGCGAAAGCCTCACATCCTTTACCATTCCTAACAGTGTAACAAGCATAGGTGATTATGCTTTTGAAAGTTGCGATAACTTTGCCCCCATTACCATCCCCGACAGTGTAACAAGTTTGGGCGACGGTGCTTTCTGCGGTTGTACATACCTTGAATCAGTCACAATCGGTAAAGGCGTAACAAGTATCGGCAACAGCACTTTTAAGGGTTGCGTCAGACTCACCTCCATCACTATCCCCGACAGCGTAACAAGCATAGGCAATAACGCTTTTGAGAATTGTTGCGTTCTTACTGACATCACCATCCCCGACAGTGTAAAAAGCATAGGAGATTATGCTTTCGATACTTGTCAAAGCCTCACCACCGTTACCCTCGGCAACGGCGTAACAAGTATTGGGGAGTATCCTTTCTGCGCTTGCTTTAGACTTACATCAATAAATGTGAATGAGAACAATGCTTATTTTTCATCCGATAACGGGATTTTATTTGATAAAGATAAAACTCATTTAATTAAATATCCTCAAGCTAAAACAGATACAAATTACACTCTACCCGATAGTGTAACACATATAGAAGACAGGGCATTTTACGATTGTGGAAAACTCGCCTCCGTTGACCTCCCGGAAGGTTTAATAAGTATCGGTTATTACGCCTTTTACCGGTGTACTTCACTTACCGATATTATGATCCCGGACAGCGTAACAAGTATTGACAAGTGTGCTTTCAACGTATGTTACAATCTTAAAAACTGCACACTTTCTAAAAATTTAAAGAGCTTACCGTACGCTCTTTTCAGTGGCTGTAACAAACTTACTGATATTACACTTCCTGACGGTTTAACCGTAATAGGTGATTCCGCTTTTTCCGGTTGTGAAAGAATTACTTCTATTGTCATCCCAAACGGTGTAACAAAAATCGGTAAATCTGCTTTTGCGGGTTGCGAAAGCCTTGATTCCATCATCATTCCGGACAGTGTTACACAACTTGGAGAAAGCGCGTTCGCCTCTTGTCGGAACCTTACAACGGCGGTACTTACCGACGGTTTAAAAAAGATACCGTATCGTCTTTTCTATGACGCTGAAATACTTACTGCTGTTGCAATTCCCGAGAGTGTAACACTAATCGGTGAATCTGCTTTTGACGGATGTCGAAAACTTCAAACAATAATCTACGGCGGCAGTGTAGATTCTTTAGGGAAAGTGGTTGTTGAGTCCGGCAACGACAGTATTTTCGGAGCAGTTGTTTACTGTTTAAAACCCTCAACACCCAAACTTTCAAAAATCGAAAACAAAACCGGCGGTGTAAAAATCACCTGGGGCAAAACCGCAGGTGCCGAAAGCTACAATGTTTACCGAAAGACATATTCAAACGGTAAATGGAGTAGTTGGTCCGAGATTAAAACCGGCGCAACGGGTACATCATATACGGATACAAATGTTAAGTCAGGTGAATATTACCGCTACACCGTAAGAGCAAAGAACGAATCGGGTCTTAGCGGTTACGACTCCACGGGACTTAAAATCAAGTTCCTTTCAACACCGAAACTCTCAAGCATTGCAAACGGCTCGGGTAAAGTGACTGTTAAGTGGGGCAAGGTAACAGGTGCGTCAAGTTACACAGTTTACCGCAAAACCTACTCCAACGGTAAGTGGAGCGGTTGGTCAAAAATCGGCACAACAAAAAACACTTACTACAATGATGCGAAAGTATCAAGCGGCAAGTATTATAAATATACCGTAAGAGCCACAAGCGGCGATTACACAAGTTATTACGATACAAACGGTTTGCAGATTAAATATCTTGCCGTAGCACCCCTTAAATCCGCAGTTTCACAAAGTGCCGGCGTTAAAGTGACCTGGGGCAAGGTAACAGGCGCAAAGGGCTACGAGGTTTACCGCAGGACCTATTCAAAGGGCAAGTGGTCGGATTGGACAAAGATTAAAACAGTATCAAGCGGCTCAACCGTTTCCTACACCGACAAAACCGCAAAGAAAGGCGTAACCTATAAATATACAGTCCGCGCAATATCGGACTCCAACAGAGGTTACTACAACACAAGCGGTTTGCAGGTTAAAGATACGTACTAAAAAGAAAACTCCACTACTTTAGCCGGGTGTTCAAAAGAACACTCGGCAGTTTTATTCGCCTGACGGCGAGTTATATTGCTTCGCAGTTTTATTATGCTGCGCATAGTTTTATTGTGCTCCGCACAGTTTTTTGGGCGAATAAAATACCACTGAAACCGTAAGGTTTCAATAAAACTTTTGGTTTGCCAAAAATAAAACTCCGTACGAAGTACGGAATAAAATTTGAAAAACTTGTTTGTTTTCTGTATATTAAATACAGAGGTGATATACTTGTCGGATAGTGTTTTAAGAGAAAAACAAAAGTGTTTGCAAAGGATATTGTTTATCTTTGCAGAGAAATTAAAGCAGAGCGAAAAGAAACTGTTTTAACTAATCAGTTGTTACGATCAGTAACTTCAATAGGTGCCAATTTACACGAGGCGCAATACGCTCAAAGTACAAATGATTTTATATCAAAATTTGAAATTGCACAAAAAGAATGTTATGAAACGGAATATTGGTTAGAACTGCTTTTTGAAACCGAAAGTATTGACAAAGCAAAATATAAAAAACTTCAAAATGATTGCGGTGCTATCCGCAGAATGTTAATATCATCTTTAAAAACAATCAAATCAAAATAGTATTACGGGGCTGTCTTAGTGCGAATTCTCTTTAAACTGTCCTTGAGAGTACTCAACTTTCGGGTAGAGCGGTTTTTTTATGTCCGATAACAAGACTGTAAAAATTTTTAATTTCAACACTATTTTCGTTTATTTCAATCTTTCTTCAAATACTTTTTATAACTTCCGCGACCGACAATGATAAGTGAAAATTCGGTGAAAATAGTGAAAATTCACTGAATTTTCACTATTTTCATTCAATAAATGCAACCCACTATCCTCTCTTAAAAGGGTTAGAAAAAATTGTGCAGACGGACAAACCGAGCGCCGTCGAAACATCGTTTCGGCGGCGGTTACCCGACGGCGTACAAGGGTACGCCGAGTGGCGAAATTTGTTCGTTATGCGCAATTTTAACAACCCATATTCCCTCTGTAAAAGGGTTAGGAAAAATTGTGCAGAACGGACAAACCGAGCGCCGTCGAAACATCGTTTCGGCGGCGGTTACCCGACGGCGTACAAGGGTACGCCGAGTGGCGAAATTTGTTCGTTATGCGCAATTTTAACAACCCATATTCCCTCTGTAAAAGGGTTAGGAAAAATTGTGCAGAACGGACAAACCGAGCGCCGTCGAAACATCGTTTCGGCGGCGGTTACCCGACGGCGTACAAGGGTACGCCGAGTGGCGAAATTTGTTCGTTATGCGCAATTTTAACAACCCTTTTTATAGTTTGGAGTGACCGTGGCAGTTAATCAGCGCGTCAAGCTTTTTTCCTTGTTTGCACAAAGGACATTCGTGGGCGGGAACGCTGAAATAGCCGTCCAAATCATTGGGGTTAAAGACGGAGTTAACCTCGTAACCGTCACAAGTGTCGGCTGTTGCGAAAATGGAAGCAATGCCCGAAACTGCTCCGCCGTAGTAGCGTACCGCCTCAACAGCGGCTTTTGCGGTTGCGCCGGACGCAACGGAAACCGCAAGAATAAGCACGTGCTTACCCTTAATCATGGGAACAATATTATCTCTGAAAAGCATTTGAGTGCCGTTTGTATATTCGGGGGTTACCACATATACCGTCTGGTGCGCGTTAATATTTGAAAAAGAATTCTTGGTAAGTTCGTTTGCAAGGCAGGTACCCACAACCTCCATACCGTCAAGGCAGAGAATTGTGTCAATAATCGTTGTGCTGTAATTATATGAAGAACAAAGTTCCTCAGCCACCGCCTTTGCCTCGGAAAAACGGGCTTTCTGTGCGGCAACGTCAATGTAGTAGTTGGAATGTGTGTAACTTGTTGCAAAGTGACCTTTTGCTACACGAAGAAAAAGATTTCTTTTTTTCGTATTGATTTTGAAAACTTCTGTTGTCGGCATAAAAACACCCTTTCTTATAAAGATATTAACATTTTACAACAGCGTCTAAAAAATTACTATTGACGTTTTGTAAAATTTTTGAAACATTATTTTATCATTTCTTCAAATTCGTCCTCGCTTATGACGGTGATTCCCAGTTCATTTGCCTTTCTCAACTTGCTTCCCGCGTCCTCTCCCGCAAGAACAAAGGTTGTTTTTTTGGAAACTGAGCCGGAGGCTTTACCACCGAATTTTTCAATAATCTCCTGAGCCTCCCGCCTGCCGTATTTGGAGAGAGTACCCGTCAACACAAAGGTCTGCCCCTTGAATCTGTCATCCGCCTTTTCGGTGAGATTTCTCATATTAAGCCCGAATTCCTTAAAATCCCCTATAAGAGCGGCAGTTTCGGGAAGACTGAGGGTATCCCTGACGGTTTTTGCGGAAATTTCACCGATACCGTCAATTTCCGTCAATTCTTCCACCGTGGCATTTAAAAGAGCGTCCATTGTGTCAAAGTGATTTGCAAGGAGTTTTGCCGCTTTCAAACCAATATGGTGAATACCCAGAGCAAAAATCAGTCTGTAAAGGTCGTTACTCTTTGATTTTTCAATGGCTTCAATAAGATTGAGGGTGCTTTTCTCCCCCATTCTTTCAAGGGTAACAAGGTCCATGGGACTGAGCCTGTAAATATCGGAAGCCTTGGAGATTAAATTCTCTTTAACGAGTTGTTCCAGAACCGCCTCTCCGAGACCCTCAATGTCCATAGCGTCCCTTGAGCAGAAATGAATGAGTTTTCTGAGAAGTTGTGCGGGACAGTCGGGATTAAGACAGCGAATAGCCGCCTCTCCGTCCTCCCTGACAACTTTACTGTTACAGGCGGGGCAGTATTCGGGGTAACGGAATGTGCCGTTTATGCCTCCATGTGCCTTGACGCCGAGAACTTCGGGAATAATATCCCCCGCCTTGCGAACAATTATTGTGTCACCGATGGCAATATTCTTTTCGTTTATAAAATCCGCATTGTTAAGAGTGGCTCTTGAAACGGTTGTACCCGCAAGGGTAATGGGCTCAAAAATTGCCGTAGGTGTGAGAACACCCGTTCTTCCCACCTGAATTTCCACGTTCAAAAGTGTAGTTTCCTTTTCTTCTGGGGGGTATTTAAAAGCAACCGCCCATTTGGGAAATTTAGCGGTACTTCCCAATTCCTCACGCATTGCGAAACTGTCGGTTTTAATTACCGCTCCGTCAATGTCAAAGGAAAGTTCCCCTCTTTTGTCACCGATATTCTTTATACAGGAAATCGCTTCGTCAATGCTGTTGCAAAGGGTGTATTGGGGAATTGTCGAAAAGCCCAATTCGCTGAGATAATCAAGGGACTCCTTGTGGGAATTAAGTTCCTTGCCACCCTCTTTTTGCTGAATGTTAAAAACGAATATATCAAGTTTTCTCTCTGCGGTGATTTTCGGATTTTTCTGCCGCAGTGAGCCGGACGCCGCATTTCTGGGATTTTTAAATGCTTTTTCCCCGTTAAGTTCCTGTTTTTCCGTCAATTCGTCAAAAGAGTCGTGGGACATATACACTTCCCCGCGTACCTCAATAAAGGGAATTGCCCTTTTCAACTTCAAGGGAACGGAACGGATTGTTTTAACATTTGCCGTAACGTCCTCTCCCACGTCCCCGTCGCCACGGGTGGAGGCTCTCACAAGAACACCGTCCCGATATTCAAGGGAACAGGAGAGTCCGTCGATTTTCTGTTCCACAACATATTGAGCGTTGGGGAAAACCTTTTTCACCCTTTGGTCAAAATCCCGCAGTTCTTCTTCTGAAAAAGCGTCCTGCAAACTTTCCATACGCACCGTGTGAACAACCTTTTCAAAGGTGTTGTCCCTGCTTCCGCCCACTCTGTGAGTGGGGGAATCCTCTTTCAGCAGTTGGGGAAATTCCTCCTCAATAGCAGAAAGTTCACGCATCATCATATCGTAGTCGTAGTCGGACACGTCGCTTTCGTTGCCCATGTAGTATTTATCAATACATTCGTTAAGAATTGCGGTTAATTCATCCGCTCTTTTTTTGGCAAATTCAAAATCCATTATAATACCACCTAAAATTACTGATATAATTTTACCACATTTGCCCCGAGGATTTCAACACATTATTTGACAAAACCCACCTATATAACTATAATATACCAAAGTTGCAGTATAACAAGAAATGTTATGTATAAGAATGTTAAGGAGAAACACATGAAAGAAAAACTGAAAAATGCACTGACGCTTTTTTTGACTTTTTTCAAAATCGGCGCCTTTACTTTCGGGGGCGGCTACGCAATGATTCCCATAATCGAAAAGGAAATCGTGGAAAAGCACAAATGGATTTCGGGAGAGGATGTTCTGGACATTTTCGCCATTTCCGAAAGCACCCCGGGACCCATTGCCATTAACACCGCCACATTTATAGGTTACAGAATTGCCGGGGTTTTTGGCTCTTTCTGTGCCACATTCGGAGTTGTGCTTCCCTCTTTTCTCATAATCTCCGTAATCTCCCTTGTACTCCGTCAGTTCAGCGACATTAAGACGGTACAGTATGCCTTTAACGGAATCCGAGCGGGTGTTCTCGCCCTGATAATCAAAGCCCTTGTGTCAATGTACAAAAAAGCCCCCAAAGGACTTTTCTCCTACATTGTTATGGGCGCCTCCTTTGTCCTTGCGGCATTTACCGATATCAACGTAATTTTCATTATAATCGGTTGCGCTTTTGCAGGTATTTTCAACTCCTTTATTATTAAAAGGAGGATAAAACAATGACAATCTATCTTGAACTGTTTTTAACATTTTTCAAAATCGGTCTTTTCACATTCGGCGGCGGCTATGCAATGCTCCCCCTTATTCAGGAGGAAGTGCTGGCGCACAAATGGATGGAAATTGAGGAGGTAATTAATTTTATTGCCGTCAGCGAAAGCACCCCAGGACCCTTTGCCATTAACTGCGCCACCTATGTGGGCATTGAAACAGGGGGAATTTTAGGTGCAATTTGCTCCACCTTGGGAGTTGTTACCCCCTCTTTCATTGTAATTCTCTGCGTTGCGAGATTTTATAAAAAATTCAAGGAGAGCAAAGCCATTTCCTCGGTTATGACGGGACTTCGTCCGGCGGTAATCGGTCTTATAGGCTCCGCACTTGTTTCAATGGTTATAACCGTATTCTTCCACGGTAATTTAGGTTTTGATTCAATCGTACTTTCCGATTTACTTCTCTCATTAGGAATCGCCGTAGTGATGACTGTGCTTGCCTTTAAAAAGGTGCACCCCATCATAATAATTCTGCTTTCCGCGGGAATCGGCATAGCCGGAGGCTATCTTCTTTAAAAATTTGTGTTGATAAAAACTCTTTAATATTATATAATCGACTTAATACTATGCTTGGTATCACGAAAGGATTGATACAATGAAATCAGTACCCGAATATTTCGGTTGCGATGTTTTTTCCGCATCCGTAATGAAGGAGCGTCTGCCCGAGGAAACCTATCGGGAACTTGAGCGTACTCTTGAAACAGGGCACCGACTTAATTTAGATGTTGCAAATGTTATAGCAAATGCCATGAAGGATTGGGCGGTTGAAAAGGGCGCAACCCATTACACCCATTGGTTCCAACCGCTTACGGGTGTCACCGCCGAAAAGCACGACAGTTTTATCTCTCCCGCCAAGGACGGCAAAGTTATAATGGAATTTTCGGGCAAGGAACTTGTTAAGGGCGAGTCCGACGCTTCGTCCTTCCCCTCGGGCGGACTTCGTGCAACCTTTGAAGCAAGGGGTTACACCGCCTGGGACCCCACTTCATTTGCCTTTATTAAAAACGGAGTTCTCTGTATTCCCACGGCTTTCTGTTCCTACGGCGGTGAAGCATTGGACAAAAAAACTCCCCTGCTTCGCTCAATGGAAGCCATTAACAAACAGACCTTGAGAATATTGAAACTTTTCGGCAATACGGATGTTGTTTCCGTAAAAACCACCGTGGGACCCGAACAGGAATATTTCCTTGTGGATCAGGAGGTTTTCAACAAAAGAAAAGACCTTGTTTATACGGGAAGAACTCTTTTCGGTGCAATGGCACCCAAGGGTCAGGAACTTGACGACCACTATTACGGAGCAATTAAGCCCCGGGTACAGTCATTTATGGCGGATCTTGACGAAGAACTCTGGAGATTGGGCGTGCTTTCCAAAACGGAGCATAACGAGGTTGCCCCCGCACAGCACGAGTTGGCGCCCATTTTCACCACAACGAATATTGCCACCGACCACAACCAGATTACCATGGAAACAATGCAAAAGGTTGCCAAGAAACACGGAATGGTGTGCCTTTTGCACGAAAAGCCCTTTGAGGGTGTAAACGGAAGCGGCAAGCACAATAACTGGTCAATTTCCACCAATACGGGCGTAAACCTTTTGGAGCCGGGTGAAACTCCCGGGGAAAACGCACAGTTCCTTTTGTTCCTTTGTGCAGTTATCAAAGCCGTTGACGATTATCAGGATTTACTCCGCATTTCCATTGCCTCCGCAGGTAATGATCACCGATTGGGCGCACAGGAAGCGCCCCCCGCGGTTGTGTCAATGTTCCTGGGCGAAGATTTGACCGCAATTCTTGAAGCCCTGGAAAATGACGAAGCATACGGATCAAAGGAAAAACAACTTCTCAAAGTGGGCGTTCATGTTCTCCCCCGTTTTGCAAAGGACACAACGGACAGGAACAGAACATCCCCCTTTGCCTTTACGGGCAATAAATTTGAATTTCGTATGCTGGGCTCCTCCGCATCAGTTGCAGGGCCCAATACCACCCTCAATACCGCCGTTGCGGAAGTGCTTTCACAGTTTGCGGACGAACTTGAAAATGCCGAGGATTTTGAATCCGCAATACAGGCACTCATAAAACGTGTTATAAAAGAGCATAAGAGAATTATTTTTAACGGCAACGGCTATGACGATGCCTGGATTGAAGAAGCAAAGAACAGAGGACTTCTCAATCTCAAAACAACCCCCGATTGCCTGCCCTATATGCTCCACAAAAAGAATATTGACCTATATACAAAACACGGGGTATATAGCGAGGCGGAAATCAAAGCCCATTACGAAATCAAAAACGAAAAATATTGCAAATATCTCAACATTGAAGTTCTCACAATGATTGATATGGCTAAAAAGGACATTCTCCCCTGCATCAGCCGTCAGGTTCACGAACTTGCGGACACAATCACCGCAAAGAAATCCGTTTGTGACAGTATTGACACAACCTACGAGGAAACATTGGTTAAAAGACTTTCCGCCCTTTCGGGTGAAGCCTTTAACAAGGTGACGGAACTTCAGGAACTTTCAAAAGAGGTTAAATCAATCAAAGAAAGCGATGCCGCGGCAATATTCTATAAAAACCGTATCATACCCCTTATGAATGAATTAAGAGCCGCCGTTGACGAAGCCGAAACCCTCTGTCCCTCGGACAAATGGTGCTACCCCTCATACGGTCAACTCCTTTTCAGCGTGAGATAATAAAAATCAAATCACAAATATTAAACCCGACAGCAATTCTAAAAATAAACGGAATTACTGTCGGGTATTTTTTAAGAATTATACTATATACTCCTTGTACCTCTCCAAAGCGAAAATCTCCGCGGTGATATCAAGCAGAAGTCCCTCCGCGGTATATTCCTCGGAATGAACAACGCCTGTTTTGCGAAGTTCCGCCGCCGCACCGCCCATGGAAAAGGGAAGAAGAATTTTAACTCTTTTTCTTGTGGGCGGAAGTGCCTGTTGCACCGCTTCAAGAAGTTCGGTGATTCCCTCCCCTGTTTTTGCGGAAACCCTGACGGATTTCACCGTGGGAATTGAAATATCGTTAACAAGGTCGCATTTGTTGAGAACGGTTATAATGGGCTTATCCCCGCAACCCAACTCCTCAAGAAGTTCCATTGTCACCCTGTAATGTTCGGAACATTCGTCACTTGACGCGTCGCAAATATTCAAAATAACATTGGCATTCACCGCCTCGTCAAGAGTGGATTTGAAAGCCTCAACCAGTTTATGGGGAAGTCGGCGGATAAATCCGACGGTGTCAATGAGAAGCACGCTGCTTCCGTCGGGGAGGGTCAATGCTCTTGCGGTGGGGTCAAGGGTTGCGAACAGTTTGTTTTCCGCAAGAACTCCCGCATCAGTAAGAGTGTTCATAAGGGTTGACTTTCCCGCATTGGTGTAGCCCACAAGGGCAACGGTGACAACTCCGTCCTTTTTTCGCCTTTCCCTGTGCCGCGCCCGTCGTTCCTCAAGTTCCTTTAAATCTTCGGAAAGAGCGGAAATTTTACGCCTTATGTGACGTCGGTCGGTTTCGAGTTTTGTTTCGCCGGGACCTCTGGTACCGATACCGCCGCCCAGACGGGACATACTCGCACCCTTGCCGCTCAATCGGGGCAGGGCGTATTTCAACTGTGCAAGTTCAACCTGCAACTTACCCTCGCCGGACAAAGCCCGGGCGGCGAAAATATCAAGTATAAGAGTTGTTCTGTCGATAACTCGGGTATCCGTTGCAATTTCAATATTCTTCTGCTGTGCGGGAGTGAGTTCTCCGTCAATAATAACAAGGTCGGGCTTTTCATTTTCGCAGTATTCTGCAAGTTCTTCCAACTTGCCGCTGCCAAGATACGCTCTTGCCTCGGGCGCTTCTCTTTTTTGGGTCATTTCACAGACAACCTCCGCCCCCGCGGTACGCGCAAGTTCCGAAAGTTCCGCCAAAGAGGAATCAACGTCGAATTCACCCGTATCCACGGACACAAGCACTGCCCTCTCCTGTTCAACTTTATTTTCAAAAAATTCCATAAATTCACCTTAAAGTCTGTTTTTATAAAGTATAACATATATTAAAAAACTTTCAAGCGCACAGGCTAAATGTGACAAATATTTTTCCGTTTTTAGCACTTTTTTCTCATTATAACCTCCGCTTTTCAGTATAAAATATTTCTATGATTAAACAGAAATTTTTTAAAACTCTTGCGGTTATAACCGCAATATTATTTTTCCTTTTAACAGGGGCGGATATGTACCTGAAAACCTACGGAGACATTTCCCAAGAAAGCGTCTCAAAGGAAGAAATTGCGGAAATAGACAGTCTTTCAAATTATTATAAAAAGGAGCCCCACAGAATTCGGATTATGACATACAATGTTTTGGCAGATTCCGTGGGTTTTGAGGGAACCCCTGTTATCACCCGTGCCGACGGTGTTTGCAGAATCATTGAAGGTATTTCTCCCGACGTGTGCGGTTTTCAGGAAATGAGCCGTAAATGGTTTGCCTGTGTATATAACAACACAAACTACAAGTTCATCCATCCCGTAAGAACCGCCCTTTTTGACACAATGACCGCCCTTGCCTACAATCCCCGAACTGTTGTTCCCCTTTCCTTTGGTGAACAGGTTTTCAAAAACAGTAACGGCTCACGGCTTCGGCGGATGGTGTGGGGTGTTTTCATCCACAAAAAAACCGGCTCCGTCTTTGCGGTTGTCAACACCCATTTCAGTTTAAGCGACGGAAATTTCACGGACAACACAACACCTCTGACACAAGCACTTGAACTTATTACGCTTTGTAAGGAATTGAAAAATCTTTTCGGTTGCCCCGTCTTTCCCATGGGGGATTTTAACGCAAAGGAAAGCACCCAAGCCGCCCCCTCGCCCATTTACAACGTTCTCCGCACCGCTTTCCTGAATACCCGAGACCTTGCCCAAGGTGTTTCAAATGGTGAAAGCACAATAAAAAATCAACCCACAGTTGATCACATTTTTGCTTTCGGTGACGCGGAAATCCCACTCCATACCACGCTGTCCCAAAGCACATTTAAAGCGTACAGCGACCACTACCCCGTATTCTGTGATATAATTTTATAACAATATTATGTTTTTGTTGACTTTTGTGTATTTTCTTGTAAAATATTGGTATAAGATTTTCTTTACAAAGGAGAGCAGAAATGGATTTAAGTAACATTATCGCTTTAAAAGACAAGTACGCAAAATTTATGATTGATGATATCACCCATATTATCAAAACTTTCCCCAAGCGTGATCCGGGCAGCGAGGGTGAGAGAGTCGCCTGTGAATATATGGCGGATGTTCTCAAAAATCAATGCGGATGCGACAGAGTTAAAATCGAGCATTTCAAGGAGAATCCCGGATCTTTCTTCGGTTGGATTTATATTACGTTCACCCTTGTTCTTGCGGCAATTCCCCTTTTCTTTGTATTCCCCTTGATTTCCGCAATTTTTGTTGCAATGGGTTTTGCACTTGCATTCTTCCAATTTGGCTTGTACAAAAAGGTTGTTGACAAACTTTTCCCCGAAAAAGAGGGTACAAATGTCACCGCAATCAAAAGTTGCAAGGGCGAAGTTAAACGCAGAATTTTCTTTAACGGACATCCCGATGCCTGTTGGGAATGGCCCGTCAACTACAAGTTGGGCGGTGTGTTCTTCGAGGGACATATCATAGTATCCGCTATCGGCGCCCTCCTGTACCTTATCGCTTCCATTATGTATATTGCCCAAAACGGCATTACATTCGGTCTTATTGACACATCTTCAATCCCCGCCAAAATGGCTCTTTGGTGTTTGATTTTTGTTCCGTTTATGGTTGGTATGTTCTTTATGTGGAACGAAAAAAGAGTTGTTGACGGCGCAAACGACAACCTTTCGGGTTGCTATATGGGTATTGCAATTCTCAAAGCACTTCAGGACGAGGGTGTTGAATTTGAAAATACCGAAATCGGCGTTATTATTTCAGGAAGTGAAGAAGCTGGACTTCGTGGCTCAATGGCTTGGAGCGAGGCTCACAAGGGCGAGTTTGACGATGTTCCCACATTCATTTTCTCCTACGATACAATTTTCGACCCCAAATACCTTATGACAAACTACCGCGACCTTAACGGAACGGTTAAAGTTGACAAGGATGTTTCCGACTTATTTATGGAAGCGGCGGCAGAACTCAACATTCCTTGCAAGAAAGGTATGGTGCCCCCTCTCGGCGGTGCAACGGATTCCGCCGCATTTGCAAAAGCAGGTTTCAGAGCAACGGGTATTACGGGTCTTAACCACAAACTTGAAGATTATTACCACACAAGACGGGATACATACGACAATATGAATGCCGAGGGTCTTGCGGGTTGCTACGCAGTAAGCGTAAAAGCCCTTGAAATGTTTGACAACGGCGCTAAACAGTAAAACAAAACTTCATCCAAACAGACTTCGGTGCTGTAAAAAAACTTTCGTTTTTTTACAGCACCTGTGTTTTTAAGGGGTTAGAAAAAAATGCGTAGAACGGACAAACTGAGCGCCGTCGAAACATCGTTTCGGCGGCGGTTACCCGAAGCCGTATAAAAATACGGCGAGCGGCGAAGTTTGTTCATAGCATAAAACATTATTTTTTATCTTTTTTAGGGTTTTATTCCTTTAAATAACGGTTTAAGTTGTTCGGGGCAATATAGACCCCCAATATATTAAAGAGTTTTATGCGCTCTACACATTTTTAACAACCCCGGCATTTCAGTCTGTCAATTTTCGCCGCTAATCTGCAGGCTCTTGAATATGCCTCGGCAATGTATTCTTCAAAGGGCATTTTTTCGTATTTGTCGTTTTCGCGGCGGTTGGGTTTGGACTTAATATTAAGTTCAAAAGTCAGAATACCCTCAAAACCGCATTTCACAATACGCTGTGCGTTGTAATCCCAATCGGCAATGCCGTCAAAGGGCAAAAGATGTAAATCGTCGTGCCAGAAAATTTTGCCGTCAAAATCCCTGACACCCAGATTATCGTTTATGTGGGTGGCAAACAACTTGCGACCGAAAAGAGCCAGCAAATCCTCGCTGAAATTGTAACACATTTCATGCCCCGAATCCCAGCAGAAGCCCACACACTCCCTGTTGCCGTAACGCTCAAAAAGTGCTTTCAGGTATTCAATGCCCTCCGTGTTTTCAAAGGCAATTTTAATGCCGATTTCTTCTGCATACTCAATAACTTTGCCGTAGGTTTGGAGTCCGAATTCCGTGGGAACATAGTCCATACCGAATCCGCAAAAAACGTGGGATACAAGCACGGGGATGCCGTGGATTTTGCAAAGGTCAAGACAATGCTTCAGTTCCTCAATTCCCATTTTCGCCTTTTCCTTTTGATTTTCGTCCCACATTGCCTGACAATAGCCCCAGGGTGCGTGGAGTGACTGGAAAATCATATTTTCCTCCCTACCCACCTTTGCACATTCCGCTATTTCCTCATCCATTCCCTCGTTCCAAAGGACAAAAAAGCCCTCAAAGCCCGTCCGTTTATAAAGACGAATTTGCTCCGCGAGGGTCATGGGATAATCCTTGCTTATTGAAAGACAAAGTTTTCTTTTATACATAAAAGCACCTCAGATATCTGATAAAATTCTATTATATTCAATGAGTCTCCGTCATTTTCATAAAATATTCCGCGGCGGTTTCGGGGGGAATTTTCATTCCGCCCCTGACCCACCACATAACCGTTTGAGAAAAACTTCCCACAAGGTGATTTAAAAGGAAATCCCGGGGAACATCCGCCTTGAAAACATCAATATGTTCCTCAAAAATCCCTTTCAAATGCTTTTTAAAGTAGTTCATAAAAATTTCGCCGCTGTCGGAGAGCAAAAGCCTTGTCAGATCGTTTTTGTCCCGACTGATATGCCAGAGAATATGGGACAACCGTCCCTCCAATTCCCCGTCCTTTTCCGCCCAGGGACAGGGGTCATTTTCAAAAATATGATAGAACAAATCCTCGCATATTGCGTCAAGAAGCAAATCCTTTGTTTCAAAGTGGGAATAAAAAGTGCTTCTTCCCACATCCGCTTCCCGTATTATTTCCTCCACGGTGATTTTATCGTACCGCTTTTCCCCAAGAAGTTTTTTGAAAGCCGTAAAAATCGCAGTTCTTGTTTTTTTCTGACGTCTGTCCATATTGCCCCCCAAAAATCCGTACATTTTCCCGATTTTGTTCAGTAAAATATAATGTATTTATTTTGTTTATTGTAAAAAATCTTTTAAAAGTGTACCATAAAAACAGAACAAAGTGTTCGGTAAGATATATTATATACGATTATCATAACTTTTACAAGGAGGAAAACAATGAAATCCGATAAAAAAATTCTCGTGGCATTCCTTTTGAATTTGTCCTTTGCAGTAATTGAGTTTCTCGGGGGAACGTTCACGGGTAGCGTGGCGATTATTTCCGACTCCGTTCATGACCTGGGGGACAGTATCAGCATCGGCATATCCTACATTCTTGAGGGAATCAGCAAAAAGAAACCAAATGACAAATACACCTTCGGCTATTTGAGATATTCGGTTCTGGGCAGTATAATTATGACCGCCATTCTCATAGTCGGGTCGGTTTTTGTTATAATAAAATCCGTGGGCAGAATTATAAATCCCGTTGAAATCAATTACAACGGCATGATAATTTTCGCAGTATTGGGTTTGATAATCAACCTTGCCGCCGCATTTTTTACACGGGACGGGGACTCTTTAAATCAAAAAACCGTCAGTCTTCACATGCTTGAGGACGTGCTTGGTTGGGCGGTAGTCCTCGTGGGCGCAATTTTAATGAAATTCACGGACATTACCTATATTGACCCTGCAATGTCCATAGGAGTTTCCCTGTTCCTGCTTGTAGAGGCAATGAAAAATCTCAAGGAAATCGGTGATATATTCCTTGAAAAGACCCCCGACGGCATAGACGTAAATGAACTCAAAGAGCATATAAAGGAAGTTGACGGAGTGGAGGACGTTCACCATTTACACATTTCCACCCTTGACGGCTTCAATCACGTTGCAACACTTCATATTGTGACAAACAGCGATATGTCACTTGTCAAAAAGGCGGTGCGGGAGGAACTTCTGGAACACGGAATAAATCACAGTACCATCGAAACGGAAACACCCGACGAAGTTTGCGGAGAACACGAGTGCGTACCCAATCACCAAAGCACCGATTCCCACCATCATCACCACCATCATTGAAAAAACTACAAAAGCCGTATGATATAAGGGGAAACCTTTAATCATACGGCTTGACTTTTCCCCCACTTGTGATAAAATCTATGCAGTATATAAAACATATTAAAAGGGAGTAATAAAATGGAAGGAACAACCCTGGTTCTTTTAACGCTTTCAATAGCCTTACTTTCGGGACTTTTGCTTTCCCGACTTGCAAAGAAAGTGGGATTGCCCGCAGTAACCGCCTACTTGGTAGCGGGTGTAATAATAGGACCTTTCTGTTTGGGAAGATTCGGTTTCGGATTCAACGGGGACACCAATCCTCCGGAGTATTATTCAATCCTCTGTGACTTGGCTTTGGGTTTCATCGCCTTTGCAATAGGAAATGAATTCCGCCTTGCACAACTCAAACAAATCGGCAAACAGGCAACTGTAATCGGTATTTTCCAGGCAATTTTCACAACGGTTGTTGTTGACGTGGCGCTGATTTTCCTCTCCTTTATTCTCCCCGAGGGTTATCTGCCCCTCCCCGCCGCCATAATACTCGGAGCCGTGGCAACCGCCACTGCCCCCGCGGCAACCTTAATGGTTGTCCGTCAGTACAAGGCAAAGGGTCCCGTTACGGACATTCTTCTTCCCGTTGTTGCCCTTGACGATGCGGTGGGACTTGTGGTATTCGCTGTTTCATTCGGTGTTGCGGGAGCCATTGATACGGGCTCTGTGGATGCGATTTCAATGATTATTAACCCCTTGTTAGAAGTGGTTTTCTCCCTTGTTCTCGGCACCGTGATGGGCTTTTTGTTCACCCTTTGCGAACAATTTTTCCATTCACGTTCAAAGCGTATGGCAATCTCCGTAACCTTTGTAATGCTCACCGTTGCCATATCTTCTCTTAAATTTGAAATCGGCTCCGTGCATATTGCTTTTTCAAGCCTTCTTTCCTGTATGATGCTGGGAACGGTGTTCTGCAATGTGTGTGATTTTTCCGAGGAACTTATGGAGAGAGCGGACCGTTGGACAGTTCCCATTCTTGTACTTTTCTTTGTCATAAGCGGTGCGGAACTCGACTTGTCCGTATTCAAAAATTGGGTATATGTTCTTATCGGCGGCGCTTACATTCTTTTCCGTTCATTAGGTAAATATTACGGCGCGCGCTTCAGCGCAAAACTTACGAAGTGTGACAACAACATAGTAAAATATCTGGGAATCACCCTTTTACCCCAGGCGGGTGTTGCCTTGGGTATGGCAAGTCAAGCCCTTGAATTCGGCGGCGACGTGGGAATTCTCGTTCAGAATATAACCCTGTTTTCCGTCCTTATATATGAACTTGTGGGTCCATACCTTACAAAAGTTGCCCTTACCAAAGCCGGCGATATTAAGGCGGAGGGCAAAACAAGTGCCCGTGAGGAAGCAAAAATTCTTTTACAGCAAAGCGACAGTCCCAAGAACAAAAAAGACGGTAACAAATAAAGAGGTGCAAAATGAGAGATTTAACAAAATACCATGGCATAATACCCGCTTTTTATGCCTGTTACGATGATGAGGGAAACGTAAGCGCTCAAAGGACAAAGGAATTTGCCGAGTATTTACTTAATAAAGGCGTAAAAGGTCTGTACGTTTGCGGCTCCTCCGGTGAATGTATCTATCAAAGCAAGGAAGAAAGAAAACTGATTCTTGAATCGGTTATGGAGGTTGTACGGGGCAAAATGACGGTTATCGCCCACGTTGCCTGCAACAATACAAAGGACTCAATGGAACTTGCCGCCCATGCGGAAAGCCTGGGAGTTGATGCAATAGCCGCAATCCCCCCCATTTATTTTCACTTGCCCGAGGAAGCAATCGCACAGTATTGGAACGATATTTCCTCCGCCGCACCCCATACGGATTTTGTAATATACAATATTCCCCAACTTGCAGGGGTTTCTCTCACAATGCCCCTTTTTAATGAAATGCTGAAAAACCCGAGAGTTATCGGGGTTAAGAATTCCTCCATGCCCACCCAGGACATACAGATGTTCAAAGCCCGTGGCGGAGAGGATATAGTAATTTTCAACGGTCCCGACGAACAGTTTGTAGCAGGTCGGGCAATCGGTGCGTATGGAGGTATCGGCGGCACCTACGCAGTTATGCCGGAACTTTTCCTGAAATGCGACAGATACATAAAAGAGGGCAATATTCAAAAAGCCCGGGAAATTCAGTACGCAATTAACGAAATAATATACGCAATGTGCGACTGCAAATGCAATATGTATGCCGCCGCAAAAGAAGTATTAAGACTTCAGGGCATAAATATAGGCGACGCAAGAAAACCTCTGACCCGGTTAAAAGAAGAAAGCAAACCACTTGCCGCCAAGGTAAAAGAAATGATAGACCAAGCAATAGCGCGGTTTTGCGAGTGATGAATTCAGACCGGCGTAGTTCAGAAATTGTCGTACCAGTATCAACGAGGTATAAATACGTCGGAAAACAGTTGACATTTCACTTACAACAGTGGTATAATAAAGTGTCTAATTTGTTAGAAAAGAGGGTTGATATCTATGAAAACACCTAAAATTTTTGAAAGTGAGTACAGATTTTGCTTGATTTTATGGAAAAACGAACCAATAACTTGTGCAAATATTTCCGTTTTGTGCAGGGAACAGTTAGGCTGGTCAAGAACCACAACTTACACAGTTATCAAGCGCCTTGAAGAAAGGGGCTTTCTCAAAAGGGACGGCTCAATAATTACGTCATTGTTTTCAAAGGAACAAATACAAATCTCCGAAATGGACGAATTGATAACCAAAACCTTTGAGGGTTCACTCCCCTCGTTTATAGCGGCATTTGCAAAAAAGCAAAATCTTTCCCAAAAGGATTTAGATGAAATACAGAAAATCTTAAACAAATAGAGGATAAAAATGATTGCTTTTTTTAATGAACTTTTGTCCATGGCTTTTGAGGCATCGGTTTTAATTGTTGTAATTTTGGCAATTCGGCTGATATTCCGAAAAATGCCCAAACAATTCAAAAAAGCACTTTGGGGCTTGGTAGGTATAAAACTTTTAATTCCCTTTTCCTTTAAAAGTTCCTTATCGCTGATGCCGAAAACCCCCGACTTAACAACAAACAGCATTATAGCCGATTCCGACAGGGTTGTCGAAGCCGCTGAAACCGCAACCGTCTTTGATTATGCACCGTATATCTGGCTTTGCGTTTCGGTTTTATTGGTACTTTACGGTTTTATAACATTCGCAGAGCTGAAACACAAAATGTCCGATGCCGTTCGGGATACGGACAATATTTATTTAAGCGAAAAAGCGGATTCCCCCTTCGTCTGCGGTTTTGTTAAACCCAAAATATATTTACCCTTTAATTTGGATGAAGAAACAAAGAACTATGTTTTGCAACATGAAAAGCAACACATAAAATATGCCGACCACATCTTAAAGGCACTCTCTTTTCTTCTTGTGTGCATATATTGGTTTAACCCGCTTGTCTGGGTTGCATATTTCCTTTTCTGCAAAGATGTGGAACTTGTTTGCGATAATGCCGTTGTTAAGAATCTCACCGATACCGAAAGGAAAAACTATGCCCGGGCATTGTTAAAAATCGGCACAAACAAAGTAAAACTTTCCGCTTGTCCCGTTTCCTTTGGCGAGGTGAGTATAAAGGAAAGAATTTTCAGCGTAGTAAACTATAAAAGAATAACAAAATCCGCTGTTCTTGTGTGCGTCACCCTGTTGGTTACCGTTACGGTTTGTTTTATGACGGATCCCTATGAGGAAAACATTATGAAACAAGACTCCTCAAAAACCGACGCAGTTGTTGAACAAAATGCCGTTCCCACCACCACGGAGCCCGTGACAGAACCTGTTACCGAACCCGTTACGGAACAAGTGACGGAGCCCGCCCCGACCGAAGCACCCGCGAAAGCCGTTCAAACCACCGCCGCCCCCGCACCGAAAGATGAAATATGCCCGACACTATCCCCGGAGTCAAGAGCTTTCCTTGAGTCACAGCACTCCGAAATACACATACCCGGTGAACATTACACTCAACCGAACGAATATCAATTTCCCGAAACGACTGACGACAATTCAGCAATGTATGTGCCGGGACTCCCCGAAAACGTTAATCTTTTCCCCGAGAGCAATACCCCACAGAGCGGATTTCAATCTCCCTATCGGGAACCTAACGATTGGGTTAACAGTAATTTCTAACCTTTCGTGCCGAAAAGACTAATATTAACTCGCTTGAAACAAACCCAATGAACAACAAATCAAAAGGCGGTCTCCCTCTCTGCGCAGAGAGGGGGACCGCCTTGTTTTATAGTTGTTTGAATAAAATAATAGGTGGAGAAAAAGTAAAGTTATAAAATTAAAACCTGTCGGGCGGTGGAGAGTGCACGGCACGTAAAACGTGCCGTGAAACCGCAAGGTTTCATTGTAATAAATCAACCACAACAATAAAAAAACAGATAGCCGAAACTATCTGTCCTATTGGTCGGAGTGAGAAGATTCGCAAGGCTCTGCCTTGCGTTTGCTACGCAAACATCCGATTGTGTTTGGCTTCGCCAAGCGAAGTTCGAATCTTCTCCGACTTTATTCGCTAAAATAAAAAACAGATAGCCGAAACTATCTGTACTATTGGTCGGAGTGAGAAGATTCGAACTTCCGGCCTCTTCGTCCCGAACGAAGCGCTCTACCAAACTGAGCCACACCCCGAAATATATATTAAATTGTCAGTTGGACGTTTTTTCTTGCGAAAAAATCTTCGTCCCGAAGGTCGCGCTCAATAAAACTGAGCCACACCCCGAAATATATATTAAATTGTCAGTTGGACGTTTTTTCTTGCGAAAAAATCTTCGTCCCGAAGGTCGCGCTCAATAAAACTGAGCCACACCCCGAAATATATTTAATTTTATGAAACGTTTTTGCGGGTTTTGGCTGCCGAAAAACCTTTGTAATACTTCAAAACGCAAAAAGAATTATACATTATAGGAAGAATAAAATCAAGTCTTTTTTTAGATTTACGGAATTTATTTGTGTAGGTTTACAATAGATGTGTTACAAAAAGTAAAAAAAGAAGTGACCGATAGTGAAACCTGTGTTACAGTTAAATTTCAACACGCAGAAGAAGAAATATAAAAACGTAAGTCTTTTACATTCTACATTTTTTCAACCCCTTTATACAAGAAAACGGGAACTGACCGTATCTGCGGATCAGTTTCCGTTTTGATTTTTGCACATACTGTCACGCGCTATGATGGTTGCAAGTGTATCTCCCAATTGAGTAAAAACACTTGCCAGCAACGCCAGTTCTTCCTCTTTAAAATTACAGGCTAAAACATTGGCGGTCGCCGTTATGGCAGAGGTCAGCTCCAATGCATTCATTTTTTACTCATCACGCTCTGCATCTGCCTTGGTTTTGTGAACCGTTCCGAAGGGATGCTGAGGCGGTGCATAAACAGAATAGAGTTTTAAAGGTCTGTTCCCTGTGTTGACAATATTATGCCAGGTCCCCGCAGGAATAATAATCGCAAACCTACCGTCAACACGCGCCCTCTCAACTAAAGAATTTCTGCTGTTACCCATATATACCTTCGCAGTTCCGCTTTCAATACGAATGAACTGGTCAACATCGGGATGTATCTCTACACCAATGTCCCCTCTCACAGGAATACTCATCAATGTTAATTGCATATCTTGTCCCGTCCAAAGCGTTGTTCGGAAATTTTGATTCATAGCCGTTGCATGCTCAATGTTAAATATAATCGGACTACCGCCAAAATCACGGATTTGGGGATGCCGACTTCCATATCTGCCGTTACGCATATCTACACCTCCCATTATGGATTCAGTATAATATATGCGCCTCCGCCGTATAGAGTGATTTTCCTTTTACCGTAATAAATTTATATATCGGGTTTTATGCGTTCTACACTTTTTAACAGCCATCCTTTTTGTTTAGTCGAACAACTGACCGGGCAGTTTCAGTTTTTCCTTGGGCGGAAATTTCTTATCGAATTCCTCCACGTCCTTATCATCCACAAAATAGCCTTTCGGTGTGTGATAAACTCCGCTGATTCCCTTGAGGAAGCCCTCTTTCAGTTCATTCAAAAGGAAGTAGGGAACTGTTTCCTCACGGGGTTCCGCATAGTAATGTATATCCCGTGCGGAAGCCACCACGAATCCGCATTTACCGTAAAAGTCGATATTCCCCTCCATGCAAATTGCACCGACGCCCATTTTGCGAGCCTCGTTCAATGCACAGTCAAGCAAGATTTTGCCGTAGCCCTTTCGCTTGAAATCCGGATGGATACTGATTGGGCCGAAAGTCATTATGGGCAGAACACTGCCGTCGTCGGCTTTGATTTGCGCCCTCATAAACATTACGTGCCCAATAAGTTTCCCGTCCAATTCCATAACAAAATCCAGTTCCGGCACAAAGTCGGGGTCGTCCCTCAAAACGTGGAGTACATAATGCTCTACACAACCGGGCTTATATACATTCCAGAATGCCTCACGGGTTAAATTTTCAACTGCCTCGTAGTCCTTTTCTGTTTCTAAACGTATTGTCAAATTTTTCATTTTTTGTTCCTTTCATAACTGTTGACATCAATTACGAGAGGCGTGCGAGAATGTATTTGCAAACCTCCCGTTTACAGTACAATCTCCGAATTTTTAATTTTTTTCAAAAAGCATACTCCAATTATTTATTCGGACCTTGGTCCGTGAACTAATCATACCACATAATAAATATATTATCAATATCAAAACTCGGAATTTATATTCATTCCGCCGAATTGTTATAATAATTTTGTGAAAATTTTTACTTTAAAACCTAAAAATTTTACTATTTTCTTCCGTTTCACTCGAAATAACCACCCACAATCTTATTGATTTACAATTTCAAACATATTATAATATATTTGTTAAAAGTATAACAAATATTTTAGATTGGAGAGAAAAATATGCGAACAGTTAAGAACATTAACGAAAAATGGCTTTTCACAATGGATGAAAAGGCAGATATCCGAATTCTTCCCAAAAACGCACAGGAATTGAACCTCCCTCACACATGGAACGGTGAGGACGGACAGGACGGCGGTAACGACTACAAACGACAAAAATGCTACTATTTCAAAGAAATCGGCGGGGACTGTCTTACAGGTGAAGAAAACTTCCTTGAGTTTGACGCTGTTAACTCCTCCGCGGAAATATTCTGGAACGGAAAATCCATTTTTGTTCATCACGGCGGTTATTCCCGATTCAGAGTAAAAATTCCCGAAAATGACATTAAAGAAAGCAATATTTTAACTGTTTGCGCGGACAACTCCCCCAACGAAACGGTTTACCCCCAGAATGCGGACTTCACATTCTACGGCGGTATTTACAGAAGCGTGAAAATCGTAAGCGTACCCAAGGCGCATTTTGACCTTGAATACTACGGCGCACCCGGTATTACCGTCACCCCCGTTGTTAAAGGAAACGATGCAGAGATTACCATTGAGTCCTACACGAAAAATTCCGACGGTGGGGTTATTACATATAAAATCCTCGACGGCGAACAGGTTGTTTCCGAAACACAGGTACAGCCCGACAACGCAAAAGCCCTTGTAACAATAGAGAATGTTCACCTTTGGAACGGCAGGAAAGACCCCCACCTTTACACACTTGAAGCAAGCATTGAAAAGGACGGGGAAATTCTCGACAGGGTTTCCGCCCGTTTCGGTTGCCGTTCATTCAGGGTTGACCCCGAAAAAGGCTTCATTCTCAACGGCGAGGAATATGCTCTCCACGGTGTTTCACGTCATCAGGACTACCCCCACAAGGGCAACGCTCTCACTCCCGAAGACCACGCGAGAGATATTGAACTCATCTGCGAGTTGGGTGCCACAACAATCCGTCTTGCCCACTATCAGCACGCACAGGAATTCTATGACCTCTGCGACGAAAAGGGACTTGTAATCTGGGCGGAAATCCCCTATATTTCCCGCCATATGCACGGTGGCTATGACAACACAATCAGTCAGATGAAAGAACTTGTTTTACAGAATTACAATCACGCTTCCATCTGTTTTTGGGGACTTTCCAATGAAATCACCATTGCCGGTGCGGACGACCCCCACCTTATAAAAAATCACAAGGATCTTAACGACCTCGTTCATAAACTTGACCCCACACGTTTAACAACTCTTGCAGGTGTTACAATGTGTTCCATGGACAATGAGTATGTTCACATTCCCGATATTCTTTCCTACAATCACTACTTCGGTTGGTACGGCGGTACGACGGATATGAACGGAAAATGGTTCGATGAATTCCACAAAAAGTACCCCAACAAGCCCATCGGTTTAAGTGAGTACGGCTGTGAAGCACTTAATTGGCACACATCAAATCCCACCCAGGGGGATTACACCGAGGAGTATCAGGCATATTACCACGAGGAACTTATTAAACAGATTGCGGTCCGTCCGTATATCTGGGCAACTCACGTCTGGAATATGTTTGACTTTGCCGCAGACGCCCGTGCCGAAGGCGGCGAAAACGGAATGAATCACAAGGGACTTATAACCTTTGACCGTCAGTATAAAAAGGACTCTTTCTATGCCTACAAAGCATGGCTCAATCCCGAACCCATGGTACACCTTTGCGGCAAGAGATATATCGACAGAGTCGAGGACGTAACAAAGGTTACGGTTTATTCCAACTGTGAAGAAGTTGAACTTTTCCGCAACGGCGAAAGCGTGGGCAAACAGAAAAAAGGCGACTTCCCCTTCTTCTATTTTGAGGTTAAAAACGAGGGAACATCCACTCTCGAGGCAAAAGCGGGAGATCTTTCGGACACCTCAACAATCAACAAGGTTGATACCCCCAACGAAGACTACATAATGAAAGAGGAAAATCAGGTTATTAACTGGTTTGAAATCAACACCCCCGTGGGCTATTACTCCATTAACGATTCCATCGGAGATATTATGTCATCCATGGGCGGTAAAATTGCAATGTTTAAAATCCTGTTGCTCTTGAAAAAGGTTATGTCCCAAGGCTCAAAGGACGGCAAAGCAGAGGTTATGGGCTTCAGTTTCTCCAATATCAATATGAGTATGATTAAGTCCATGTACGGTATGGTAAAAGGATTTACAATCAAACGTGCCTTTATGATGATGGGCGGCAAATTCTCCAAGGAACAAATCCTTGAAGTAAACGCAATGCTCAACAAGGTTAAAAAGAAAAAATAATCCGATAAACTTAAAAAATAACAGAATACGGGGCTGTAAAAACTTTCGTTTTTACAGCCCCGTAAACTTTTTTGATTCATTTGTTACGCATCACTTCAGAATTTCTTCCGCGAGTGCTTCAATTTCTTCCTCATTCTGTCCCTTGAGAGCGGAAAGTATTTTTACATTTGTCTCTGTAAAGGTAAGGTCTTTACAGTTTCCGAGCATCTCTTTCATTTTTTTTGTTGCAAGGGGCGCCCACGAGCCGTTTTCAATGAATCCCACGGTTTTGTTTTTGAAACCCCGTTCAACAAGGTGTTCGATAAATTCTCTCATAAAGGGGAAAACATCTCCGTTATATGTTGTGGTCGCCAAAATAATTTTTCCGTAACGGAAAGCGTCCTCAACGGCTTCCGCCATATCGCATCTTGCAAGGTCATTTATAACAACCTTGGGGCAACCTTTTGATTTCAATTTTTCTGCAAGGCTTTCAACTGCTTTTTTGGTGTTGCCGTAAATTGAAGTATATGCAATTACAACACCCTCGCTTTCAACTCCGTATGATGACCATGTGTTGTACAAACCCAAATAATAGCCCAGATTTTCCGAAAGCACGGGACCGTGCAAGGGGCAAATTATTTCAATATCCAGTGCCGCCGCTTTTTTTAGAAGCGCCTGCACCTGCGCACCGTATTTTCCCACAATGCCGAAGTAGTACCGTCTTGCTTCGCAAGCCCAGTCCTCCTCCACGTCAAGAGCGCCGAATTTTCCGAATCCGTCGGCGGAGAACAAAACCTTGTCCGTACTGTCGTATGTTGTCATAACCTCGGGCCAATGAACCATTGGGGCAAAGACAAATGTAAAACTGTGTTTACCTGTGGAAAGGGTTTCACCGTCAGTTACAACAACCCGTCTGTCCGCAAAATCCACACCGAAAAACTGTTCAATCATTTTAAATGTTTTTGCGTTGCCCACGATTTTTGAATGGGGGTATTTTTCCGCAAAAGCCGCAATATTTGCGGAATGGTCGGGCTCCATGTGTTGAACAACCAAATAATCGGGTTGCCTGTCCCCCAAAACTTCGGAAATATTTTCCAGCCACTCGTCTTTGAAATTCTCGTCCACCGAGTCGAACACGGTGATTTTTTCATCCAATACTATATACGAATTGTATGCCATTCCGTTTGGCACATAATACTGTCCTTCAAAAAGGTCAATTTTGTGGTCGTTTACGCCCACATACATGATATCATTTGTAATTTTTTTCATTCTGGCACCTGCTTTTTTCTGAATTACCCAATATTATACACCCACATATACAATATTGCAATAAATAATTATTGACAATACAGAATTATTCGGGTCATCTAAATTGCAATATCAAATAGGACATTATGAAAAATAAAATCAGAGCAGTGGT
>JBJFGF010000051.1:0-2046 GCA_051892415.1 Acutalibacteraceae bacterium | reverse complement strand
AATAAAACGCAAACTGAAAACTCCGAAGATAATAGTGCAATATCCGATATCGATAACGATAAGGACAGTACAATATCCGATAATATAAAGCATTTGTAAACTAAAACGAACTCTCGTCGTTCAGGGGGAAAAATGAGTAACAAAAAAGGAAATTCGAAAAAAGATTTATCAAAAGGCGCTGTTGTCGCACTATCCGTAACAGTCGTTCTGGTTGCGGCAGCCGTAGTTTCTTTCAGTATATTTAAAGTTATAAAAAAGAACTCGTCCGATAATGGTAAGAACTTAAAAGACGGACAACAGTTGCAGATTGAACAAATTGTGGATGATAACGAGGAAAAAACAGATAATCCTCCTGCGCCGCCTACCGAACAAGAAATCGAGCTGAGCAAAAAACTCGAAGAAGAAATAAAAAACGATATTCCAGACAAAAATCCCGAAGAAATCGTTATTCCTGTTGTTCCGACAAAAGAAGACGGTGCTACAGAGGAAGAAATTGAAGAAGCGCAAAAAAAAGCAGACGTTGCTAAAGAAGAAAAAAGTTATTGGACGGTCACGTCTGCAATCAAAGAATTGTATGAACAAAAATATGGTTCTGATGGCTCATATGTCCGAAATATAAACAACATCTATGGCGCTGGTAGTACAGTCTTGGGATTCGAGTGCGAAGTTATAAGAACGGATGCAAACGGTTTATTGAAGCAAAGTGTGGCATATTTCAACATGTCTTATACGGGAGTTGATCAATTGAAAACATTGTCAGATTTGAAAGAATTTGTTGACAATTCGTCGTCCTTTACCAAAAAGTATGAAATTCCCATGAATCAAATACCTGAAGACAAAACAGAATTAGTAAATTCGTTTTTGAGTAATTTGATATTTATAAATAATCTTTATGATTACAACATCGTATATAATTCTGTTGAAATTGATGAAAATAATAGAATTGAAAAAATTAATATTGTTTTCGAAGAAATCGATAAGGAAACAGGGGAAAAAGCATTTTTAAAGTTGAGGACATATGATTTTAGAAAAGTTATGGAGACTATGTCTGAAGAAGAATTTTTGGAAGAAATTAACAACAAAAACACAAATTTGGACATAATTGGGAAAGGCACGCTTTATGGAACAGAATTACAAATAGACTGGCGAAATGCAACAATTGAGTATAAGGGACAGGAACAGCCGGACGAAACGGAGTGATAATCAATTAATTTTCAGTTTCCGGCAACAGCAGTGCCCGGGCGGGTAACGAGATAAATATACCATATATATCCGATAACGGGGATAAACAACACGAATATATAATAGCCGCTTCTGCCTATGTCGTGCATCCGGCGTATAATCAGCGATATAGACGGCAGAAGTTCTACAACGCAAAACAGCGCGAACAACGCAATCATTATTATACTGAATACGTTTACAGTCGTTGTAAGACAGGTCAGACTTATTATCAGAAGTATTAAAAGCGCGACCATTATTACGGAGTTGGCCAGAACTCCCCACCAGAATTCGGAACGGGAAGTGCGCCCTTTAAAGTCGAAAGCCCTTGTCCAGAACAGTTTGAATCCTTCGTATAATTTCATATCCGTATTATTTGTAATTATTTCGTTTTTATGCCGTTAATCGTCCTGCAGAAACGTTGCCGACTGTAAATCGGTATTGTCAACCGGCCGAACGGATAATAAGTATTATATTTTCCTTGTGATATTTAATATTTGAGATTTCGGAGGTTTTAAAAACGGAAAATAAACCGAAAAATAATCTGTTTCAATATATTTTCGATTATAATACTGATTTAAATACGGTAAATATATATCTTTCCCTTTTCATGAAAGATATTGAAAAGAAAGGGTTAGCCGGGTGTAGGGGAAAGCAATAAATACCCGGTGAAAACTTTAAAAAACTCCATTTTTGATTTGCGTCAAATTTGTGTCCATCCCATTTTTTATGATTAAAATAAAAATGTCCGATAACGCTGTAAGCCAGTGTTTATCGGACTTTCCGGTGGTGGAGATGAGGGGGGTCGAACCCCTTACCTCTTGAATG
>JBJFGF010000050.1:0-34502 GCA_051892415.1 Acutalibacteraceae bacterium | reverse complement strand
ACCCCCGACCTGCTGATTACAAATCAGCTGCTCTACCAACTGAGCTACACCAGCAACTTAATGCTTGACTACTATATCATAAAAGCGAGGGTATGTCAAGAGGAATTTTTATTTTTTTGGAAAGTTTTCTCCGTGAGCCTTCTTTGCGTTGTGAATAAATGTTTAAATAGATTCAATCCGGTTTTTGCAAAAATAAAGTCAAAGTACAATACAATGTTTTTGAAGGCTTTTGCGGAAAGCCTTTTTAATTCTATTAGATTTTTTAGAGCAAACAAATACACCGCCCTGCCGTACAAACGGCGGGGCGGTGTGGATTTTTTGTGTTTAAACTTGGGGATTCTCATGCTGAGAGGGCTCAACATTCTCAAAGGGAACTTCCTGAACGGGAGCGGCGGGTGCTTAGGGAGCAGTTGGTGTATAGGGTGGCGTATAGGGTGCGCCTGCGGGTGCGGATGTGAAAACATAGCCTGCATCTGCGATTTTGTTAAGGTCACTCTGCATTAAGCAATAGTCAACAATACCCAAACCGAAAATACCGAGAATGAGGTAGAGAATTGAGTTGTCGCTGTGCTGAATACCGGCGGCCTTACAACCCTCGTTAAGTTTTCTTTCCGCAAGGAAGAATCCGATAAAGGGAAGGAAGAGTACAAGGAGAATTTCTGCCAAACCGTCATCGTTAACATCTTTAACTTTTACAGCATCTCTGGCAATTTTTATACCCCAAATAATACTGTAAATTCCGCAAGTTATGATTGATAAGATAACGCATTTGGCTATACTTCTGTTTTCAAGTTGCATAAGAACAACTCCTTTCACTTTTTGTAATTGAATTATACCATAACATTCGACACCAATCAACAGAAAAATATGGTGTTTCAACCATAATTCAAGTTGTTATAAATGTTTCTTTGTTGTATTGGTTGAAACACCCTGAAATATTTAGAGTGACGCTATTTTCTTGTTAACTTTTGCTCTCAAAGCCAGGAGCCATTGTTGCTCGTGGGGGTAATTTTCAAATGAAAGAGGAACATCGAGACCTTGTTCAATGAATCGGAGAACAAATTCCCGCGAGGTAAGGCTTTCCAGGAGTTTTAATGCTCTCAAATCCTGGAATGCATCGTAAAAAACAATGTGTCGTAAGGAGTTTAAAGGCTCTCCGTTTTCACCCGGATAGACCACAAAGGCGTCGCCCGAGGGGAAAGCATTGTCCGCGGCGGTTGTTTTAAACGGGTCAACGGGGTATTTTGAATATTGGGAGTACCAAAAATTATGACCCCAATGCAAAAAGCCTTTTGCTTCGTATTTATAAAGGAGAATACCGAGAATTCTGTTTCTGGGGGAGGGTTGGGAGAACATTCTGTTGGGAAGGAATTTGTTAACCTGACTGCAGCAGTAATATGTCCAAAAATCCTTAACCTCGGCTCTGAAAATATCCGCTTCGCCCTCGGCACAAACAGGGGTTTTTATAAGTCCCTGTCGGTAGTATTCAATATCGGAAAGTGCGTCAAAAGTGTTAAAATCGGGGAAAAGACGGTGGATTGTATCTGCTGCTTTTTTATAATCCTCCAACTGTTCCCGATTGGGTTCGTCGGAAACGTGCAACCAACAGCGTTTTTTGATACCCAAAGCCTTAACCTCTTTTTTGAAAGCTGCTGCAAAGGCTTCAAGGAATTCCGTATATTCCTTACTGCCGGCATCTGTTTCCCAGCCGAAAATCCTTTTTTCTTCACCGTCAACGGTTGCAACAATTTTCGGTGCGTGTTTTGCGCCCCATTGGGTGAATAAATGCGATATTTCAAAGGCTTCAATCCCACAGTTAAGACAGAGTTTTATGTATTTTCTGAAATTTTCAAAACCGAAACTGTAACAACCGTTCTCTTTTATTACTTTGACAAGTTGAACCGTGGGACGCTCGCCGCCCACCTCCGTGTCCAAGGGGGGAGTAAATATGGGAGTAAGAAGCATATTTACACCGTGTTCTGCGGCATTTTTTATGTAATTTTCCGCAATTTCCCAATATCTGTCGGAAAATATTTCCGCACCGTAGTAGGTGCAAAGACAGTCGTTGTGAAACCAGTTTGTGAAAAGAAGCTCCTGTTTGGGAAGTTCTCTGTCAATTATATTGAGAGTAAAGGTTTTTGTTACGGCGGTTTCCCCAAAGGTCAGAGTTATGTTAATTTTCTTTTTACCTACGGCGGTTTTTTGGGGAGTATATTCAACCCAAAGGGAGTTCCATTCTCCCATTTTTACGGTTATGCAGTCCTTTAAAGGCATCAGTAAATCGGGGAATTCCTTTCTTTTAAGGTCGTAATGATAGGAGTCCGAATGATCGTATCCGCTTTTTTCACAGGGCATATTTTTAACCGAATAAAGTTTGATATCATTTTTTAATGAAGAAGAAAGACCGATGCAGATTTTTGTTTCTTCCTTTTTTTCTGCCATGAAAGCCACTTGAAAAGAGAAATTTTCGTTTTTTAAGGAAGAAAAAGATGTGAATTCTTCAAAATTCGGTTCGGTATCTTTAAAAACTTTAGTAAGAGAGGAGAGTAAAAGAATTTTCACGGATTATACCTCATTTCTGTCAATGCCTTTTTTACGCAGTATAACAAGGGGTACGAGAATCAGCAGGGCAAAAATACCTGCGGCAAGGAACATTTCGGCGCAGGGCTCATACTTTTCCATACCGTTTTCAAAATAAACGGCACCCGACGCGGCTTTGCAGACAGCGTCGCCTATGGAGGGACCGATAATCATTGGAATAAGAACGAAGAAAATCATTCTTATACCTTGGAAAAGTCCTGTTTTGTCCTCGGGGGTGTAGTCCCGGACGGTGGAGTTGAGCATAATGCCCAAAAGCCCGTAGCCCGCAAAAAGAGGAATTGCGGAAAGAGCAAATTTTCCTATGGAGTGGGTGAGACCTGCTGCAATAAGACCCACAATAAATAAAGCGGTTGCACCGAAAACAAGATTTTTCTTACCCACCTTGTCAATAACCTTGCCCGCAATAATTATGAGTGCCCCGATTCCTATAAGCACAAAGGGAGCGGCGATAATAACGGGAAGTGTAATGTACTGTAAAAGGTTTTCTATTTTAAAGCCCAATCCGTGATCCAAATAAATGAGAAGATAGGGGAAGAAAATCTGAACGGCTACGGAGTAAATGCAAACTGCAACGAGGGCAATATACAGTTTGCTGTTTTCTTTGATAACGGAGGGTCTGAAACCATATACAAGATCTTTCCAATAGTTTTTGTTGGGGTTTCTCTCGCCGTTTCTTGAATCTTTTAAGGAGAACAGACCGATTATTCCGCAGAGAATTACAAAACCGCCGATAATGAAAAAGAAGTTTGAATATCCCCCCAAAGGCTCAATCATTCCGCCGAAAATGACAACTACCACCATTGCAACAACGGGGAGAATAGCGAGCACACTTTCGGCTGTTGCGCGGTTTTTGGGAGTGGTAATGTCCGTTACCCAGGCGTTGAAAGCGGAATCGTTGCTTGTTGAACCCACAAATGTCATAACGCAGTCCATTACAATGATTGAAATTGCGGTAGCGGTAACAATTTGAGAAGCGTCCGAAAGCCTGAAAAGTCCGCCTATATTTTCTTTGGTAAGAAAACCGAAAGCGGCGGTGATAATACCCCAGATAAGATAGCCCACGGAAATGAAAACCTTGCGTTTGTTCATTTTGTCGGAAAGATTTCCCATTACGAAGGTTGTGACTACCGCGGTGACGGCGCTGAATGCCACCATCAATTTTATAGCCGTCATGGAGGAAAGGGAACCCGTAACAGTACCGCCCTCATAAACGGTATTGTACATAAATGTGTTGTAATACATATTTTCCAGATTCCAAGCCACTTGACCGACAAAGCCGAAAAGACAGAGATTGAACCAGATTCTGCCCGAAAGTTTATATTCCGACGGGGTTATTATTTTATTTTTGCTCATAAAAACACGTTTCTCCTTAACTCCTTAATGTATTTACGGTTCAATTATAAAGGCAAATATAATCAGTGTCAAGAAAATTGAGAAGCGTATAAAACACGGGTAAAATACTAATAATTTTTTTGTAAACAATTGTTTTCAACAGTTTACAAATAAAGGAATGTGTGATATTATTACTAGGTTATGAGATTTTTAAAGGAGGTAACAGATATGGAACACAGAGCAGTTCATTTTGCGGCTGATAAAGCACTTTCGCGAATTCTAAAATATATTGATAAAGCTCCTGAAGAAAATCTTTTGAAAATTCTCAATGTTGCAGAACGTTATTTCACAATGTATCCGAAAGAGAATTTTGAAAAAATGCGGGCGGCAGTTTCGGACCGGGATAATGTGTATATGCACCTTGCCAAAAATATTCTTAAGGATGTTGACAGGGGTTTGGTAAAATCATTATTTCTTTCTCTCGGTGTTCACGCAGGCTATTTCGGTACAAAAACAGTACGTGCAAACCGCGATAAATACAACTGCAATATTCCGTTTATAATTCTTTTCGACCCCACAAGTGCCTGCAACCTTAAATGCAAAGGTTGTTGGGCGGCGGAATACGGTCATAATTTCCAGCTTTCACTTGATGAAATGAGAAGTATTGTCAGTCAGGGGAAGGAACTTGGCACACATTTCTATATGCTTACGGGGGGCGAGCCCCTTATCAGAAAAGCAGATATAGTTACTGTTGCAAAGGAAAATCCCGAGTGTACATTCCTGATTTACACCAATGCGACGCTTATTGACAAAAAACTTTGTGACGATATTAAAAAATGCGGAAATATCACCCTTGCACTCTCCATTGAGGGTGACGAGTGCAGCAATGACGACCGCCGCGGAGCCGGTGCTTATCAAAACACAATTAAGGCTATGGAACTTCTGAAACGGGAGAAAATTCTGTTCGGTATTTCCGTGTGCTACACAAGTAAAAATGTCAGCGACGTTACAAGTGACGAATTCCTCGACAAGATGGTTGATGCGGGAGTAAAATACGCATTCTATTTCAACTTTATGCCCGTGGGTAAGAACGGAGATAAAAACTTGATCCCCACTCCGTCACAGCGTAAGTATATGTATTATTGGATGAAAAAGATGCGTAACGGACACACGGGTAAGCCCCTGTTTGTTATGGATTTTCAGGATGACGGAGAATATGTGGGAGGCTGTATTGCCGGCGGAAGAAACTACTTCCATATCAATTCAAAGGGCGATATTGAGCCCTGCGTATTCATTCACTATTCCGACTCCAATATTAAGACGGATACTCTTTTTGAAGCCCTTCAAAAACCGTTGTTTATGGCATACAGAAAGGGTCAACCCTTTAACGACAATCATCTGATGCCATGTCCCATGCTTGAAAATCCGCAGATTTTGAGGAAAATCATTACGGAAACCGGCGCAAAAAGTACGGATTTTGTATCCCGGGAAACAGTTGAAGAACTTTGTTCAAAATGTGATGATTTCAGTGCCGCATGGAAGCCGGTGGCAACGGAACTTTGGGAGAATAATCCTCACCCGAAAACCCATACCCAATATTACAAAGACCATAAATAATTGTAGTTTTAAATGAGATGTACTGTAAAAGCCTAAGGTTTTTCAGTACATCTTATTTTATGTGCATGTTTGACTAATTACATAAAAGTTAATTGGTTGTTTTTTATCAATAAGACAAGGACTTTTGAACAATTTGTTAATAACCGGTAAAATTATTTGTGCATTATTGACAAAGGCATCATAGGGTGCTATACTACCAATTACGTATATTACATATTAAATAATTTTTGGAAAGGTGAGTTGAAATGAAGAAAACAAGAAAAATTTTGTCATTTGTTCTCTCCGTTCTTGTTGCTTTGGGAAGTTTGCCCGTAACTTATGTTGCAACAGCGGCGGAGGATGAGGTTCTCTATGCGGCAACACAGACAGGCACAGCGGTTAACCCAACGGAGCCCATAGGGGCTACAGGTAAGTTCAGCTCCGATGATTTTGATGGGTTGAATACCAACTATAAAATGAATATTAACATTGAAAACACAAGTTATACTTTTTATCAAACTAAAGATGATGAGTATTTTACATTTTCTCAGTTTATCGGTTTACAGAAAAAGCATGAATCAGATTCTTCTGATAAAACGCTTACTTTTGAAGGTGTAAGCCATTACGAGGGCGAAAGCAGTGCGACAACCGTTGACGAAAAGGGTATAGGCACAGGTACTGACCTTATGGAAGTTCCTGCAATTACAACTAATAATACTGCCGAGTTCTTAAACAAATATTGCGCAACAGACAATGTATGGACTGCAGTTAACAGCAACGCAACAGAACTCGGAAGTGAACCGTCAAATGTTGTGCTTCAAGGCTCTACTTTAGACCTTTCGGGTTGTAAAGTTTACATCTGGGAAGATACATTCCTTATTAAAGGTTTAAGCGATTCTGAAACCGGTGAAATCAACACAAGCTTTTACGATTCTTATAAATGGAATTGGAAAATGAACGATGATTCCGACTCTGCAAGTTTTGAACTTCGCCTTGAAACAGAAATTCATATTCTTGACGCAAGAGAATTTGCCCGGGAACTTGCAAAGGCACAGGCAGTCCTTGCAAATCCCGAAAACTATACCCCTGCATATGTTTCCTCCGTTGAATCAACGCTGAATTCAATCCCCGACGGATTGAAAGACTTATCCGAGATTTACAGCCAGAGCGAAATTGACAGCAACACGGAATTGATTAAAACAATCAGCTTGAACGCGGCGGATTACAGGGAGTACAACGAAACATACGCTTCGCTTAAAGAAGTAACCAACGAGAACGGCATATATAATGCAGAGAGTTTTGCACAATTTCAGGCAAAAATCGAGGAAATAAACACAAATCTTCCCAAAAACCTTGATAAGACACAACAGACAACCGTTGACGCGGCAACTAATGCACTTATAGAAGCCTATAACGGTCTTGTTATAAACGGTAGTGCCGGAGAGGATTCGGGCAATACTATAAATGTAAACAAAACGAATTTTACTGTTCAAAACGATTTTAAATTTATTCAGATAAAAGACGATCAAAAATTATCCTTTGTTCAGAAATGGGTAATTGAAAGAACGGGTGGAGATACTGCCAGAAAGTTCTATTCTGATTTAGTTACAACGGACGCGGACGGCAACGCGGTTCCGTTTATAACAAAGTTGGATTCATCATCCATACTGACAAATCAAACAATTTCAACAAAGGCGGTTAAGAACGGTTTAAGCGGCGTTACAATTTTCAAGTGTTGGCAAGAAACTGACAGCAACGGAGTTGTTAACAGCACAAGTTCGGCTATTAAAGCAGAAGACGGTGTAATTAACCCTGATTACGACGGATTTAAAGACGGTAATAAATACTATTTGCAAACTACACCCGTTTTTACCGGTTTAACCAAAGATGAAACAGGAGAAAAAACCTACACTTTTGACCAGAATGTTTATGCGAGTTACAGTAACTGGATTGGTATTTACACGTATGAAAGCGGCTCTTTTACCACAACGGTGACAATTACTGACGCCAGAGGTCTTGTTGCCGCAGTTGAACAAGCAAAGGCAACTCTCACAAATCCCGGCACACATTCCGAGGAATACCTTGTTGCGCTCCAAGCGGCGGTGGACTCAGTTCCCGAAGATTTGCTCAACGGTACAAAATACTATACTCAAGAAACAGTGGATAAGTTCATCAGCGATCTTACAACAATTCCCGAGGAAGTTGCGGACTATTCGGAATTTGTTGAAGTTTTCGAGAAAATGACCTCACTCGATGAATCCAATTATACAGAGGAAAGTTACAACACCTTTATTGATGAGATTTATGAAATTAACAAAAATCTTCCAAAAAATCTCACCGCGGATCAACAGGCAACGGTAAACGCGGCGGTTGACGCTCTCTATACCGCACAGGATAAGCTCGTTTCTGTTCACCTCAACGAAGATAATGTCTTTACCCAGGATGATATCGGTGAGGATTTGGGCAACAGTCCCATTGAATTTTCTCTTGCCACAACTCAATATAACTTTATGCAGATTGCTGACGGTCAAAAATTTATATTGGGAACAGATATCACGGTTAGAAACACAAAATCAAACTACAATTTGAAACTGCGTAACCTGGGCTTTTCTGTTTCCACTCCGTCAAATCCGTCATCTGTTTGTTCTACGGACACTCATTGCCACGGACTTGAAAATATTACTTTGAATCAAACCGAATTGGTTGCGTCAAGTGTCAGCGGAGTTGAGGCTCTCACATATACAGACGATGTTGTCAATGTGGATCAGGAGGGCAATATTACTCACCACAACACCTGGGTAAATACCGAGGGTCCCGCACTTGCAACAGACGGGCTTATCAATCTGGTTCAGGTTTCCAAAACTAAATCCTCCGCCCATTCAGAAATATATTATGTGGGCGCATCCGGTGAAAACAGCGCAACTGTTGATGTGACTTATGCTTTTTGGCTCGGTTGGTTATACGCAGAGACTTTCATAGGTATTGAAGGCTCCACAACTTACCGCCACGTGCATATTCCCGTGAATGTAAAAATTACGGATGCCCGTGCCCTCAATGCTCTTTACGGTGAGGTTGAAGATATTGTAAACGGAAGACTTGAAACGAATTATACACTTGCTTCATTAGTTAACCTTTATAATGCTTTTAAGGAAGTACCCGCAGATATGGCAAAGGGCGAAACCTACTATTCACAGGATTCTGTTGATGCACAGTATGCCGCGCTTAAAGCCGCTTATGACAGTCTCGCGGAGGGTGCCGATTATAACGAATATTTTGAAGCATATATCGAAGCACAGGAAATTATAAACAGCGGAAACGATGACGGCTACGGCAACAAACTTTATGACGATGCTACATTTAACTCATTTGTTGCAGAAATAAACGGAATTCACAACGGTCTTGACAAAGAACTTACTGCAACGGAAGAAAATCAACAGACCATTGCTTCTGCCACGGCACAGATAAAAGAGGCTATTGCAGATATCGAAGCAACAAAGCACGCCGATTACACGGATTTTGAAAAGGCTCTTGACGAGGCGGAGAAAATCTTAACCGCTCCCGAGGGTACATATACCGACAAAACTATTGAAGAAATCCAAGCAATTTACGATAACGCAATAACTCTTGACAAAAACCTTCCGGCAAGCAGTCAGGACACTGTTGACGCAATAACTTCACAACTTGAAAGTGCCGTTGCAGACGCAGAGTTCAAAGCGGATTACAGCGATTATGAAGACGCTTTGAACAAGGTTCAGGAAATTGTAAATAATCCCGATAAATACACAAGCGAAACAGTTAAAGCCGCTGAAGAAGTTATGAATTCCGCAGGCGCTATTGACAAAGACCTTGCAGATACGGCGGAAAACCGAGAAACTATCGGTAATGCAACGGATGCACTTAACAATGTTTTGAGCGATGCCCGGGAAAAAGCGGATTACAGCGAACTTGAGGAAGCGAAGAAAGAACTTGACAATATTCTCAACGCTCCCGAGGGTACATATACCGACGAAACCATCAAGAACGCACAGGACGCAAAGGATGCCTATGATACACTTGATAAAGACCTTGCAAAATCCGAACAGGCAACTGTTGATGCCGTAAAAGACACCATAAATAGTGCAGTAAGCGGAGCACAGGAAAAAGCAAATTACAGCGACCTTGAGGAAGCAAAGAAAGAACTTGACAACATTCTCAATGCTCCCGAGGGTACCTATACCGATGAAACCATCGAAAAGGCACAGGACGCAAAGGATGCCTATGACGCTCTTGATAAAGACCTTGCAAAATCCGAACAGGCAACTGTTGATGCCGTAAAAGACACCATCAGTAATGCATTAAGCGGTGCGCAGGAGAAAGCGGATTATACCGATTACAATAACGCAAAAGCAACTGCGGACAGTCTTGTAAACGAGGACGAAAACGGCGATCCCATTTACGATGAGGATGCGTTTAATGCATATAAGGACGCTGTTAACAGTATCGACAGCGGTCTCTCAAAGGACCTTACAAAAGATGATCAGTCAACTGTTGATGCCGCAACAGGTAATCTGGAAAGCCTTAAAAATGAACTTGAAAGCAAGAAATATTACACCGTAACATTCAAAGATGCAGACGGAAATGTTTTGACTTCCGAAAGATATGTTAGCGGTTCGGTTTTCAATACAATAAGCGCTCCCGCAATCCCCGAAAATACCGAGGATACCGCATATTTCGGCTGGTACTATGAGAACGGCACCGTTATTGATGTGAATTCTGCCGTATCGGGTGACTTTAACGCAGTAATTTTTGCCGAGGCAAAAAAACTTATTCCCGCAGAAGACAGCAGTATCACTATTGACGGTGAGAAAGATTTAATTACGGGTGTTGACGCAGGTATGAGCGTTTCCGAAATCCTCGAAAAATTCGAGAACGACGAAACAGTTGTTGAAATCAAATCCTACACAGGTGCGATACTTGCCGATGCGGATTTAGTGGGCAGCGGCTCAACAATTACACTTAAATCAAAGTTCACAGGCGAAGTTTATGAATCAAATACATTCATTATTATGGGCGATGTGGATGGCGACGGCGATATCGACAACGACGACTATCAGAAGTCCGTAAATGTGGGACTCGACTTGGAAACATATACCGAAGAACACAACTACTTCTTCATTGCAAATGATATTGACGGAGACGGCTTTATAGATGTAATTGATACTGCTCTCATAAGACGTATGATGAAAAAATAAGTTTGCAATAAACAATACTAAACCCCTATGATAGATACGAATTCTATCATAGGGGTTTTGCAATGCATATTTAAAGCAATAAATTATCTTATTATCTTTTTGCCGTCAAAGACAATTATTCCGTGACCGTGACCTGTTTTGCCGCCGTTTAAAATGTGGTGTTTAAAGGCTCGGCGCAAAGAAGTGTCCTCGGGCCAGTTTTTCGGGGATTTGTAGCCGTATTTATCAAAAATTCTCCAGGCATCGTCGAATTTGTCACAGGAATCGCTTGAAACAATCTCAAAATCGTTTATAAATCTTATTATATTCGATTTTTCGGGGAGAAAATTTTTGTATTCTTCATAAATTAGCCAGGAGCCGCACTCGAAAATCATAAGCCCGTCGTCCCTGCGGAAATCCGTAAAAAATTCGTATGCTTTTTTAAGGGAATCAAGTCGCACATCATCCGTAAGGGGAATTCCCGAGGAGGGAATGTGAAAATTAAGGGTTTTGTCGCCTTTTTTAACGGTTATTCCGGCGGAGGTTGTGAAATCCTCTCCGCTATATGCGGACATATCGAATTGGTATCTTCCCAAAGCAAAACGTCGCAGGGCAAAGAATTCCGTATTCCACCAGGGGACAAAGGTGCCGTGGACGCCCTTGCAGTTAACGCACTCACGGTATTTGTACTTTAAATCCATAATCGTGTTCCAAAAGAGTTCATCACTCAATTTACGTTCACTGTACCTAATATGCATAATCTCTGCGGCACGGAGAAGAAAAACGAAATCCAAAGTGTATTCCTTGATTCCGTAAATATTTGAAAGGGGCTTCAGTTCTTTGAAACATTTTCCGAAATCATGTGCTTCGGGGAAAAGATATTCATTAAAAATTTTCTCGAAACGGTTGTTAAGGCTTTGGGTTTCTTCGATTTTTTTTGCACATTTTTCAAAAACCTCAACGGCTTCCGAGGGAAGTCCCAAATTCTTTTCAACTTCTTTGAAATGTTTTGTAAGTATTTCCATATTTATACAACCTTTAGTTCTTTAAACTGTTTAAGGGGGCGGGGATTCTTCCGCCGCGGTTTATAAAATCCGCACTGCTGTCGGTGTGTATGGGCATAACGGGCGCTGTACCCAAAAGACCGCCCATTTCTATGGAATCGCCCACATTTTTTTTCGGTGCGGGAATGATTCTTACGGCAGTTGTTTTGTTGTTTATCATACCGATTGCGGCTTCGTCCGCAATAATGGCGGAAATTGTTTCTGCGGTTGTGTTACCGGGAACGGCAATCATATCAAGTCCCACGGAGCAAACACAGGTCATAGCCTCCAATTTGTCAAGAGTGAGAACACCTTTCTCCGCCGCGGCAATCATACCTTCGTCCTCGGAAACGGGGATGAATGCACCCGAAAGACCGCCGACGTGGGAGGACGCCATAACACCGCCTTTTTTAACCGCGTCATTAAGCAGAGCAAGGGCGGCGGTGGTACCGTGGGTTCCGCAGGTTTCGAGACCCATTTCTTCAAGTATTCTTGCAACGGAGTCCCCTGTGGCAGGAGTGGGGGCAAGGCTCAAATCCACTATGCCGAATTCCGCGCCCAAGCGTTTTGAAGCCTCGGTTGCCATAAGTTGACCCATTCGTGTGATTTTGAAAGCGGTTTTCTTTATTGTTTCCGCAACAACGTCGAAAGGCTCGCCTTTAATCTGTTTGAGAGCGTTATAAACAACTCCGGGACCTGAAACGCCTACGTTTATAGCGCGTTCGGATTCACCAACACCGTGGAAAGCACCTGCCATAAACGGATTGTCTTCAACTGCATTGCAGAAAACCACGAGTTTTGCACAACCGAAGCCGTCGCGGTCCTTTGTGATTTCGGCTGTTTTCTTGATAGTCTGACCCATAAGTTTTACGGCATCCATATTGATACCGGCTCTTGTTGAGCCAATGTTAACGGATGAGCAAACAAAATCGGTAGTTGCAAGCGCTTCGGGGATGGACTGTATAAGTTTCTTGTCACCGAGCGTAAATCCCTTTTGAACAAGGGCGGAAAAACCGCCGATAAAGTTTACACCGCACGCTTTTGCGGCATTGTCCATTGCCCGGGCAAAGATTGTGTAATCCTCTGTTTCGCAACTTTCCGCCGCAATGGCAATGGGGGTTACGGAGATTCTCTTGTTGATAATGGGAATACCCATTTCTCTTTCGAGGTCTTCCCCTGTTTTTACGAGATTTTCGGCATATTTTGTGATTTTATCGTACATCTTTTGAGCGCAGATTTTCGGGTCGGGATGTGCGCAGGAGCGCAGGGAAATTCCCATGGTGATTGTGCGTATGTCAAGATGCTGATTATCTATCATATTGAGGGTTTCAATAATTTCTCTCTGATTAAGCATAATTCACCTCATATTTTGTGCATTGCATCAAAAATGTCTTCTCGCTGAATACGGATGCTCACACCCAAACGCTCACCCTCTTTATTGAGAGCGTCAACAATTTCGGGGTACGAAACATTTGCCTGCTTAATATCAACAAGCATATTCATTGTAAACATATTCTGCATTACTGTCTGGCTTATATCGAGAATATTAACATTTATTCTTTCAAGCACCACACAAATGCCCGCAATAATTCCTACTTTGTCTTTTCCGACAACGGTTATAACAGCATTCATAAATATACCTCTCTTATATGTTTTTTAATTTTTCATATTCTTCTACGGTGATTTCTATTACTTTTCCGTGTTTGAATCCGTAGGGAAAAGTGAATTCATCCGGCACACGACTAAAGTTCATATCACCGGGTTTAGGAGAAACAAAGGGTACATACCCCATTTTTTCTTTTTCACAGCCGAAGAAGTCAAGCATAAGGCACCATCTTCCGTCGGGAAGGGTGTAGGTTGTGGGTCCCTCGTAAGAGCCGGGGTGGTATATTTCCCTGTCCATATATTCCTCAAAATCTTTGTCGTGGGTAAACGGTCCGTAAAGATTTTTTGATGTGGCGTGCATATTCATGGGCGGATTTGAGGAATTTTTATAGAAAAGGTGATATGTATCGCCCACCTTTGTAATATGGGAATCAAGTATTTCGTTGTCCTTTGTAAAATATAGTTTCGGCTCCGAAAATGTTTCAAAATCCTTTGTGACGGAGCAGTAAATTGACATGTGGGAAAATCCGTCCTCTTCAACGGTGGAGCCCCAATGTATAAGGTATTCTTCATTCTCGCTGTCGAAGAAAATTTCCGGCGCCCACAGACATCCAAAGTCATCACGTCCGAAATATATGAGCTTTTGTTCGGAGAAATTTACAAGGTCATCGGTTCTCCACATACAAAGGCATTTGCTGCCGTGGCTGTTTACCTGTTTCCAATCCACATTGTAATTTTCATCCATTCGGTGCACAATACAAAGGTCGGTGGTCAGAATTACAAAACCGCCGGTATGAAGTCTTACGATTTCAATATCACGGCAACCCCTGTCGCCCAGAGAACTTGTAAGAATGGGATTTCCGTTGTTCACCTGTTCCCAGTTGTATCCGTCACGGCTTATTCCGAAATAGACAGATTCACCGTCGGGGGTGATTTTTTCTTTGAAATGAACAAATAAGTAGGGCATATTGTTTCACCTGAAAAAATTTTTTGATGCTTTTTCTGCCAACATAATGCATCAGTGCTTTAAGTTTACCATATCGTTTCTTTTTTTACAACTGATGAAATTAAATATTTATCATAAATTGTTGTAAAATAGGAAATATGTGATATAATTACAACGGCAATATTATTGCAAAATACGATTTATATAAAGTGTAGTGGAAAGAAAAGGTTATAGGAATGAGAAAATCAAAATCGGAATTATCTACAACTCATATAATTCTTTTGAGTTTCCTTGTTGCGATTATTGCGGGTACGCTTTTATTGATGCTCCCCATAAGTTCTGCAACAGGTGAGTGGACGCCTTTTATTGACGCGCTTTTTACATCTACAACGTCAACCTGTGTTACGGGACTTGTTGTTGTGCCCACAGTTTCGGCATGGAGCACTTTCGGGCATATTATAATTCTGTTTTTAATTCAAATAGGCGGCTTGGGAGTAATTACGGTTGCTTTCGGACTTACGCTTATTGTTAATAGGCGGATGGGTCTTTCGGACAGGCTTCTTCTTCAGGATGCCTTTAATCTTAACACACTTTCGGGACTTTCCCAATTCGTAAAAAAAGTTGTTCTCGGCACTTTGGCGATTGAGGGAGCGGGAGCGCTTCTTTATATGACGGTATTTGTTCCGAAATTCGGTCCGAAGGGTATTTGGATTTCTGTTTTTACGGCGGTTTCCGCTTTCTGTAATGCGGGACTTGATATTATATCGGTAAACAGTCTGGCGGATTATGTTCATAACCCAATTGTCAATTTTGTTACCTGTACCCTTGTGTTCCTGGGCGGTATAGGTTACATTGTTTGGTGGGACGTTGTCAGGGTTATTAAACTCAGGGGAAAAAGGCGGCTTAAACTGTTTAAGGCATTAACACTCCATAGTAAAATTACTCTCATAACAACGTTCATTTTAATTTTCGGCGGAGCGTTATTTATTTTCATTTTTGAGTATGACAACCCTCTTACAATGAAAGACTTTTCGTTGTATCAGAAAATTCAGTCATCTGTTTTCCAATCGGTTACAACAAGAACCGCAGGATTTTTCACCGTGCCCCAGGAAAACTTTACAAACGGCTCCGCCCTTATATCAATTCTTCTGATGTTTATCGGCGGCTCTCCCGTGGGTACGGCGGGTGGTGTTAAAACCGTAACGGTTGCAATTGTTATAGAAACGGCAATTTCGGCTATAAAAAACAAAAATGATACTACAATGTTTAACAGGACCCTTTCAAAGCAGGCGGTCAGCAAAGCCATTGCTGTAATGTGTACATCGTTTATTATAATGTTCACTTCCACGGTATGTCTTTCGGCGGTATCGGATGCCAATGCCATTGATATTATTTATGAAACAGTCAGCGCCACATCCACGGTGGGACTTTCGAGAAATCTAACCGCATTTTTGAATACGGCGGGAAAAATCGTAATTATCGCCACAATGTATTTCGGCAGAGTGGGTCCCATTTCTTTAGCGGTGGCACTCAGAACAAAAAGACAAAATTCAAATATTGTAAAAAACCCGGTTGAAGATGTCAGCGTCGGTTAAAAGGAGAATGTATATGAGCATAAAATCATATGCTGTTTTCGGCCTCGGCCGTTACGGCAGAGCAGTTGCAGAAGAACTTGTAAGAAACGGAGCGGAAGTGTTGGCGGTGGATGTTGACGAAGAACTCGTTAACGATGCGGCACAGGTAATACCCGTGTGTAAGTGCGCCGATGTTACCGATCCCGAGGTTATTGAAAAATTGGATATAGCCGATATGGACGTTGTTGTTATTGCAATGGCGAACAGTCTTGAATCGGCGGTTATGGCAATAACTCTTTGCAAGGAAGCGGGAGTTAAAGAAGTAATCGTTAAATGCGTTGAGGGTATGCACGAGAAAATTTTCAAAAGATTGGGTGCGGACAGAGTGGTTTTTCCGGAAAGGGAAGCCGGTACAAGACTTGCGAAAAATATTTTGAGTTCGGGATTTATTGATGTAATAGAACTTTCAAAAAATGTTTCCATGGTGGAAATTCAAATGAAGCCCGAGTGGGTGGGCAAAAACCTTGTTCAGTTAAATTTGAGAAAAAAATATTCCGTAAACGTGGTGGCAATTCTAAAGGACGGAGATGTTATAACAAGTATCAATCCGGAAAATCCCTTAGAAAAAGATATGCAACTTATTGTTATTGCAGATACGGATAAGTTGGGAAAACTGATGTAAAATAAAATGCGCTGTAAAAACGAAAGTTTTTACAGCGTTATATTTTAGTCAGTAAATTCAAAAGACCCGGAAATAAAAATTACACGGTCGGTATCAACAGTCAGCAAACCGCCCTCGGATACTGCCGATTTTTTCTTTTCCTCGTCAAGCCACAGGGCGCATGGAGCATTCACAACCGAGGTTATGAAAGGTATGTGACCCGCCATAATCGCAAGTTCACCCTCGACGCCCCGTACATCGAGTCTGTAAACAGGACCGTCGAATTTGTTTCCGTCGGGGGAGGAAACCGTCAAGTGAAATGTGTTCACTTCTGCACCTTCTTTGCCTTTTCAACTGCTTCATCAATAGTTCCTACAAAAAGGAAAGCGGATTCGGGCAAATCGTCGTGTTTGCCCTCTATAATTTCCTTGAAACCGCGGATGGTTTCGCCGATGGGAACATATTTACCCTTGAAGCCGGTGAATTTTTCGGAAACGTCAAAGGGCTGGGAAAGGAAGCGTTGAATCTTTCTTGCTCGTGAAACAAGGAGTTTGTCTCCGTCGGAAAGTTCATCCATACCCATAATGGCGATAATGTCCATAAGTTCGTTATATCTTTGAAGAATTCTCTGAACTTCTTTTGCCACATAGTAATGTTCTTCACCCACAATTTCGGGAGAAAGGATACGGCTTGTAGATTCAAGTGGGTCAACTGCGGGGTAAATACCCTGGGATGCAATATTTCTTGCAAGAACAGTTGTTGCGTCAAGGTGGGCAAAGGTTGTTGCGGGAGCGGGGTCCGTAAGGTCATCCGCAGGCACGTAAACCGCCTGAATTGACGTAATGGAGCCTTTTTTAGTAGATGTAATTCTTTCCTGCAAAGCACCCATTTCCGTTGCAAGAGTAGGCTGATAGCCAACGGCGGAGGGCATTCTGCCCAGAAGTGCCGAAACCTCGGAGCCCGCCTGGGTGAATCGGAAAATATTATCAATGAAAAGAAGAACGTCCTGTCCCTCTGTGTCGCGGAAATATTCCGCCATTGTAAGACCCGAAAGAGCAACACGCATACGCGCTCCCGGGGGCTCGTTCATCTGACCGTAAACAAGGGCGGTGTTTTTAATAACGCCCGATTCTTTCATTTCACAATACAAATCGTTGCCCTCACGGGTACGTTCGCCGACACCGGAAAAGACGGAAATACCGCCGTGCTCTTTGGCAATGTTATTGATAAGTTCCATAATAAGAACTGTTTTGCCGACGCCTGCACCGCCGAAAAGACCGATTTTACCGCCCTTTGAATAGGGGCAGATAAGGTCGATAACCTTGATACCGGTTTCAAATATTTCAGTTGATGAGGAAAGTTCATCATAGGCGGGAGCGGAACGGTGAATACTCCACTTTTCCTCAGTTTCGGGATTGGGGAGATTGTCAACGGCATCACCCAGGACGTTGAAAATACGTCCCAGGGTTTCACGTCCCACGGGTACGGAAATTGATGCACCCGTATCCGTAACGGGAGTTCCGCGCTGAAGTCCGTCGGTGGATGCCATGGCAATACACCTTGCGGTGTTATCACCAATGTGCTGAGCCACCTCAACAGTTAAAGTTCTGTTTTCCATAGGTATAGTGAGTGCGTTAAGAATTTCAGGGAGTTCGCCCTCGTTGAAACGAACGTCAACAACGGGCCCCATAACCTGAACAACTTTTCCCGCAGCTGTATTTTTCAATGTGTTCACCTCTTGCGAAAATATGGTTAGTTACCGCTACCGGCAACAATTTCTGTGATTTCCTGAGTAATTGCGCCCTGTCGTGCGCGGTTGTATTGGAGTCCTAAATCGTCCAGCATCTGTTTGGCATTTTTCCCTGCGGAGTCCATTGCGACACGTCTTGAAGCAACTTCACAGGCGAAACTTTCTCTTAAACAGGCAATTAAAATCCCTGCAACATATTCTTTAACCGTAAGATTGAGAACGGTAAGATGATCCGGCTCAAAAATTGCGCTTACGGTGGTGTTCTTTTCTGTCTTTTCAAAAGGAAGCAACCATTTTATTTTCGCTTCGCAGGACATAACGGAAATGTATTTTGTATAAATAACTCCCAGTCTGTCGAATTTTTCTTCCCGAAAATCTTTGCAAAGTTCTTCTGCGAGAATTGCCGCGTCGTTGAAAGAAAAATGCTCCGAGGAGTTGGCTTCTTTTTCAAATTTTTCACAAGCCCTTTTGCCGATGGGAATAAATTCCGCATCCGGATACTCGGAACACAGCCTGAAAACATTTGAATTGTAGCCCCCTGCAAGACCTCTGTCACCGGCAATAACAAGGATTTTTGTTTTGGGAGAGTCGGTTTTTCTCATATACGGACTCTTTAAACATTCCTCCTCGCTTGTGAGAAGTGAAATGGATTTTTCCAAAGCTTCGGTATATTCTCTCGCTTTTTGCATTCCCTCGTTTGCACGGCGAATTTTTGAGGTTGCCACAAGTTCCATAGCCTTTGTAAGCTGGAGAGTGGAATTAACGCTTTTAATTCTGATTCGGAGCGCTTTAGTGTTTCCTGCCATAGTTTACACCCGCATTTCCGAAAGAACGGCTTTCAATTCTTCCTCGTCCGACTCGTCATAGTAGCCGTCTTCAATTCTCCTGAGCCAATCACCCTTTTCGTTTTCAAGTTTTAAAAAGAGGTTGTGTTCATATTCTTTTACTTTTGAAACGGGTACTGAGTCAAGGTAGCCTTTAATTACTGCATAAACAATGGCAACCTGACAGCCCACGCGAACAGGTGCGTTTCGATCCTGTTTGAGAACTTCAACAATGCGTTCACCCAAAGCAAGTCGGGATTTTGTATCTGCATCAAGGTCGCTGCCGAACTGGGCAAAGGACTGAAGTTCACGGTATTGGGAATAAAGAAGTTTCAATTCGCCGGATACCTTTTTCATTGCCTTTAACTGTGCGGAGCCGCCCACACGGCTTACGGAAATACCCGGGTTTATAGCGGGCATAACACCTGAATGGAAAAGTTCTGTTTCAAGGAAAATCTGTCCGTCGGTAATTGAAATCACGTTTGTGGGGATGTATGCGGAAACGTCACCGGACTGTGTTTCAATAAGGGGGAGCGCGGTTATGGAGCCGCCGCCGTATTCCTTGGCAACACATGCCGCACGTTCAAGAAGTCTTGAATGGAGATAGAAAACGTCTCCGGGGTATGCCTCACGTCCGGGAGGACGGCGGATAAGCAGGGAAAGTGCGCGGTACGCAACGGCATGCTTGCTTAAATCATCGTATATAATCAAAACATCCTTGCCCTGTTCGCGGAAATATTCCGCCATAGCACAACCGCTGTAAGGTGCAATGTACTGAAGCGGAGCGCTCTCCGAAGCGGTGGCTGACACGATTATTGTGTAATCCATGGCGCCGTTTCTTGCAAGTTCGTCTGCTAATTGGGCAACGGATGTGCTTTTTTGACCGATTGCTACATATATGCAAAGAACATCCGAGTTTTTCTGGTTGATTATGGTATCAATGGCTATTTCCGTCTTACCTGTCTGACGGTCGCCGATAATAAGTTCACGCTGACCTCTGCCTATGGGAATCATACTGTCAATGGCTTTGATTCCGGTTTGCAGGGGTACGCTTACGCTTTCACGCTCGATTATGCCGGGGGCTTCGGATTCAATGGGTCGGGTGGAACTGTATTCAATGGGACCTTTGCCGTCAATGGGCTCACCCAGAGCGTTAACAACTCTGCCCAAAAGTTTTTCTCCCACGGGTACGGACAGAACTTTGCCGGTTCTCTTTACCGTTGAACCCTCACGCAAATTGTTCTTGTTTGAAAGAATGGCTACGGAAACGGATTCTTCTTCAAGGTTTTGCGCCATTCCGAAAGAACCGTCCTCAAATTCAAGAAGCTCGTTGGCCATACAGTTTGAAAGTCCGTAAACACGGGCAATTCCGTCGCCCACAAGAATAACCTTGCCGGTTTCGGTCATTTCCACACGGGACTTGTAATTTTCAATCTGGCTTTTAATAATACTGCTGATTTCGCCGGGATTATTCATTCGCTTATCACTCCCTTTGCTTGGTTAAGGCGGTTTTTGATACTGCCGTCAAGAATTATGTCATCAAACTGAACCTTGACTCCGCCTATAAGACTTTCATCTTTAATGTAGTTCGGTTCAATTATTTTATTACTGATTTTTTGAAGTTTTTCAAGTAATGCGGATTTTTGAGCGTCCGTAAGGGGCTCAACGTAATAAATATCGGCTACGGTGCGGTTTTCAAAAATGCGCACAAGTTCCGAAAACTCATCAATACAACCGCAGATTTGCCCTATATGACCGTTTTCACAAAGAACTTTCAGAAAGGAAACAATATATTCCGTATATACACCGCCGAAAGCCTCGTCAATGTTTGAAAGTCTTTCCGATAAAGATATGGCGGGGGACTCTAAAAGTCTTGCATAATCGGGGTTTTCCTTGAATATTGTCCGTATTTCTCCGAGAGCCTTTTTGTACTCATCAAGAGCATTGTTCTCCGTTGCCAACGAAAAAAGGGCGGTTGCATACTCTTTGTTAGTTTGCGTCATTTCCGTCACCTATTTCATCAATAAATGAGTCAATTATTTGTTTGTGGTCCTGAGGGTTGATTTCACGTTCCAAAAGTTTGCTTGTAAGGACCGTACTTACATCAACGATTTCCCGTTTGATGCTTTCTTCGGCCTTTGTCATTTCAAGACGGGCATCTTCGTTCGCCCGTTGAATGATAACAGAGGCGTCGTTTTTTGCCTTTTCAATTATTTCGTTTTCTCTTGCCTTTGCAAGATTTACCGCAGAATTTATTATACCGTCAGCCTCAGCTTTCGCTCCCGACAGTTTTTCCTCATAAGCCTTTTTCTCTGACAAAGCTTCGCTTCTTGCAGTTTCAGCCTCGTTGTATTGCACATCAATAGCATCCTGACGGGCTTTGAGCATTTTCTTAACGGGCTTGTAAAGGAATTTTTTAACAAGCAGGAAAAGAATTACTAAGTTAGCCAGGGAAACAAGCATTTGCCATATATTTATTGAAATAACATCTAATGTTTGCATAATGCTTTACCTAAACTTTAAAATTAAAGGGACTGAATTGTGTCAACAAGAATGTTTACAAGAAGTCTGGGTGCAACGAAAATAAGAAGGATTGCGATAACGAGCGCATAAAGACCGGTTGTTTCCGCAACGGCGCAACCCATGAGCATTGTGGTTGTAACGGCGCCCTTGCTTTCGGGCTGACGGCCGATAGCCTCACAAGCCTTTGCAACTGCGTTACCTTCACCGATACCGGGGCCGATACCGGCAATCATTGCCAAACCTGCGCCAAGAGCGCAACATCCTAAAATAATACCGAGTGCGAGTTCCATAATTTTTCCTCCGAATACTTAAATTGTTTTTTTATTTTTTGAAAGCTTTTTTTGCCTTCTTTTTTCATACAGTTCAAAATCGAATGCTCCCGAAACATTCAGCATTGTAAGCATTGCAAAAATAAATGCCTGAAGACAACCGCTGAATATGTCAAAATAAACGGAAAGCACGGCGGGAATACCGATTTGGAAAAGAGGAATGTCCGCCAAAAAGCCCGGCAGAGATCCCAAAACTTTATTTGAAAGACTGCCCAGAGCAAATGCTAAAAGAGTTGAGATAACCGTTCCCGAAAGTACGTTTCCGTAATGACGGAAGGACATTGAAATAGGGGTTGCAAATTCGCTGATAAAGTTAATGGGCGCTAAAAATGCAACAGGTTGTGTAAAACTTTTAAGGTAGTTTACGGGACCGCATTTCATCTTGTAGTAGGTTATGAGAAAGAAAACAAGGATTGCCCATCCGCCCACAATGTTAATGTCCGATGTGGGTGGGAAAAGTCCGAAAAGGGACAAAAGGCTTGAACAAGCGGAAAGCAGAAGAATTGCAAGAATAAAAGGGGAATAGCCTTTGAAAAATTCACCCATGTTCTCAAGCACCATTCCGTCGATTTTTTCCACCGCAAGTTCTGCAATGTGTTGCCTTTTTAAGTCGGCTTTTTCGCTTATACCGTGGGTGATAAAAAGGCAGAAAAAGAAAATTGTGATAAGCACAAGGGCGGAGTTTACCTGGGATTCCGTAACGGGAAAATCCTGCAACGGCATTGGGATTGTGAAGAAAATTCTTGCACCGGTTATGGTGATCTCCGTTGCTTGTGGTTCGGTCAGAACGTTAAGTACAATTCCGAAAACAATGGGAACAATCATCATAACAATATAAAAAATATCTGCAATTTTAAATTTGAGCGTTGTTTTTTTCAAACACATCACCTCTTTTGCTCAAATTAAGAAAATTATCTATTTTTCATAAACAGCGGTCTTAAGGCGACTGCAATCCTCGGGAAAAGAAAGGGTATAAGAACTGCCAAAATGTTGAACACGGGTACAAGATAGCCCACAACGGCAATTACAAATAAAAGAAGCAGACGGAGGGATTGGGAAAACTTCATAAAGTTTTTTGCGTCTTTTTCTTCTTTGTTAAGAGATGCCTGAACTGAAAGCCCCATAAGGAAAAAGTTTCCTACGGCGGCGATAAAGCCCAACAGATTTCCCAAAAGCACGGTGTAGTCCCATTTTCCGATTATTAAAAATACGGATTGCAATGCTAAACTGAAAATCAGGACCATTGCACCGATATAAGCGGTTTCTTTTAAAACCGTTGAATCAATTTTTTTCACGGAATACACCTCCGAAAATTCAGTTCAAAAAAATGTTTTCTAAAACAATAGTATATCACAAAGAAATTTTTAAAACAATAAAAAGTGAGAAGCTTTTTGTAAAAAAAATGATAACAAAGTGTTAAAAAACGTCATTTTAACAAAGGAAAGTTGTTTTTGTCAAAGCTTATCTCTTTAATTCTTGTGTGACGGCAAGGGTCATAAAGCACTTCTTCGCAAAAAGTACCGCAATTTTTCTCCGAATGGGAAAGGGGGCGGGAGTGATAAACCAAAAGTAATTTGCCCTTTTCGTCAACAACAAAACTGTTGTGGCCGGGACCCGCTTCGCCGATTAAATTCTTCGTTTCAAGAACGGGACAGGGCAATTTTTCCCAGGAGGAAATGCTCATTAAATCCGAATTTTTATCTGCGTAAAGCATACCCATACAGTATTCCTCACCCGTGCCGGAAGCCGAAAAGAACAGAAAAATTTTATCTTCGGTTTTGAGAACGGCGGGGCCTTCATTTACCGAGTGTCGTACTTTTTCCCAAGGATATTCTGGTTTAGTTAACAGAACGGATTTTGAAATAAGTCTGCAGGGGTTTTCGGGATTTATTTCCCCAATGAAAAGAGAGGAATCCCCGCTTTTCTGCGCCCAGATAAGATAGTGCTTACCCATATTTTCAAAATAGGTCATATCAAGGGAAAAATCTGAAAAAGCAGAATCATCTTGGGAAAAGGGCAGGATTCTACCCCTTTCTTCCCACGGGTCATTGACAGGGTCGATACCCTTGCACTCAAGAGCGTAAGGTCTGATATTCCATTTGTTGTCTGAGTCCCCCGAAGCAAAGAAAATATACCATTTTTCCCCTATGAAATGGAGTTCCGGAGCCCATATATGCTTTGCCATTTCACCTTTTCCGTGGGCTTTCCAGATTGTGTGTTCTACGGCGTCTTTCAGTCCTAAAACAGTTTCGCTTTTTCGTAGAATTATTCTGTCATAGCCGTTGTCGGCGGTTTGAAAAGCCGGGTATGACGCGGTAAAATAGTAAAATCCGTCGGGACCTTTAACAATGTAGGGGTCGGCACGCTCGGGTATAAAGGGGTTGGGGTAGCAGCACATAATCTCACCTAAAATGATTTTTAGATATGTTAGCATATTTAAGTTGAAAAATCAAACAACTGTTACAGAGTTCTGTTATGTTTAAATGTATTGACTCAAAAAGCAGGATTTTATATAATCATGATATACCTATAAAATTGACACAATACCATTGAGAATCAGCCTATTTAAAGAGAAGAAGAACTGATACAATGTTTACGGTGGTGAGTTATATGCTTAAAATGGATATTGCATTGTTTCTTATTATGGCATTTGTTGCCTATATGTATTTTTCCGCTCAGAAGCGTCATAATCTGCTTCATAAGATTTTTTCGGTTTTGCTGATTGTACTGCTTATTCATATTGTTTTTGACGGAGCAACTCTGTATGCTGTTTGTAATCTGGACAGATTTCCCGTGTTGCTTACGGAGATATTGCACAGGTTGTTTATCGGAACAATGGTGTTAATGACATATCTTTTCTATCAGTACATAGCCGTTCTCATTGAGGCAAGAACGGGCAAAAAGAGAAAACTTGATATTCCCGCATTGATTTTTCTCGGTATTACAGAACTCGGAACTTTGCTGTTGCCGATTTATTATACCGAAACCCCCAAGGGTAATTATTCCTCGGGACCCTGTGCATATATGTGCTACGCAGGTGCGGCGTTTTATCTGTTCCTTTGCACATGGCTTTTAATTTTAAATTGGAAAAGCCTTGAACGAAAAGAAAAATCCGCCATCGGTATCGCATTGTTGGTGGAACTTGCAGTCTGTGTTATACAAGCGTTTAACCCTACGTGGCTTATCAGCGGAATAGGCTTGACTCTTATGACTTTATCGTTCTATTTGACTCTTGAAAATCCCGATGTCCTTTTAGCGGAACTGACGGAGCAGAAAATGTCAATGCTCTATTTGAAAAGTCAGGTTAACCCCCACTTTTTGTACAACACCCTTGATACCATTCGTATTCAGGCGCAGTTAAACGGGGACAAAGAGGTTTCCGACTTGCTTATGCGCTTGGTTGATTTCTTCCGCCTCAGCGTAAAGGTTGACAGACAGACCGTAACCCTGGACGACGAGTTAGAACTGTTGGAAGCCTATATGGAACTGATGTGTTACCGCTATCCCGAGTTAAAGTGCGAATATGATATTGATCCCGATTTGGGCGGAGTTCAGGTTCCCAATTTTATTTTACAACCCATTGTGGAAAACAGTCTTCTCCACGGTTTGAAAAACAAAGGTTACAGGGGAGAGGTGCGCATTTCCGCACAGAATTCGGGGGACGGAAAAATAGAAATTCTTGTAAGAGATACGGGAAGCGGTTTTGCCCAGGGCAAGAAGACGGAAATTGACCGAATGCTTCTTACATACGAAAAACAGCCGGCAAAGTTGGAGGGAAACAGTATAGGTGTTTTGAATGTGCAAAAACGAATTAAACTGTTGTGCGGCAGTGAGTACGGGCTTTCATATACCGAGAACTCCGACGGAGGAGTAACCGCCCATTTATTATTGCCCAAGGAGAGTGCCCAATGAAAAAGTTAAGTGTGCTTTTGGTTGATGATGAAATAATGATACGGGAGGGCTTCAAAAGGCTCTTTGATTGGGAAGCCCATGACTGTGAGGTGGTGGGCGAAGCGGCGGACGGCATGGAAGCTTTGGCACAGATTGACAATCTCAGACCGAATATAGTTATAATGGACATCAATATACCCATTATGAACGGGCTTAAAGTTATTCAGTTAAGCAGAATTAAGCATCCGGATATTGCTTTTGTAATTGTATCGGGATATGATGATTTTTCCTATTGCCGTGAGGCTCTGCGACTGCAAATAACGGACTACATATTAAAGCCCGTTAATTACGAGGAATTCGGAACTTGTATTGACAATTTAAAAATCTCACTGTTTGAGAAAAAAGTTTCGGCGGAGACTGAATCGGAAAAGCAGGAGGAGAGGGCAATCACGGGAATCACCCGATATTTGCAGGAGCATTTGGCGGAAGATATGAGCCTTGCTCTTTTGTCGGAGGAATTCCATTTGAACGCTCAGTATATAAGTCAACTTTTCAAAAATGAAATCGGCGTAAACTTTCTTGCATATCTTACCAACATCCGTATGGAAAAGGCAAAAAAACTACTGCTTTCAACATCTCTTTCCGTTGCCGAGGTGGCGGAACAGTCTGGCTACGGGGACTATCGGGTGTTTACAAAGGTGTTTAAAAAGAACGAGGGTGCAACTCCGTCACAGTATCGCAGGGATTTCCTTGAAACAGGAGAATGAAAAATGGATTTGATTGCAAAATATTTTGATGAACTGTCACCTACGGAAGTATATGAAATATTGAAAGCAAGGGCTGAGATATTTATTGTAGAACAGAAAATTCTTTATCAGGATATGGATGATATTGACTATAAGAGTTTACATTGTTTCTTTGTTGAAAAGGGTAAAGCAATAGCATATTTAAGGGCTTTTCCCCTTGACCGTAACGGTGATATTGTCAGAATCGGCAGGGTTTTGACTTTGCAGCACGGAAACGGAACGGGTAAAGAATTATTGGAAAAAAGTTTAGCCGCAATTGTAAGTAGAATGAATCCCAAGAAAATAGAGGTCCACGCTCAAAAATATGTTGAAGGCTTCTATGAAAAATTCGGATTTAAAGCGATATCGGAGGATTTCTTGGAAGCGGGAATCGTCCATGTTGCTATGGAATTGGAATTATAATGCAGAGAAATAAATTGTATTTGCAGTTATAAGTCATAAACAATAAAAAATTCAGGAGGCTGTTATATGTCCATTGAAAAGGTAAGAGAATATTTTAAATCTGTGGGAATTGACAACAGAATTAAAGAGTTTAATGAATCAAGTGCAACCGTGGAACTTGCCGCTCACGCTTTGGGATGCGCTCCCGAGAGAATTGCAAAAACCCTTTCATTTAAAGTCAAAGACGACTGCGTTCTTATTGTAACCGCAGGAGACGTAAAAATCGACAATCCGAAATACAAAGCGCAGTTCGGTACAAAGGCAAGTATGCTCAAATTCGATGAAGCGCAAGAAATTATAGGACACGCCGTGGGCGGAGTTTGTCCGTTTGCGGTAAATGAGGGAGTAAAGGTATATCTTGACGAATCTCTGAAACGATTTGAAACGGTTTTCCCCGCTTGCGGCAGTTCAAACAGCGCAATAGAATTAACAATAGCCGAACTTGAAAAATACTCGGGCTTTATTGCATGGGTGGATGTTTGCAAGCCAAAGGATGTATAAAATAATCCGATTTTGCGGAGGTTTACCGATGAAAAAGAATATAATCAGCGCCGTATTGATAGTTATTGCAATAGGTTTAAGCGTTTTGTCATGGTTCTTTCTGCCGGATGTTGTGGCAGTACAGGTGGGCTTTGACGGACAGGTTACAAACACAATGCCGAAGATTTTTGCAGTTGCCGTGCCCTTTTGTATATCGGTTGCGGGTTCCGTAATGAACATAACGGGCAAGGAAGAAATTAACAAAAAGGCATACGCTCTTTCGGCGGTAGGGCTTGCCGTTATGGTACTGAGTCTGCTTTTTAACCGATAATCAAAAAAACAAAGTAATATAAATTGCCGTTCGGGAATGAGGAAGCAGAGTTGAAAAAGAAGATTTTAAACCCAATCACTATGTTTTTTGTAGGACTGATATTGGGTGTTGTCAGCAGATCGTTTGATATCTATACTCAGAATTTAGGAAACATATTTTCTCAAATGGCAATATGGATACTGTTGGGAGTTCTGATTTCCATATACAGCAGTTCCAAAAAACAGGCAATGATAAATATTTTTCCCTTCTGTATGGGTATGCTCATAACCTATTATTTTGTGGCATTTGTTGCGGAGGGAGTATATTCCGCCGTGTTTATCGCGGGTTGGACAATATTCGCCCTTTTTTCTCCCCTAATGGCATATTTTACCTGGATGACCAAGGAAAAAGGAGTGTTTCCGAAGATAATAAGCGTAGGCATTATACTTGTGTCTTTATTATCAAGTATAGTTCTGTTCGACAGAATAAGATTCTACGACATTATTATAGACGCGGTAATGATATACTTTCTGTTTGTGAAGAAAATAGAAAGATAAAATCGGTTTTTAAAATTACACAAAAAATTATGTTGAGGTATATTTATGAACGAAGTTAACAGAACGTTATTTATTCCCTTGTACGGAAAATCACAGGTCAGCAAAAAAGGTGTTATTCTGAAAGACGAAACTGCGGAGAAAATCTGGGAAGCGGAGGCTTTTCCCATTCACGGTAAATCAAAGTCAAAATGGTTATCTTATAATATGGCTATGAGAGCAAGAATTTTCGACGACTGGACAAAATCCATGCTCCGTAAAGATGAAAATGCCCTTGTTTTACATATAGGTTGCGGACTTGACAGCAGATGTATCCGTATAGACGAACCCTATACGAACTGGATCGACGGGGATTTTCCCGATGTTATTGAAACACGGAAAAAATACTACGAAGAAACCTCCGCCTACCGTATGATTTGTTTCGACGCTTGTGATAGCGAACAGATAAAAAATCTTCCCGACAGTAACAGCGCAATTGTTATTCTTGAAGGAATAAGTATGTATCTTACAAATGAACAACTCAACGGTTTTTTCAAAGCGTTATCGGAAAAGTATAAATCCCTTAATGTTCTTATGGATGTATATACGGTTTGGGGAGCAAAGGCTTCTAAATACAAAAACCCCATAAACGACGTGGGTGTTACAACGGTATGGGGAATTGATGATGTTTCAGCGGTTCTCGGGGATACGGGAATTGTGTGCAAAGGGGAACATTCTCTCACACCCGATTATCTTATTGAGGAACTGAAACCTTTTGAACAACTGTTTTTCAAAACAGTATTTTCAAAAGGGGTTTACAGAAAAATTTATCGTTTATATGAACTCGAGAAATAAATTGTTTTAGAAAGAAGCATTTTTGAAAAAATATTGGTTTATTAAAGGGTAAAACAATTGCGATTGGACTGATCGGAAATAATTGAAACCCGTATTGGATGGAACAGAAGAATATTACGTATAAAACACTTTAGAGGTAAATCAAATGGGATTTTATATATTTATGTTTATATGTAATTTGCTCATACCGTTGCTTATGATTATCTGCGGTTATTTTATGTACAGAAAACCTCCGAAGGAAATCAACGGTATAATCGGCTACAGAACTCCTATGTCAAGGAAAAACAAAGACACATGGGCTTTCGCTCATGAATATTGCGGAAAACTGTGGTTTAAATGGGGCTTGATTTTACTTGTACCGTCGGTTATTGCGCAAATTCCCTTTATCAGTTCCGCAGAAGATACCGTGGGTACGGTATCCGTTGCTTTTGAAACGGTACAATTTATTTTCTTAATAGGCACTGTATTTATAGTGGAAAAAGCACTAAAACGCACTTTTGACGAAAACGGAAACAGAAAATAAATGTCGGAGATTTTTTATGATAGCATATTATATTATGATGTTCAGCGCTGCGGCGCTTTTAATTTCACTGGGCATAGCCATTTACAACGGTAAAACCGAATATATACATTTTTATCATCAAGAAAAAGTTACAGATAAAAAAGGTTACGGAAAGTCATTCGGCAAGGCTTTGTGGGTTACCGCCGTCGCTCCCTTTTTAAGCGGCGTTATAGGACTTTTCGGTGACTCCGACCCGATAGCAATTACCGCGGTTATAGTTCTTTTAATAGGTTTATGCATTGGTTTTGTCTGTATTTTTTCGGTACAAAGAAAATACAATAAGGGTATATTTTAAGGAATGGAGCTGTAAAAAATGAAGTTTTTACAGCTCCTGTTTTGTTTAGGGGATAGGAAAAAATGCGTAGAATGGACAAACTGAGCGCCGACAAAGTTCACTTTGTCGGCGGTTACCCGACGACGTGTAGAGATACGTCGAGTGGCGAAGTTTGTTCATAGCATAAAACGCTGTTTTATATTTGTTTTTGGGTTTTTATTACTTTTAACACTGTAAAGTTGTTTAGGGGGGTATTTTTAAACCTTTATATATTGGGGTTTATGCGGTCTACACGTTTTTTACCTATAAAAGTGACACAAGAAACTAAAGAAAAGTCCTATTCAAAAAAGAAAAAATGTTATACAATATGACTGTAAGCTGATAAATATGGTGGATGGGAGGAAACTTACCATGCTGAAAATAGAAAATTTAACTAAAACCTACGGTGATAAAAAAGCCGTTGACAACCTTTCCTTGCATATTAAACCGGGGGAGATATACGGATTTATCGGGCATAACGGTGCCGGTAAGACGACCACTCTTAAAGCCTGTTGCGGTATTTTGCAGTATGACAGCGGCGAGATTTGTGTTGACGGCGTATCAATGAAAGAAAAACCCCTTGTCTGCAAGAGTAAAATTGCCTATATTCCCGATAATCCCGACCTTTACGAATTTATGACGGGTATTCAGTTTTTGAATTTTACGGCGGATGTTTTCGGAGTTAGCGCCGATGAGCGACAGGAACTTATTCATAAATATGCGGATATGTTTGAAATAACCGCTGACCTGGCTCAGCCCATATCGGCATATTCCCACGGTATGAAGCAAAAACTTGCCATTATATCCGCTTTGATTCATTCCCCGAAACTCATTATTATGGATGAACCCTTTGTGGGACTTGACCCAAGAGCCTCACACCTGTTAAAGCAGATAATGGGAGAATTTTGTCATAACGGCGGCGCGATTTTCTTTTCCACCCATGTTCTTGAGGTTGCCGAAAAACTTTGCGACAAAATTGCCATTATCAAAAGCGGTAGGCTTATTCAGTGGGGAAGTGTTGAAGAAGTTAAGGGCGATACCTCTCTTGAAAATGTGTTCTTGGAACTGGAGGAAGAAAAATGACAAAGGCTCTGTTTAAAAAGCAGATGATGGAGGTTTTCTCCTGGGTATATTTCGACCGCAAAAACGGAAAGAGCCGTACGAAAAGCGGAATTATCGGGTTTGCTGTTTTATATCTCTTTCTTTTCGGACTTCTCGGTACGTTCTTTTATGAAATGGCGCAGGGACTTTGTGAGCCGCTTTTTAAAGCGGGCTTCGGATGGCTGTACTTTGCCATAATGGGTCTTGTTGCTGTGGCGATGGGTGTATTCGGAAGCGTGTTCAATACATATTCATCCCTTTATACTGCAAAAGACAATGACCTTTTGTTGTCCCTCCCCATACCCCCGGGAAAAATTCTTGCGGTAAGGGTTACGGGAGTTTACCTGATGGGACTTATGTATGAACTGATAATTGCAATTCCCACCATGCTTGTATATTTTATAACCGTGAAACCCGGGGCTCTTTCGGTTGTGTTCAACCTTTTGCTTCCCTTTGTTCTTTCGTTTCTGGTGCTGACCCTTTCCTGTATTTTCGGATTTTTAGTTGCGGCAATCAGCAGCCGAGTAAAAAGAAAGAATATACTTACGGTTATCCTGTCCCTTGTCTTTATTGCGGGTTACTACTATATTTACGGCAGTGCCTACAAAATCATACAGTCCATTCTTGCCTCACCCGAAAAAATCGGCAATAGTATAAAGATTTTGTATCCTTTATATCAAATGGGACTGGGCGCACAGGGAAAGCCTCTTTCGTTTTTGATTTTCACATTGATAGTGGCGGCGATGTTGTTTGTTACCTATCTTGTTTTGTCAAAGAGTTTTCTTTACGTTGCAACGGCTGACAAGGGCGCTGTAAAGAAAGCATATAAGGAGAAAACATCCAAGGCGGCATCTTTGGAAAAAGCCCTGTTGATAAAAGAACTGCGTAGATTTACAGGATGCCCGATTTACATGATGAATTGCGGTCTCGGTATTATTATGATGCCCATTGCGGCAGTTGTGGTGCTTGTAAAATCCGGTGATATTTTCGCTATGATTAGTAAAATGCCGGGGGAATATATGGGTATCATACCTCTTTTGGCAACGGCGGCGGTTTGTGCGGTCAGCACATTTAACGATATAACATCTCCCTCCGTTTCCCTTGAGGGTAAAAATCTCTGGCTTGTGCAGTCGTTCCCGATTTCCGCTAAAGCGGTTCTTCACGCAAAAATAAAGTTGCATCTTCTGTTAACTGTCATTCCCACGGTTTTGCTTGGAATTTGTGTATGTATAGCCCTGAAGATATCGGCGTTACAGTCAATTTTGATTTTGGTGTTCTCGGTTGTTTTTGTTGTGTTGATGGCTTTAATAGGACTTGCGCTGAATCTCAAAATGCCCAATCTTAATTGGACGGACCCAACCGTCCCCGTCAAACAAAGTCTTTGTGTTATGATTGCATTGTTCGGCGGTTGGGCGATTATAATGGCAATGGCCGGAATTTATCTTTTAGTTATGAAGTTTATTACACCCCTTGTATATCTTGTTGCAATATCCGTTGCCGCGGTGGTTGTATCTGCGCTTCTGTTACGGTGGGTTGATACCAAGGGCGCTAAAATATTTGAAACACTTTAAGGAGGAATATTAACTATGAAAAAATCAAGTAAAATTTTATGGGGCGTTGTTTTCATTATTGCCGGTATAATTTTCGCCTTGAAGGCATTCGGCATCACCGACATAGAAATTTTCTTTGACGGGTGGTGGACACTATTTATAATAGTTCCTTGTTTCATAGGGATTTTCAGCGGGAAAGAAAAAGCGGGCAATATTATCGGTTGTGTTATCGGTGTTTTCCTTTTGCTCTGCTGTCAAAATGTCATTGATTTTGATATTCTTTGGAAAATTGCCGCTCCGGCTGTTATCGTATTTATCGGATTGAAACTGATTTTAGGTGCCGTTTTCGGTGACAAGGCAAACAAGATGATTGAAACATCAAAGCAAAGCGGCAACAATGTGCGAAGCGGATGCGCAACATTTTCGGGTCAGGATTTAATTTATGACGGCGAAGTATTCAACGGGGCAGAACTTACTGCGGTTTTCGGCGGTATTAAATGCGACATCAGAAATGCCATTATAGAAAACGATTGTGCCATAAGCGCAACAGGCATTTTCGGCGGAATTGATATTTTAGTTCCCGATAATGTGAACATTAAAATCAACTCCAACTCCATTTTCGGCGGAGTATCGGACAAAAATCATCATGCACCCATTCAGGGCGCACCCACGGTATATATTAACGCAACCTGTATGTTCGGAGGTGTGGATATTAAATGACATCCGTTCAAAAAACAATAAAATATATCGCCATGGCTTTCGCCATATTTTTGAGCGTCAGTATTATCGGCGGAATATTCTCGGCACTTGCAGGGCTGTCTTTCATATTTTCCGACAGGGACAAAGAGCCGATCGGGGAAATGCAGGTCTATGATATTAACGAGGCGGTTTCCTCACTTTCCGTCGACCTTAGTGCCGCAAAGTTAGAAATAAAAACAGGGGACAAATTCTCCGTGGAAAGTAACCATAAATATATTTCCGTCAGCGTTAATAACGGAAATCTTCATATTGACGAAACTAAGGATCCCATCTCGGTTAGTTCGGAGGGAGTGACGGTAATTCTCTCGGTTCCCGAAGGATTTGTTTTTGACGATGTGAGAATAGAAACAGGTGCCGCAGAAATGGATGTGGATGTGCTTTCGGCAGATGTTTTAAAACTTAATCTGGGTGCGGGGGAAGTCAATATTAAAAATCTGACGGCAAATTCCCGAGCCGATATTGACGGCGGAGCCGGTGAACTGACTATTGACGGAGGCTTGCTCCGTAATCTTGAACTTGATATGGGCGTGGGCGAACTTAGTCTGAAAAGCAGAATAGAGGGCGACAGCAGTCTTGACTACGGTGTGGGCGAAACCAATTTAATACTCTTGGGAACCCGCGAGGACTATAAGATTGAAATTGATAAGGGAATAGGCGAAGCCAAACTTGAGGGCGAGAGGATGAGAGACGATTCCGTTTACGGCGCAGGAGAAAACAAGTTGGAAATCGACGGCGGCGTCGGAGAAATCAATATCGAATTTTCGGACGAAACAATTCAAGACGCGGCTTGAGGACAAATAAAGTTAGAATCAAACGGAACGGGGTTGTGACACAACAGTCACAACCCCGTAAGTTTTGAACATAAAAACAGAGAATCCGCTCTAAGGAACGGACTCTTTATGTTGGT
>JBJFGF010000049.1:0-2137 GCA_051892415.1 Acutalibacteraceae bacterium | reverse complement strand
TACAACCGCAGTGACGTCATACACGGTTGTAAAGATTTGATTATGCCCGTCGACCTTTCGTGCTGCTTTTCGGAAAACCGAAAAAACGATTAAACACACTTTATTCCTAATAAATGTAATTAAATCTGCCGGTATCTCGTAAAGCTTTTCACACCTTGCAAAATGTATGTACAAACAATCCCGATTGACTATATATATAGATGTATGATAATATAGAATTGTATTTTAAAACTGAGAAGAGGGAAACATTGAAAAAACTTTTATTTACTGTTTGTTTAGGTATTGCAATTATAACATTGTCAAGCGGTGAATTTACTTATGCTGTTGAAGATATGTATGTTGATTCTACATTTACTACGGCATATGGAACAACGGTGCCAATTAGTTATCTACAGAGTGCGGATTCAAATCAGGACCATCCCGACGTAAATAATTATCCCAGCGCCGTAAAAATTGATAACGGTTCAAAAAAATATAACTGTTTCACCTACTCTTTGATTTATGCCGGTAATACAAGTTGCTTATCTCAACACAGTAACAGCGAAGTTTTCTGCATAAATAATCCTAGAAATTTTTTAGTGAACAATCCTTGTTGTGAATACGTTAACTTTGCAAATGCACAGGTGGGCGATGTCGTAATATATAAGATTCTATTTTCTAGTACCGATTTTGATTCGTATTCTTATGCACATAGCGGAATCTTATATGAAAAAGAAAACTCCTTAGAAAATACAGTGGTTGTTTCAAAATGGGGTAAATATGCAATTTATAGACATAATTTAACGGATAACCCCTATATGGGAACATCGTATCAGCTGAATTCTATCAGCAATAATATAGAACGAAATATTGGAATATCTTTCTTTAGATTTTCGCATTATTATAATTACACTATAATATACGATAGTATTTCAGTGCCAAATTCAATACAACCGTTAAGCTTTTATCATAAAGCTGTGTGTGAGAACTGCGGGGCATTTCATATTGGGAGCCATGATTTTATTTCAGTTAGCAATATACTGGTATGCAAAGATTGTCAGTATAACTCAAATATAATCTTGCAAGGTATTCCGAATGATAATTTTTAAATAATTATTGATAAAGGAGAAAGAGCTATGAAGAAAAAATTATTCGTTCTGTTTCTGATATTTATGTTTTCTTGTTTAAGCTTTATGGCTTTCGCGGCCTGTTCTGACACGGGTAATGACGATATTAATACAGATTACGATAACTCGTATGACGATAAAATCACCGCAGTTATCGAGGACGAACCTGCCGGATACATTCAACCTACGCTTGACGCTATAACCTCGGAATACGTCCAGCCATCCCTCTCCGACGAACAGATGTACGCTGCGGTGTTTACCGACAAATCACAAAAAATCACAATAGGAAACGACGACTTGCCCGATCTCGATTTTTCGAAAGGAGAAGCGTATTTTATCCCGTATGTTAACGGCTTCGATAAAGCTCCCGAATACGCATATAAATGTTCGGATATCTCCACTTCTATTAACCTTTCTTCCGAATATAACAAGTATTTGCTCAACATTCAGGCACAACGCCCTTTAATGCGAAGTTACGCCGTAAAGAACGCATATTGGCAACAGTATTTCGACGTAATGCTTGCAAATATAAACTTTGAAACCATCGCATCCGCAACGCCGGTCGAAAGCGTACTGCTGGCGGAGTTATCCACAGCGGACTGTTCTTACGAAATATATGAAAACGGCGCTATATTCAAAAAAGTAAATTCAGATACTTTTGCCGCCGATAAATCGGTAGACGCACCGAAGATTTATCTTGCAGGTCTGGTTTTTGAAACCTTAAACGATGCTTCCTCGGGATTTTGCAAAGATTTTTCAGTCAGCGGAGCCGAAATCGCAATTCACTACCGGAACAAGATTGCGACCATATCGTCTGAAAACGTAACAAAATTATTCGTTAACAAAAACACAGTCCCGTCTTTCGACGCGGAACGATTGATAAACCAAAGTTTTCTTTTCGATAATGATTATGCCTATTTCCGAAATGGTGATGATTATTACGTAATAACTGCCGAGAACGCCGCTTATTGCGTGCGCACTTCGAGTATATATACCGACAAGTTTGATAGTCCATCCGATTTTTACGTAAA
>JBJFGF010000048.1:0-106974 GCA_051892415.1 Acutalibacteraceae bacterium | reverse complement strand
AAAATCTCAAGGGTTTCTTTACTTCTCGTTGTTTAATTTTCAAGGTTCGTTGGCTCTTTTTAAGGTCTCCCGCGAACCGCTTTTGCGCTTCGTTTTCGCCCCTCTCGAAGAGTGCTTGAATATAATATCACTACGCCCCTTTTTTGTCAAGCACTTTTTTTAATTTTTTTTAGATTTTTTTAAACTTTTTTACCAATCACAATATATTGTGGTTGTGCATATTGACCAACCACAATTTTCGTAAAAACTACCCCAAATACACAGAATAAATCTATATAATTCCGATTATTTTTTCAATTTATATGTATTATTTCAACATTACGGAAAAACCTAATATAAAATAAATTCTGAGGTGTACTATGAATTCAAAAAGGAAAAACTTATCTTACAGTAATTTTGCTCATACTTTTAAAGGCAGGTTTTTGGGAATCGTGTTAGCCATTACCGTTATCTCGGGAAGCGTCGGCTTCATTATTGCCGATAACAGAGCAACCACTTCTCAGGAGGTGCTTTCAAAAATCGGCTCCAGAGGTGACGAGGTAAGAAAAATTCAAAACAAATTAAAGTCTTTAGGATTCTTCAACGGCACAGTTGACGGAATATACGGTGTACAAACTCAAAGCGCCGTGAAACGATACCAACAATCGGTAGGCATCACTGCTGACGGCATTGCCGGTCCCAAAACCCTTCTCTACTTAGGATTGGGTTCATCTTCAGGCAGCTCAGCCGGAGGTTACAGTTCCTCCGACATCTACCTTCTTGCAAAGGTTATTGCCGCAGAAGCCCGAGGCGAAAGTTATACCGGTCAGGTTGCAGTCGGTGCAGTTGTATTAAACAGAGTGGAATCATCCTCCTTTCCCGACACGATTTCGGGCGTCATCTATCAAGCCGGCGCTTTTTCCGCAGTAACAGACAGTAACTGGTCCGTTTCCCCCGACGCCACATCACGAAAGGCCGCGCAAGACGCACTTAACGGTTGGGATCCCAGCGGCGGTGCTCTGTATTATTACAATCCCGCAAAGACCTCAAATGCATGGATACGCACCCGCCCCGTAATCACAACAATCGGAAGTCATGTTTTTTGCCGATGAGACCCTTATTATAATGGTATAGTGTTTTCGCTATACTTAATATATAATAGTATAGTAAAAATGAAATACCTCCGCTTTTGTATTTTACATGGGCAGAGGTTTAATTTTTGCATATTATTACTTTTTATTGATACAATATTAGAGATTTTTAGTTTTATTTTGACAAAAAACTAACAATGTGCTTGATATTTTTTTTGTTTTGGTATATGATAGAGTGGGGGAAATTGGTAGGGATGTTTTCCATCCACTATCTTAATATATAAAATTCCTTATACAATTTATTAAATAAAGGAGAAATCGTAATGCAAAAGGTTCAATTTACAGAAACCGTGTTGCGCGATGCAAACCAGTCATTGATCGCAACCCGCATGAAGTTCAACGAGTTTGAGCCGATTCTCAAAACACTCGACAAAGCCGGCTACTATTCGCTCGAGTGCTGGGGCGGTGCAACATTTGACTCTTGTCTTCGCTACCTAAAAGAAGATCCATGGGAAAGACTCAGAAGAATCAAGAAATCTTGTCCCAACACAAAACTTCAGATGCTTTTAAGGGGACAGAATCTTCTCGGATACCACCATTATCCCGATGATGTTGTAAGAATGTTCGTTAAAAAAAGCATAGAAAACGGCATTGACATCATCAGAATTTTTGACGCACTTAACGACGTTAAGAATATTGAGGTTGCTGTTGACGAAACTGTTAAGAACGGCGCAATCGCTTCAGGTGCTATTTGCTACACAATCAGCCCCATCCATACTCTTGAAGCTTATGTTGAGCTTGCAAAGAATATGGAAAGCATTGGCTGTCAGACAATCGCTATTAAAGATATGGCAGGTATCCTCAGTCCTGCGGAAGCACACAAGCTCGTTTCTTCTCTTAAATCGGCAGTTGATGTTCCCATTGTTCTTCACACACATTGCACAACCGGTCTGGGATTTATGACCTGTCTTAAGGCGGTTGAAGCGGGAGTTGACGTTATAGACACAGCCATTTCCACAATGTCCGGCGGTACCGCACAGCCCGCAACAGAAACCCTTAACTATACTCTTTCCGAACTCGGCTATGAAACAGGTCTTAACAACGACGCGCTCCGTGAAATTGCAGATTTCTTCAAGCCTATCAGAGCGGAGGCCCTTGAAAGCGGACTTCTTAATCCCACAGTTCTTTGCACCGATGCAAAGGCGCTTGATTACCAAGTTCCCGGCGGTATGCTCTCCAACCTCGTAGCACAACTCACCGCACAGGGCAAAATGGACAAATTTGATGAGGTTCTTCTTGAAACACCCAGAGTTCGTGAAGATTTGGGATATCCTCCCCTTGTTACGCCCATGAGCCAGATGGTTGGTGTTCAGGCTACTGCCAACGTTCTTGCCGGCGAACGCTATAAAAACGTTTCTAAAGAAGTTAAGTCATACCTCATGGGCGAATACGGCAAGGCTCCCGGACAGGTTAACGAGGATGTTAAAAAGCAAATTCTCGGTGACGAAAAAGGAATTGAAGGCAGATATGCAGACACCCTTGAACCCGCTTTTGAAGCAGCTAAAGCAGAAATCGGAAAAAAAGCGAAGAGCGACGAGGACGTGCTTTCATACATTGCATTCCCCACTCAAGCAGAGAACTTCTTTGACTACCGTGATGAAATGGCTTCTAAAACTTACAGCTACGAAATCAAGGCTATTGATTAAGGAGGATTTAATATGACTTTTCTTCCTTTGTTTTCAATAACCGATGCCGTGGGCATTGCGGGTTTCGGTTTCGGTGTTGTTCTTGTTTTGCTTTTAGTGATTGCTTGTTTTGTGTCACTTCTTTCCAAAACAATTAACGGGGTTTCAAAGAAAACCGTTAAAAAGGGAAGTGGGCCTATAAAGTCCGAAAGCAATCCTTCTCCTGTAATTGCTCAAGAGAAAACTGTTGTTACCGAAAGCATTGCAACGGACGAATCAACACTCCCCTACACTCCCGGCTATGTAACCCTTGACGGTGTAAGTGAACAGGATGCCGCAGTAATTATGGCAATCACCTCTCATGAGTCCGGTATTCCTCTTGAAAGTCTTGTATTCAAATATATTAAACGTATTAATCAGGAACCCGAACTTATAAATGTAGAGGAACAGGATGCCGCCGTTGTTATGGCGATTATTTCGGACAAAACCGGCATTCCCCTTGACAATCTTATTTTCAATTCTATCAAATTAGTGGAGGAATAATAATATGAAATATAATGTTACATTAAACGGTAAAATTTACGAAGTTGACGTTACAGAATCCGACGCAGTTGTAACAGGGGTTACACAAGTTCCCGTTGCAGTTGCCGCTCCCGCTGCCCCCGCTGTTGCTCCGGCTCCCGTTGCTGCTCCCGAAGTTGCTCCGGCACCCGTTGCCGCTCCTGAAGTTGCTCCTGTTTCCGCAGAAGGCACACAGATTAAGGCTCCCATGCCCGGCACAATCCTTGCAGTCAAGAAAAATGTGGGCGAAGCAGTTAAAGCCGGCGACGTTATTGTTGTTCTTGAGGCTATGAAAATGGAAAATGATATTGTTGCTCCCTGCGACGGTACAGTTAAATCCATAAATGCTCCCAAGGGCACAAATGTAAATACCGACGATGTTCTCGCTGTTATCTGATAAAAAATTTAAAGCTTGAAAGGTTTTACTCATGGACATTTCTACGATTTTAACTAACCTTTGGGAACAATCCGGCTTTTATCTTTTGGAATGGCAGAACCTGGTTATGATTGGCGTCGCCATATTCTTTCTGGTACTTGCAATAAAATTCAAATTCGAACCGCTTCTTCTTGTTCCCATTGCTTTCGGTATTCTTCTTGCAAACCTTCCCGGTGCAAACATAATGCTCGATACAACGGGCGGCGCATTGGGCAGTTACGGTCAAGCCGCTGTTGAAGGCGCCCACTGGTATGACTCAGGTGTTCTGCGAATACTTTATGTGGGTGTTAAATCCAGTATCTTCCCCTGCCTTATATTTATGGGTGTCGGTGCGATGACCGACTTCGGTCCGCTCCTCTCCAATCCCGTAAGTCTTTTGTTGGGTGCGGCGGCTCAGTTGGGTGTTTACTGCGCATTCATTCTTGCAGTTGCATTCGGATTTGAACCTGCCGAGGCGGCATCAATTGCAATCATCGGCGGTGCGGACGGTCCCACGGCTATTTTCCTTACTTCTAAGTTAGCGTCCCACCTGTTAGCACCCATTGCGCTGGCGGCATACTCGTATATGGCGCTTATTCCCATTATTCAGCCCCCCATTATGAAGGCTCTCACAACGGAAAAAGAACGCAAAGTCGAAATGAAACAGTTGAGAAAGGTTTCAAAGGCAGAGAAAATCATTTTCCCTGTTGCAGTTCTTATACTCTGTGCATTTCTTCTTCCGTCCGTTGCTCCCCTTTTGGGTATGCTTATGTTGGGCAACCTTTTCAAAGAGTGCGGCGTTACTGAAAGACTTTCCGAAACCGCCCAGAATGCTCTTATGAATATTGTTACCATTATGCTCGGTGTAACGGTTGGTGCAACTGCAAACGGTACGGAATTCTTACAACTTAAGACAATCCTCATTGTTGTTCTCGGACTTGTTGCATTCTGCTTCTCCACCGCCGGCGGAGTTCTTCTCGGAAAACTGCTGTACGTTATCACTAAAGGAAAAATCAATCCCCTTATCGGTGCGGCAGGTGTTTCCGCAGTTCCGATGGCCGCTCGTGTTGCTCAGAACGAGGGTGTAAAATACAATCCCACAAACTTCCTTCTTATGCACGCTATGGGTCCCAATGTTGCAGGCGTTATCGGTTCCGCCGTTGCCGCCGGATTCCTGCTTGCGGTTTTCGGATAAGTTATATAAAACAACAAATCAACCCGCTTTTTGTTACAAAAGGTGGGTTGATTTATTTTATAACGTTTCAACTACATTCCTATTTCTGTTTCTCCGATATTTCTGTTTCTCCTGTAAAAACTATTGATAATGCTTCAGTTTTATGATAAACTAATTTTGCGACTTAAAACTAAATAGCCAAAAGCAGTATGTATCCCGGTAAAAGTACATACTCCTTTTCAGTTTGCTTTTTGGCCTAAGTTTTGAGTCGCATCAATGGGAGTTATGTATTTTTCGTGCGTAGTTTCGGCTACGCATTTTTTGTTTTAAGGAGGGCTATCATGGATATCAGCGAAGCAAAAGACACCTACGGCACCTTGGGATTATTAAGACAGGTTTATATGTACAAGAAAATGTACGCAAGAAATTTCAACGTGATGACAAGGGCTATTGAAATATGTTAAGATCCCGTAGTCAAAGAAATACTCATAAAACGCCAACAGGACACAGAGGAACTGTATATTACAAAAGGTGCTGTACCTCCGGATGATATGTCTTGTGAGGATTTAATCATTGCATACCTTTTGGCATATATACGAGAAAAAGAAATTAAAGTACCGGTAGATTATGATAAAACTGTATTTTTCAAGGAAAGCCTCGACTGGTTAAAGGATTTAAGTGAAAAGGCTAAAATGACTGAAATGATATGCAATTATACGGGCAGTTTAGAAAATTGTGATACTGCTGAGAAAAACTACACGAACATCGCTTTTTTTCCGGATAAACCTATTGAATAATTTTCTAAATTGACCGAACACAACATCTACAAATCTTTCAAGGAAAAAACCTCTGCCTGTTCGTTGCAGGCAGAGGTTTTTCAATTCAATGCAACGCGTGTAAACAGGCGCTGCATTTCCTGAGCAAGCAGATGGCGTTCTTCCGATGTAATTGAAACTTCGTTGTCAACAATCTCCTTTGCGGTTTTTTGCGCTTCGTAAAGAATTCTTGTATCGGTCATCAGATTTGCGATACGCATATCGGGGAGTCCGTGTTGACGGGAGCCGAAAAAGTCCCCGGGGCCTCGCATTTCAAGGTCTTTTTTTGCTATTTCAAAGCCGTCGGATGTGCGGCACATTGTTTCAAACCTGTCCTCAGCTTCCTCGTTTTGCGCATCGGAAATAAGAATACAAAAACTCTCGTCCCTGCCCCTGCCTATTCTTCCGCGAAGTTGGTGAAGTTGCGACAATCCGAATCTCTCGGCATTTTCAATAACCATAACCGTCGAATTGGGCACATCAACACCCACCTCAATAACAACGGTTGAAATCAAAAGTTGAATTTCCCCGGAATAGAACCGGGACATAACCGCGTCCTTTTCTTTGGGCTTCATCTGTCCGTGAAGAAGACCCAAAGTGCAATCGGCAAAATAGGTGGATTTTAAATAATCATAATATTCCGTAGCGGGAACAAGGTCGCTGTCGCTTTCGGAAACAAGGGGGCAAACAATATATGCCTGACGTCCCGCGGCAATATTTTTTTTGATAAAATTGTAGATGCGTTCACGGTAGCCTGTCGGCACATGATATGTTTTTACGGGTTGTCTTCCCTTTGGGAGTTCATCAAGAACGGAAACATCCAAATCCCCGTAAATCATCATGGCAAGAGTTCTGGGAATGGGTGTTGCCGACATAACAAGCGTGTGGGGAGCGTTACCCTTTCCCGTAAGGATCGCCCTTTGCTCCACTCCGAATCTGTGTTGCTCATCGGTAATAACAAGTCCGAGATTTCGGAACTCCACATCATTCTGAATAATTGCATGGGTTCCCACAACTATATCGCACTCGCCGTTTTTAAGTTTTTCCCTTATAATCCTCTTATTCTTTGCAGTAACGGAACCCGTTAAAAGTTCTGTTTTTATATCGTCACCGAAGAAGGCGGAAAGAGTTTTAAAATGCTGATTTGCCAAAACTTCCGTAGGTGCCATTAAAGCGCTTTGGAATCCGTTCTTAACCGCATTGTACATTATTGCCGCTGCAACGGCAGTTTTTCCCGAACCAACATCACCCTGAAGAAGTCGGTTCATCTGTTTTGTACCCTGCATATCTGCCACCGCTTCCGCCACGGCTCTTTTCTGTGCATTTGTAGGTTCAAAAGGAAGGGTGTCAAAAAATTCCCCTGTATAATCCCTTTCCACAGGAACGGATGCCCTGTTTACACCCTCGATTCTTTCATTCAGAAGTCCCATTTGCAACAGCAAAAGTTCTTCAAAAATCAACCTGCGTTTCGAAAGGGCAAGTTTTTCTTTGCTTTCGGGAAAATGAATAGTTCTCAAGGCTTCTTCAAAGCCCATAAGTCGATATTTTTTAACTATGTATTCAGGAATTATCTCCGGAACATTCCCCTTAACTTCTCTTAAAGCAGTTTCCACAAGTCGCTCGGTTGTTTTTGAGGGTAGTGCGGCTGACGCTTTATAAACAGGTCGAATTCTTTGCTTATCAAGGGATTTTTCAAATCGGGGTGAAAGCATTGTTTTGTTATTATACTTATCAAAGGTAACTTTTCCGAAGAATAAATATTCAACATCTTCAACAAGTTGATCCTTAACATACTTGTTGTTGAAAAAAGTAACGGGTATATAGTCGCTTCCGTCGGAAATCACGGTTTTTACAAGAATTCTTCCGCCGCTTATTGTAACAACTTTAGGGGCTTGGGCAACAATTGCCCTTACACAGATACTTTCGTTAATCCGTGCGTCACGCAGCAATGTTGTAGTGTTCCAATCCTCATAAGCGCGGGGGTAGTTTCTCAAAAGGTCGCCCACACTGTAAATGCCCTGTTTGGCAAGAGTTTTTGCCCTTGCCTCTCCGACACCTTTTAAAAACTGAATTCTTGTATCAAAATTAACCACATAACCACCACCTGTACGACTATTATTAAAGGCAGTCCTATCATAAATCTTTTATGCTTTGTTTTATGTCGGATTTTGAGCATAACAAGAAGTTCCGCCACACTCCCCCCACATAATGCCAACAAAAACAGCACTTTTTCGGGAACCCGGTGTTCCGGTCGGCTTTTTGCCGCTTTCTTGTCATACACGGTAACTACACCCGTAATAACGGATATTGCAAAAAAGTATATTAAATAAATTTCCATGACTTCACCTTAGAACATTTGTTCCCATATATGATAGCACAATCTTCTGAAAATTACAAGAAAAAAATAAACACGTTTAAAATTCAAAAACTTCAAACGTGTTTATATAAATTATTCTGTAACTACGCCTTTTTTGAGAATAACATTTGCATAAAGTGCGGATTCACTTGTTGCAATAATTGCATAGGCGGTTTTTGCTCTGTCATAGAACTCAAAACGCTCAATCTCGCTCATTTTTGTTTCGCCGTTGTGTTTGTTCACAATGTCCTGATACTCTGCCCAGATAACAGGTGTGGGATCACCCTTTGTTGTCTGCATAAGCATAACGGGACTTTCCACATAGGTATCAAGTGGAATAAGTTTTAAAATTGCATCAAGAAGTTCGGGAACATTGTGTCCGTCGCAACGAATCAGTCTTTGCGCATTTGATGCGGCGGGGAAATTGCCGTCACCGATAACAATTTCGTCACCGTGACCCATTTCGTCAAGTATTTTAAGAAGATCGGGTGAAATAATATTCGGAATACCTTTTAACATAATTTAATCCTCCGTTAATTTTTTATTTATTTTTTTGTCTGATATCGGTTCCGTAGAACTGAATAATCTCAAAAGCATTTAATCTTGAAGCCATTCTTTCGCCGTACCGTTCTTCGAATTTGGTCTTATCGAGATTGGAAATTAAAATCATGGGTTTTCCCATTAAAACAGCGTCGTCAACGATTTCGTTAATAGCCGCCGTTGCAAAAGGTGTCTCATACTCGGCACCCAAATCATCAATAATAATTAAATCGTGTCTGTTTAATTCTTCGTTTAAATCCGTATCGCTTTTGCCGAAATGTTCATTCTGAAGTTGTTTAATTACTTTTCTGACAGAAGAATAATAAACATTGTAACCTCTTGAGGTAAGTGCATTGAAAATAGCAAGTGCCAAATGGGTTTTTCCCAGTCCCGTTCCCCCGCTGAAGAAAAGGGGTGTACTGTCGGGCCCGAAATTTTCCGCATAATTTTTAAGCATTGAAAAAACTCCGCCCATAATATCACGGTGGGAAAAACCCAATTCCGCATCCATAACAGGACTGTAGTTTTCTAAATCAAAAGAAGAAAAAGTTGACCTTGCAAGTATGGGACTGCACGAAAGTCCCTCTACGGAAAGTTTTTGTAATATGGCAAGATGACATTCACAAAGTTTCCCGTTAAAAATTCCGCTGTCATTACATTTTTTGCAAGAGTACGGAACATCAAGATAGTCCTCGGGATAACCGTTTTTTACGAGCAGTTCTCTCTTTTTTCTCTGTGCTTCCAGATTTGCCCGTGCAATCTCCTGCATATTAACGGATTTTCCGTTTGAACCCACGCTGCGGATAACTTCAAGGGCAGAAAATTTCATTATATCTTCAATATCATTTATTTCGGGAAACTTTGCAGCAAACTGTTTGTGACGCATTTGTGCAAGTTCCTCTGCCCGAACGCGTCTCTCTTTAAGTTCCGCTTCGGCTTTTGAATATATTATTTCTGAATATTTCAATTATTCTCCCCCTCATCCGCATATTTTTTAATCCAATCCATAACGCTGTTTTTTCCGATTTCCTCGGTTTCATAGGTTTTCTTGATTTCCTTAGGCAAGGATTTTTTCTTACGCACCTGAATTTCCTCGGGACTCTTAATTCCCGATTGAACATATTTCTTCAAAGCCTTGTTTGTGTCCGACAGGACTTTTTTATTTTCTTCCAAAGCAAAAATTATCAATTCATCGGAACATTCCCATTCAACCGCCCAAGTACGAATAAATTTGGCAATCCGGGTTGTAGGTACATCCCCTGAAAATCCTGCCGCATCTTTAATTGCATCAAAGGTTTTTGAAATCTGTTCAAGAGCCAGAAGTTCTTCTTCCACAAGTTCGAGAGAATCAATACCTCTTTTCGCCCAGTCCTCTGCCCGATTTTTTATGGATGCGGAAGAAGTTTTGCCCTCAAATTTTTGGTGCTGTAAAAGGGTAATAATTACTTCCGGCGGAAAACCGTAATAATCGTAAATCATCAGAATAAGGGCTTGAGTATCATAACCGAAAGTTCCGAGGATTTTCTGCGCTTCGTTATAAATGATTTTCAACTCGGGTTCTTCACCAAGCCGCAAGGCAATTTCTCTTTGGGTGGGCTTTTTTACGGGAAGTTTTTTCACGGAGATTTTGCGTTCAGATCCTTCCTCCGACTTTTGCGCGGTTTTTGCATTGCCCACGGCAGATTTATATGCTTCATCACTAACTCTTTCGGCAGTAACACGGATTGCTCCGTTACTTTCCCAGAATTCAAGACAATCGCAAACATCTCCCACACTTAGCCCCGTGCACATACTAATTTGCTCCGCATCCGCCGTGCCCTCGGGATTTCTCAAAATGAAAAGCAAAACTTTAAAACTTGCCGCAGGGGCAAGTTTTAAATGTTTGTCTATAATTTCTGTGGGGACGGCAACAGCGCCGTTAAGATAATCACATTGTATTTTAATCATTATTCGGGAAATTTAACTACTACACCGACGGATTTATCCGTAACGTACGGCGCAATACCTTTCATATCTATATTGTCAGACATTGTTCTTCCTGCAACCACATATCCGCCGTCCTTGGCAAGACAAATTGCATTTGCGCTTTCATTCATTGTACCGCCGAAAGAACGTGCCCAGGAAAGATCTCCGTTTTTATTAAATGAAGCAATTACGATATCGTTCCCTCCGCGGGTTGTAACACCTTTCAAGTCGCGGGAGGATGAATTACTTGAACCTGCGGCAATAAACGAGCCGTCCTCGGTTTCTACGACACAGGTTAAATCATCGTCATTCTGTCCCCTGAATGTTTTTGCAAACACAAAGGAGAAGTCCGAGTTGTATTTTACTATATATGCGTCATACCCGCCGCGGGAAGCAAGATCCGAAACAAACATACTGTCTGTGGAGCCCGCATCCGATGAATTTGATCTGCCCACAACTACAATACCGCCGTCCTTACAAGCAGTAATGCCGTTAAAGGATTCGTTGCCGCTTCCTGCAATTGAACGTGCGGTCACATAATCGCCGCCGCTTGTGTATTTAAGAATACAACTGTCAGCATAACCTAAATTCTTAAAGTATGTGTTTGTATAGAAATTGCCCACACAGTATATACTGCCGTCCTTACTTTCCACAACACCTGTTAAAGAGTCACGGTCACCGCCGATAATATCTTTCCAAACAAGGTTACCGTCGGAACTGTATTTTACAATTGCACCTGCGGATTTGTACTCGGGCTTTCCAAAGCCCGCCGCATCTCCGTCATTGTTACCTACGGAGCCCACAACAACAATTCCGCCGTCACTTGTAAGTGTTGCGGCGTTAAAGAGATCAACGGTACTTGTACCGAATGTCTTGTACCAGACTTCTTCGCCCTTTTTGTCAAACTTATATACTGCACCGTCGTAATAGCCCTTGCCTGTAACTCCGCCTACGTTTTTGCCGTAGCCGGCGGCATAGAATCCTCCGTCATCAAGAGCAACAAGGCTTGTTATAATGAACAGTCCTCTTGTGGAGCCCACGGCTTTCTGCCAGGCTATATCACCGTTTTTAGAAAACTTCGTAAGGACCGTATATGGTGTTCCGTATTTCAAGTCTTTATATTTTGCAAAATCTCCGTCGGTGGAGTTTGTGACGGTGGAAGTTATGTAACTTCCGTCTTTTAGTGTTACAACACTTGAAACATAATCTGCGGCAGTACCGCCCAATGTTGTTTTCCATTCAGTATCCGCCGTTGACACAATGGCGGGAGTTGATGTGATTTCCACAACAGTTGTCAATACATTACCCTGATTGTCAACAGTTGTATGTCCCTGACCGTCGGTAACGGGCACTCCGCTTGTTCCTACAACAACATTTGAATTCTTTTGGGTTGTGGGAGTTATGGTCTTCTGAGTTGTAACAACTTCTCCGTTTTTATCCGTAACTGCTTCTCCGTTTTTATCCGTAACGGGAATATTTACCGTAACGTCCTTATAAACAACGGTAGTTTTCTTTTCTCCGTTTGCGTCCGTATATTCATAAACCTCTGTTTCGGGAATAACCGTTACCGGCTCTCCGTCGGCATTTGTAACGGGTACACCGTTATCATCGGTAATAACTATGGGGGCAAGGGTTGTATCTTCCTTCTTACCGTTTCCGCTTTTAAGAACAACCGCAAGCACCACGGCAATTACCGCTATTGCAACAATAGCCGCTATAAGAATTACCATTTTTTTATTTGGAGCCTTTTTGCCGCTCTCCTTTTCGGGTGTTTCTTTTTTAGGCACCACAGGCGGCGGTGTAGGAATTTTCAATTCGCTTGTTTCATTTGTTTTTTTATTTTCGTCCATTATACTAACCTCCAAAGGTTTAAATCATAACATTTGAGTATAAAACCTCATTGTGTGTTTATTCTATCACAAACACTTAAATTATTCAACGATAAAAAACGTTATTTAAAATATTCGTTACATATTACATAAAAACCGACCCTATTTATTATGTAATATCAATAATATTTACATATTACTCAAAAAAATCGTTGTAAACGCAAAAAATATGTGCTAAAATACCAAATATAAGTTGCCGTAGTGTTTGTATGTATTTTGGCAACATTATTTAACATTTTCATCGGCGGTGCAAAACCGCTGTTTTAGGAGGAATTCACTTGAAAGCTTATGCTAAAGAAAACATCAGAAACGTGGTCATTGCGGGCCACGGCGCAAGAGGTAAGACAACTCTTGCAGAAGCAATGCTCTACATAGCAGGTGCTTCCGACAGAATGGGCAGAGTGGCGGACGGTAATACCGTTCTCGACTTCGACGCCGAGGAAAAAAAGAGAAAAGTATCAATTTCTTCCGCCATGGCTTGTATCGAATGGCGGGACAGAAAAGTTAATATAATCGACACTCCCGGTCTTTTTGACTTTGAAGGTGCAAGAAGCGAGGGTATGCGTGCCGCAGAAACGGCAATCGTTGTTCTTTCTTGCGGACATAATGTAGATGTGGGTGCAGAAAAGACTTTGCGTATCGCAGGCAGAAAGGGTCTTTCCAAATTTATTGCAGTTTCAAAATGCGACGGTGAAAATCGCGATTTCTATAAAACCCTTAATGACTTGCAGGAAAAATACGGCACGGCAATTTGCCCCGTTGTAATTCCCTATATGGTTGACGGTGTTGTTGACTGCTACGTTAACTTCCTGCAAAACAAAGCCTTTAAATATGACGGCATAAAAGCAACAGAGGTTGCCATTCCTCAGGATGCCCATATTGAAGAAATCTACAACGCATTTATTGAAGCAGTTGCTTCCGCGGACGAAGAACTTATGATGAAGTTCTTTGACGGAGAGGAATTCACTCATGATGAAAAGGTTTCCGGTCTTTCACAGGGTGTTGCAGACGGAACGGTTATCCCCGTTTATGCTTGCTCCGGTTACACGGGAGAGGCAGTTGACCTTCTTCTCAACGGTATTACTAAACTTGCTCCCTCCCCCAAAGCAGAGGGCGATATTCCTTGTGATGAAAACGGTCCGCTCGCCGCAATTTGCTTTAAGACGGTTGCAGACCCCTTTGTTGGTAAAATGTCCTTCTTCAAGGTAGTTTCCGGTAAAATCACTCCCTCTACAAAGGCATATAACCCTCGTACAGAGGAAGAAGAAAAAATGGGCAAAATCGTTTTTGTTAAAGGTGCAAAACAGGAGGATGCTTCCGAAATTATTGCCGGTGATATAGGTGTTGTAACAAAACTTGCCGGCTTCAAAACCGGAGATACAATGTGCGACGCAAAAAATCCCGTTGTCCTTGACGGTGTTGATTTCCCCGCTCCCTGCTATTCAATGGCAGTTAATGTTGTTAAAAAGGGTGAGGAAGATAAGGTTGCTTCCGGTCTTAACAAACTCCAGGAAGAAGACGGCTCAATGAAATTCTACACCAATAAGGAAACAAAGGAACAAATTGTTTCCGGACTCGGTGAACAGCATCTTGAGAGTATCGTCTCCAAACTTAAAAATAAATACGGTGTTGAGGTCACTCTCACGGCTCCCAGAGTTGCTTACAGGGAAACTATCCGCAAAACCGTTGACAAGCAGGGACGTCATAAAAAGCAGTCCGGCGGTCACGGTCAGTTCGGTGATGTTTGGATTCGTTTTGAACCCTATATGGGCGAAGAAGATTTCATTTTCACATCCGACGAAGTTGTAGGCGGTGCCGTTCCCAAGAACTTCTTCCCCGCAGTTGAAAAAGGCTTGCGCGAATGTGTTGCAGGCGGACTTATAGCAGGTTACCCAATGGTTGGTATCAAAGCCTGTCTCCATGACGGCTCTTACCATCCTGTTGACTCATCTGAAATGGCATTCAAAATGGCTGCAAGAATTGCTTTCAAAGCCGCAGTTCCCGAAGCCGCTCCCACAATCCTTGAACCTATCGGAACGCTCAAAGCCTACATACCTGATAAAGATTTAGGCGATATTATGGGTGACGTTAACAAGCGTCGCGGCAGAGTATTGGGTATGGGTCCCGCAGAGGAAACAAACATGCAGGAACTTGTTGCAGAAGTTCCCATGGCAGAAATGAGCGATTTTGCTATTACTCTGCGTTCGGTAACAGCGGGCAGAGGATATTTCTCCCTTGAATTTGCACGTTATGAGGATGCCCCCAATAATATAGCGGAAAAAGTTATTGCCGATGCAAAACTCGCGGACGATGACGAATAATTGAATATAAAAATTAAGGGCGAAGAGATGTTACATCTCTTCGCCCCATGTTTATTTTCTAACAAGAAAATCCTCCTGCTTTTTATTGAGCAAGAGGATTTTTTGTTTTGCTTTATTTTTTCTTTGCCGCTTTTTTTGCCGCTTTTTCTGCCTTGATTTTTTCGTCAAGTACTTTCTCTTCGGCTTTCTTGCGTTCTTCTTCCTCCGCTTTTCGTGCTACATCTGCTTCATGGCGGATTTTTGCTTCATCGTAAGCATTTGCAATCTCTTCAAACTTGCCGTAATTCTCCTGTTGCTTAATAAGTCTTTCAGCATCAAGATACGGTTTTGCGGCACGGTTAAAGAATGCGTGCTTATCCATTTCTTTCTTGGAATTATCACGGGCTTCATCTCTTTGGGACTCAAGTCGCTTGATTTCCGCCTTGATTTCTTTAACCTTTTGGGTATCTTTTGCCTTTTTTGCTCTGCCGGACTCAAGAACAAGTTCTTTGATTTTCTCGTCACATTCATCCTCAATTTCAAAGAATTTTTCAAGTATGGAAAAATCGGGTTGAACAAATTCCTGTCCGTTGGAGAAGTATTTTTTAACTGCTTTGTATGAGGAGATTTTCTTATTGGCAATCTCTATGGCAGTTTTTCTTATTGCCTTTTCTTCCTCGGTCGATACGGGAAGAGCCTTTGCGGCTTTCTTTTCGGCTTTGATAACATCAATGTCCGCAGTCAAAAGCGAAGCAAGACCTTTATCATATACTGCTTTATTCAATTCAAGTTCGCGTTGTACAACAGGTGTCGAAAATTTATCCAATTCCTCGCAAACGAACTGTGCAATTTCAATATCCTCGTTGAACTGCATATCGGCTTTGATTGCTTTCTTGGCACTCTTGCGTTCCGACTTATCTTCAATGGATTTATAAGTTTTTTTACTCACTTTCTTCGGAGATGCAACTGCCATCTCTCTTGACGTTCTTATAATATCAATTGCTTCAACAAGTTCTCCGTCATCAAGAACCCCGTTGCCGTAGTCCTCAAACATAGCTCTTACTTTAAGAACTTTTACAACGGATTTCTGTTTCTTTTCGGTAAGGTCGTAGAAAAGATAAGGAATAAGATTAAGGGTTGCGCCCACTGCCGCTACTATAACAAGGATTTTAAGCAAGGGAAGTAACACACCCTCAATATCGTAAAGTGCGGATGATGGGTTTGTAAAGTTATCCTGTCCGTTGGCTAACTGTTCGGAAAGGATGGCTCCGATACTTTTTTCCGTACCGGGCAGAACTCTTGACATCAATGCAGAATTCGATGTAACCTTTGTAGCCGTGGCAACATTCATACCCAGTTTTTCCTGGAGCGCGGGCAGAACACCTGCGGTAATAAGGGTTATAACACTGCCGATTGTGCCTACAGCGGCGAACATGCCGTCAATACGCTCTCCGGTTCTGTACTGTTGATAGTCACGTATATCCGCTTGAATTGACGGATTAAGAATGTGAGCGAATGAGCCGACAAGAGCATTGAGCCACAGGCACGCCATAATCGCCCATATAACATAGCCGTTAAGGTTACCGTCCGCTCCCACGGGGTTATTCATAAAGAAAGGATACATTGCAAGAATGAATACAATATTAAACAGGTTAGTTACAATTTGTACTTTTTTCTTTCCCCATTTTCTGATAGCAAATGGAGCCATAAGCATACCCCAAAGGGAAGCATTACCGTAAACGGTTGTTACGATTGAATATGTACCGTTTGAACAGGCGCCGCCGTAGTTGCAGAGCCAATAGAGAACATTTGCATAAGCGGTTTCAAGGAAACCGATCCAACCTGCCAATGAAATAATCCAGAAATATTTGTTTTTTGCAACCGCTCTGAATGCGTCTATAAACTTGATTTGCACAACGTGGGTTTTCGCCTGAACAATTTTTTCCTGTGTGTTTGCATAAACAATAAATACAAGAAGCGTTCCGATTACACCGATAATCGGGAAAGCAAAACGATATACTTTGATATCTGTCTGGTTTGTGCCGAACATCATTGCAATAAGAGGTATAATGATGTTATACACTGTGGGACCTAAAGAATAAATAACGCTTTTTACCGATGCAACATCCGATCTTTCCTGGGAATTCGGAGAAAGAACGTGAATAAGGTTTTCATAGGCATCGTAGAAGAAATAGTAAAAGAATTGAAGTGCAATATTAAACAGAAGAACTATTGCGCACTTGGCGATATAGACCGCGGGCCTTCCGAATAATTCTCCGTCCCCTACTATCATACTGAGTTTGTTGTAGGGAAACCAAACCATTGCAACAAAAATAAGCGAACAGGGAATGCCCATTCTCAAAAGATACGGTCGGTATTTACCCGCTTTGTTTCGGGTGTTATCAATAATATTCGCACGAAGGGCAGTCAAAGGAATACCCGAAAGCACGCTGATAACATACATAACGTACATATCGGTGAGTCCTATACCGATAACTCCCGACAAAAATACGTTTGTAGCACCCAAAATACAGGGAATACTCATACAAACAATGAGATACGCACCTATACCGCCGCCTGAATATGCGGCAATTTCCTTAAAGGTCATATAACGACCTGCCGGCGGAGTTTTCCAATAGGTTTTAACCTTTGAAATGCCCTCAACGGTTTTTTCTTTTAAATTCATTTTCTGCGCTCCTTTTTTTGCAGTATTACATGATATAATTCTAACACAAAATGAATTTGTATTCAATGATAAAGAAAGAAAGATTAACGAAAGCGAGTAACTTTCGTTAATCTTCAACAAAGTTAAGCTATTTCAAATGTGCAAAACGGCGATTAAATTACCTTTTAAACCTGTGAGAACCTTAGTTGTCCGCTGTATCACCGTCCGCTGAAACATCAAGAATTGCGGCGCCCCCTGTTGCATAAGGAAGTTTTCCGTCCCATTTTTCAATCTTATTGTTCTCAAGGACTTTGTCATTAAGGGATTTTGCTATTGTCTGGTTTGCTTCTGCCTGTGCCTCCGCCTTGCTGAGAATTGCTTTTGCTTCCGCTTCTGCGGCAATTACTTTCTTTTCTGCCTGAGCGTTTGCTTCAACTATTGCCTGTTCCTTTTCTGTTTTTGCCTTTAAGAGATTTTGTCTTGCAACCTCTTTTGCTTCAATGGCTTTTGAGAATTCTTCGGAGAATGTAAAGTTTACTATATTGAATTTTTCAATGAGAATACCGTAATCCTCCATTTTTTCTTCAAGGGTTTCCTGAATTTCCAATGCCACTTGGGAACGGCTTGTAACTAATTCCTCGGCGGTGTATTTTGCCGTAACAGCCTTTAAACTTTCGTGGATTGCAGGCATAAGCATAATTTCTTCGTAATTTTTTCCGATTTCTCTGTAAATTTTTGCAGACGAATTATTGTTGATTTTATAGTTTACAACAATGGTACTTGTGATGGCCTGCAAATCCTTTGAAACGGATTCTGCGTCAGAAATTTCACTTTTTTGAATTTGGTTGCTCATTTTCACCACACTTTGAACAACTGGTGCTTTCAAATGGAAACCTTCGGACAGAACTCTGTCACTAACCTTACCGAGTGTGATAACAACACCGGTGTGTCCTGCAGGAACTATTGTGACGGATGCCGCGAATACCACAATAACAATTAAAACAACTACTCCGACTACAATCAATTTTTTCATTTCAGGAAGATTATTTTCTCCAACTATTTTTGCGTTTCTAATCATCTCTATGTACTCCTTTTAAATTTATTTTGTTTCACGTGGAACATTATATTCAGTCCTATGTTTCACATGAAATTTAATTTTGTTTCACGTGGAACAATCAGATCTCAATATACTTCTGAAGCAACTCCTCCGCTTCTTTTTTTAGATTGGATGAAATGTGTGCCAACATCATAATGTTAAGGGCATTTTGCAATTTTTCTTTGCCGCCCGGAAATGGCTCTTTGTAATCCTTGATTTCATCATCAATTACACCCGTGACGGTTTCCTTGTTTATATTTCCGATTTCGTCGATTCTTTCAATAACGGAACACATAATACTGTAAAGTTCACCGTCGGGAATTGAATCATCACGTCTGTCATCAACCTTGCCGTTGATATATGACATCAAGGAAACAATGTTTGAAAGTTGCATTGCACCTTTAAGCATATTGATTATAAGTACCCTGGCAACGGACTCCTCTCCGTACCGTCGGTCCTTGGGGGGTTCAATCCAACCTCGCTTAACCCAGTTTTGAATAGTTGTGGCTTCAAGATTTGATAATTCCGCTAATTGGGAAAGGGTGAAGCCGCCGGTCAGTTTCATTGCCGCCCTTATGGGTTCAAAAGCTCTTTCTTCGGTTTTCATTTTCTCACTCCTTTTCACACGATTGCTTATCGTGTTGATATGATGATATCACAAGTTCACGTGACTGTCAAGTGTTTTCAAAAGATTTTTTTGCTTTTCCGAGTTTTTCGACAAAATAATGTTTTTTTGTGGTTTAATCGATGTTTAACACAATATTCATATTTTCATAATAATTCCCTGTTATAATTCAGTTGTACTTGGAAAGGGAGCCGCACCTGAGTACAAGTATTTAGTTCCTAACGGAACTAACCCCTCCTCAAGTAAACCTAAGATACTGAGTGTTATACTCTGTATCGGGAATACAGTGCCTGTCCCCTCAGGCACTGTATTTCTTTTATGTCAATATGGGCGAAAGGTCTGTATTTTCTGACTTATATCGCTTGACTATTAACTGATATAGTTGTAAAATATATAATTGATTAAATTTGTAAAAAATCTGAGAAAACAGAACGGAGGCTTTATATTGTCCATCATAACAGTTGACTCTCTCAGAAAAGCATACGGCAATAACACCGTACTGAATGATATGAGTTTTTCACTTCCGGAGGGCGAAATAATCGGTTTATTCGGTCCCAACGGTTGCGGTAAAACCACACTTATGAAAATACTTACAGGTCTTATTCACGATTATACCGGAAGCGTTCTCATAGACGGTGTCGCTCCGGGAGAAGAAACCAAGGCATTTACCGCCTATCTTCCCGAGCAAACCTTTGTTCACGAATGGATGCGTAATATTGACGCTGTTGATTACTTCAATGACTTTTTTTCCGACTTTGACAAAAACAAAGCCCTTGAAATGCTGAAAAGGTTTGAGTTGCCTGAAAAACAGAAATCCAAAACTATGTCAAAGGGTATGCAGGAAAAACTTTTGCTGTCCCTTGTTATGTCAAGAAGTGCAAAACTTTATATTCTGGACGAGCCCATGGGCGGTGTTGACCCTGCAACAAGAAGTTCCATTCTCAATTTCATTATGGAAAACTATGCAGACAAATCAACACTTCTTATATCAACTCATCTTATTAACGACTTGCAGTCCGTTTTTACTCACGGCCTGTTTATAGGAAACGGCAAAGTTCTCCTCAATGACAGCGTTACTGAAATCACTAAGGACGGAAAATCAATCGAGGACATTTTTAAGGAGGTATTCAGCAATGTTTGGTAAACTCTTGAAAAATGACCTGAAAGCCCAATGGCATTCCATGTCAGTAGTATTGCTCTGCACATTTATTGTTGCCGTTGTAGCGGAGATATTCACATTGACTTCAGACGAAAAAGTCATCAAAGTAATGGGGGGGTTACTTGTAAGCCTTGCTTTGGGTTTTGCGTGTATTGTCATAATAATTGCCGTTGCAATGATGTTTTCAAAAACAATGTTCGGCAGGGCGGGTTATCTCACTCTTTCCCTCCCCGTTAAAACCGGTTCTCTTTTAGTATCTAAAACAGTTTCAAGTCTTATCTGGGTTTTTTCGGTTTATGCACTTTTCATCGGCTCCCTTGTCCTTTGGGTTTTTCAGGTTCAGGAAGCCCTGGGCGAAGATGTTATGGAAAGCGTGGAAAGTATTCTTGAAATTTTCGGTGTACCCTCTTTCCTTACAATTTTTATGACGGTAATGTTTTTCTGTATTTCCCTTGCGGTGTTGGTGCTGGTTGCCGTTCAGTCATTACAACTCTCATTAACACTTTCCCATGTATCTCCGGTTTCAAAATTCGGAAATTTGGGTGCAATTATAATTTTCTTTGTTATTTTAGGAGCAATTCAGTCAATATCAAACGGAATTGCCGATGTACTTCCCTTCGGATTGGTTATAACTCCTGATGTAATTAAAATTACAAGTGATATTCAATCGACTAAAGAGGCAATGGGCTTGGGTGCCATGAGTGTTAATGTTGTGGGCTCCCTTGTGAGATTTGCATTTGCCGTTGCACTTCATTTTCCCACAAGACATCTTATTCAACATAAGATTAATGTAAAATAATATTCTTTCTTTGAAAGGGCGTATAAATATGGATAATATGAACGGTCTTAAAAGAACCGTTTACTGCAGTGAACTTCGCGCAGAGAATATCGGCAACGAAGTTACCGTCTGCGGATGGGTTGCAAAACAGCGTGATCTTGGCGCACTAATTTTCGTTGATTTGCGTGACAGAACCGGCATTGTTCAGTTGGCATTTGACGAAGGTACTCAAAAAGAAATTTTTGATAAGGCTTTCGGTGTAAGAAGCGAATATGTTCTTATGGCAAAAGGAATTGTCCGTGAGCGTTCATCAAAAAATAAGGAAATTCCCACGGGCGATATTGAAATTGACGTAAAGGACTTAAGAGTTCTTTCAAAAAGTGAAACTCCCCCCTTTGACATTGTAGAAAACTGTCAGACCTCAGAACTTACAAGGCTCAAATACCGCTATCTTGACCTTCGCCGTCCTGATTTACAAAGCAATATTCTTTTCAGACACAAAGTAACAAAAATCACCCGTGACTATTTTGATGAAAACGGATTTGTTGAAATTGAAACACCCATGCTCATTAAATCAACTCCCGAAGGTGCAAGGGATTTCCTTGTTCCCAGCCGTATTCATCAGGGTTCGTTCTATGCCCTTCCCCAGTCACCCCAACTCTACAAACAACTTTCAATGGTTGCGGGCTTTGACCGTTATATGCAAATTGCACGTTGCTTCCGTGATGAAGATTTAAGAGCGGACAGACAGCCCGAATTCACCCAAATCGACCTTGAAATGTCTTTCGTAACAATGGAAGACGTTCTTTCAATAGGCGAGGGCTATATTGCAAGAGTTTTCAAAGATGCTCTCGGAATTGAAATTCCCCTTCCCCTCCCCAGACTTACATACAGGGAGGCTATGGAACGCTACGGCTCCGACAAGCCCGACACCCGTTTCGGTATGGAGATTTTTGACCTTTCCGATATTGTGAAAGATTGCGGTTTTTCCGTATTTTCTTCCGCAATAGCAGGGGGCGGTTCAGTTCGCGGTATTACTGCTAAAAATGCGGTTACAACATATACGAGAAAAGAAGTTGACAAACTTACGGAATTTGTAAAGGGCATCGGCGCAAAAGGTCTTGCATGGATAAGACTTACCGATGACGGTATTGCTTCCTCCTTTGCAAAATTTATGACAGAGGATGAAATGAAAGCAATCCTTGACAGAGCAGGCGCCGAAAAGGGCGACGTTGTTTTCATTATTGCAGATACAAAGAACAGTTCCGTTCTTTCCGTTCTCGGCTCTTTGCGTAATGAAACCGCCAAAAAACTTGACATTATCGGCGACGGTTTCAATCTTCTTTGGATTGTTGAATTTCCTTTCTTCGATTGGGACGAGGAAACACAACAATTTGTTGCTATGCATCATCCCTTTACCTCTCCGCTTCCCGAATGTCTTCCATACCTTGAAACAGATAAGGCATCCGTAAGGGCGGAGGCTTATGACCTTGTTCTCAACGGAATTGAACTTTCATCAGGTTCAATCCGTATTACCGATTCCGATTTACAGGACAGAATCTTCAAGCTTTTAGGTCTTTCCGAAGAAGAAGCACAGCAGAAATTCGGCTATCTTCTTGACGCATTCAAATTCGGTCCCCCTCCCCATGGAGGTATGGGTATCGGTCTTGACAGACTTGTTATGCAACTTCTTAAAGTTGATTCTCTGCGTGATGTCATTGCATTCCCCAAGGTTCAAAATGCAAGTGAGCCAATGACGGAATGTCCCTCAAGAGTTGATACCGTTCAACTTGATGAATTGGGAATTGATTTAAAAGAAGAAAAATAAAAAACACTGAATTTTTCCCCTATAAATTGCTAAAATATAAAAAAAGACTTGAAAATAGGGGCGAAATGTTATAGTATTATTATGTAAAAATATGAAATTCATTTTCGGAGGATTTAATTATGGTAACAGCAGGCGATTTCAAAAACGGCGTTACATTTGAAATGGACGGTAAAGTTTATTCCATTATCGAGTTTCAGCATGTAAAACCCGGTAAGGGCGCGGCTTTTGTTCGTACAAAAATCAGAGATGTAATCAACGGCAGTGTTGTTGAAAAAACATTCAGCCCCACGGATAAGTTTCCCACAGCTTTCATTGAAAGAAAAGATATGGAATATTCTTATGAAGACGGCGGTCTTTACTACTTTATGGACCCCGAAAGTTATGAAATGATTCCTGTTGATTCTTCAAATCTTTCAGATAACTTCAAATTCGTAAAAGAAAATATGACCTGTAAGATTCTTTCATACAAGGGCAATGTTTTCGGTGTTGAACCCCCCACATTCGTAACCCTTCAGGTTACAAAGACTGACCCCGGTTTCGCAGGTAACACAGCAACTAATGCGACAAAACCCGCTACTGTTGAAACAGGTGCAGAAATCAAAGTTCCCCTCTTTATTGATGAAGGTGAAATGATTAACATCGACACAAGAACCGGTGAATATCTCTCAAGAGCATAATTACTTTTGAGTATTTTCAATAAATAATAGGAGGTCATTGATATGACACTTACAGAAAAGGTTGCATACCTTAAAGGACTTGCTGCAGGTCTTGACCTTGACAAAGAGTCCAAAGAAGCAAAGATTTTTGAAGCAATGTTCGATATTCTTGAAGATATGGCTCTCACAGTAACAGACATCGACGAGGATCTCAGCGCAGTTGAAGAACTCGTTGACGCTATCGACGAAGATCTTGACGAACTTGAAGAATATGTATTCTGCGGCGATGACGACGATTTCTGCGATTGTTGCGACTGCGAGGATGACGAACTTTTTGAAGTCGAGTGTCCTTCCTGCGGTGAAGAAATTTACCTTGACGAAGAAATGCTTGACGAAGAATTCATCGAGTGCCCGGCTTGCGGTGAAAAACTTGAACTTGACATTGATTTTGACGATTGCGACTGCGGTTGTGATTGCTGCGGCGACGACGAATAATTTGAGTTAACAAGAGCCTCTGACCGAACGGTCGGAGGTTCTTTTTTATATGATGTAATATAAAACAACAGCATCCATTGATACGGATGCTGTTGTTTTATTATTCGGTTGTCTTTCTGAAATTTCAAATCCAACGGATGTAGCCACATAAGAAGCAATAAAAACAAAGATTATAAATACAATGATTATAACTTTTCTTATTATTTCTTTTCTTCTTACTATGCGGCTGTCTCCGATAACATATTTACTTGAACCTAATTTTCCGGGATAATTTTTTGCAAAACCGTAATAACTTTTACGTTTTTTTACATATTCATTATTTTTTCCCATTATTCAGTCACCTCTGGAGGAGGTAATGTGCCCTGGGTAGTGGATGGAGTGTCTGAAACTGTTGTTTCAACCGCAGTAGTATCGGGAATATCAGTTACGGGAACTGTTGTGTTTTCTGTTACTTCCGCAGTTGTTTCAAGATTTTGATCGTTATCATCAACTACCGATGAAACACTTTGGGTTGTTTCGGGAGCAGTTGTGCCCATGGTTGTTTCAGGGCTGTTCTTATCATTCTTTGCAGTTGTAACCGTATTACTGCTTCCGGAAGAAGAACTACCCGAATAACTTGCCCCTCTGTAAATATCAATAATTGATACTCTGTTTTCGGGAAGGGTAATATTTGACTGACCGTAAAGTTCAGTTTGAAGTTTATATGCCGCTAACTGATAGTCAACAACCCAAATCCAAGCATTCGCACTTCCCGATGTTCTGCATTCCTCATCGGGCATTTGAAGTTGTGTTCTTTCGTAGTTATACCATTTACCCGTCAATGCCTGAACACCCAAGGAAAATATTTGAGTTTTACTGTAACCTGTTTCAACGTATGGGAGAAGTATATCAATATACTTGTTCAAATCGCTTACCGATGCACTTGTTACTTTGTCAATTATGGCTTCAATTACCTGTCTTTGTCTTCGTGTTCTGCTGACATCGCCGTCAGCATCGCATCCTCTGATACGGCAGAAACAAAGGGCTTGTTCTCCGTTAAGTGTTACGTTTTCACCGTAGGGAAGATTTATTTTGAATTTCGTATAGTTATAATCTGCCTCATATTTCTGAACATCAACGGTTACACCGCCCATTGCGTCAATAATCGACTTAAAAGACTCGAAATTAACCATAACATAGTTATCAATTTCAATTTTATAGTTATTTTCAATAGTCTGGAGAAGACATTCGGGACCGCCCATGGAAAAAGCTGCATTAAGTTTTGTACAATAGGAATTATTTTTACCCTCAATATAAAGATAACTGTCTCTTAAAAAAGAAACTAATTTTAATTCCTTTGTTTTCTTGTTCAAGGAAACAAGCATCATTACATCCGTATTTCCCGAATTTGTTCCCTGACGGCTATCGGCACCCACAAGAAGAACATTTATAACATTCTTACTGGACATTTTATTCTCATTTCCCTGAGTAGCCCAATCCTGAAGTGCCTGTTTGAATCCGGCTGAACCGATATCAATATTTATGTCATCAAATTCACCGTCATCATATATGGTATCATCATATTCCAAACCGTTTATATTATCGCCTAAAAGACCGAATTTTTTTCCTATGAAAATACCGAGAACAGTGGTAAGTGTAAGAACAATAGCGAGAAAAACCGCAATTATACTTACAACAATCTTTTTCTTTTTAGGTAAATTGTTATACCACCCGGAAAGCCTTTTAAAAGGATTTTTTTCCTTATTTGAAGAACTGTTTATATCTTCAAATTCGCTTTTTTCCACATCTTTTTCTTTAATAGGGGGTGGAGAGGGTATTTTTTCCGAATTTGCACCGTCTTTTTTTGACATCTCATCGAGCAAATCCATATAATCCTGCATACCCTCGTCACGCTTATTACTGTCCGACATTACTGATTATTCCTCCGTTGTATTTTCGTTAACGTCTTCAGTTCCTATATCCTCATTATCTTCGGATGTGTCCCCCGCGCCTTCCGATGCGGTTCCGTCATCCTCAACCTCGCCGTTGATTTCGTTTTCATCGTGCTCGGTTGTTGAAAGGGTAACCACCTTATCTCCCTCTCCGAGACGCATTACCTTAACACCCTTTGACGGACGGGCACAAATTCTAACTGCTGATGCAGGAATTCTTATGATTATACCGTCCTGAGAAATAAGAATAATGTCGTCTTCCTCATTGATATCGCTTATTGCGGCAACCTCGCCGTATTTATCAATATGGTAGTTTTTAAGACCCTTACCGCCCCTTGACTGTAAGCGGTAATTATTGTTTTCACTTATACGTCCGAAGCCCGTTTCGCTTACGGTAAGGAGTTTTCCGCCCTCACTCATAACGCTCATACCGATAACTTCATCACCGTCTTTAAGGGTAATTGCTTTAACACCGCTTGCAGTTCTGCCGAGAGGTCTTGCATCGTTTTCATTGAAACGGATACACATACCTTTCTTTGTGGCAACAAGCAAATCATCGTTACCGGATGTAAGTTTTACCCAAGCGAGTTCATCATCCTCACGCAGATTTACTGCAATAATACCGTTTCTTCTGACATTTCTGAATATATCAAGTGAAGAACGCTTTATAATACCCTTTCTTGTTACCATACACAGATACATTCCCTCGTCATCCTTGGGAATTTTAATCATTGCAGAAACCTTTTCTCCGCTTTCAAGGGGAAGAATATTAACAATATTTGAGCCCTTGCTTGTCTTACTGCCCTCGGGAATTTCGTAACCTTTAAGTCTGTAAGCACGTCCGCGAGTGGTATAGAACATAATAAAATCGTGAGAAGAAGCAATAAACATTGTTTCGGCATAATCGTCCTCACGTCTTGTCATACCCTTAACACCGCGGCCGCCCCTGTTTTGAATTGAGAATTGGTCAACGGGCTGACGTTTGATATAACCCATATTTGTATAGGTGTACATACATTTTTCTTCGGGAATAAGGTCCTCAATATCAACCTCACCGCTGACATTTTCAATGGCAGTTCTTCGTTCGTCGGAATATTTTTTGCTTATAGCACTCAATTCTTCCTTAACGATGCTGAGAACTCTTTCGTGAGAAGCAAGAATATCCTGTAAATCTTTAATTTTTTCACGAAGTTCATTAAGTTCGTTAGTAATTTTGAGAATTTCAAGACCTGCCAACTGACCTAAACGGAAAGCAACAATAGCGGCTGCCTGAACATCGTCAAAATCAAATTTTTCCATAATGGCAGTCTTTGCTTCTGCCTGACCGCCCTTACATGAACGGATTGTTGCAATAATTTCGTCAACAATATCAATTGCTTTTGCAAGACCGTCAAGAATATGTGCTCTTTCCTGAGCTTTTTTAAGGTCAAACTGAGTCCTTCTTATAATAACATTGCACTGATGGTCAATGTATTTTTGAAGAATTTCTTTAAGAGTAAGAATTTTCGGCTGTCCGTCATCAAGTGCAAGAAGAATTACACCACAAGTTGACTGGAGTTGAGTATAAGTAAATAACTTATTGAGAACAACCTGTGCATTTGCATCTCTCTTAATATCAATTTCAATGTGCATACCCATTTTGTCGGAAGAATAGTCGTTGATATCGGCAATGCCTTCAACTCTTTTATCTTTGACAAGGTCGGCAATTGACTCAATAAGTCTTGCTTTATTGACCATATAAGGAATTTCGGTAATTATAATTTTAAATCTGCCGTTTTTTCCCTCAACGATTTCAGTTTTTGCACGTACTATTACCTTTGCGCGTCCTGTTGCATAGGCAGCTCTGATTCCCGCTCTGCCCATAATAATACCGCCTGTGGGAAAATCAGGACCTTTAATGTGTTCCATAAGATCCTCAAGTTCCGCGTCGGGATTGTCAATAAGACATTCAATGGCACCGCAAACCTCTCCTAAATTATGGGGAGGAATGTTTGTTGCCATACCGACTGCAATACCCTGCGAACCGTTTACAAGAAGATTCGGAAAACGTGCGGGTAAAACGGTTGGTTCTTTAAGACGGTCATCATAGTTAGGAACAAAATCAACCGTATTTTTATCAATATCCGTAAGCATATCAAGGGACATTTTGCTCATACGGGACTCAGTATAACGGTATGCGGCGGCAGGGTCGCCGTCGATTGAACCGAAGTTACCGTGACCGTCAACAAGCATATATCTCATAGAAAAATCCTGTGCAAGACGTACCATTGCATCATAAACGGATGCGTCACCGTGGGGATGGTACCTACCGAGAACCGAACCGACGGTATCGGCACATTTACGGTAGGGTTTATCGGGAGTAAGATTATTCTCATACATAGTATAGAGAATTCTTCTGTGAACAGGTTTTAAACCGTCGCGCACATCGGGAAGAGCACGGGAGGTAATAACCGACATTGAATAGTCCAGAAAGGATGTTCTTACTTCATTGTTTATTTCAACATTTATAATGCGTTGATTTTCATAAGGGTCAGGAAGATTGTTTATACCTTGAGTGACGCCTTCGTTTTTCTCATTAAATTCGTCCATCTTTAAATCCTCCCTTTCTTAAATATCAAGATTTTTAACATATTTAGCATTTTTCTCTATGAATTCTCTACGGGGTTCAACTTTGTCACCCATAAGAATTGAAAATGTTTCATCCGCTTTTTCCGCATCTTCAACAGTAACCCTCAACATAAGTCTTGTTTCCGGGTCCATAGTTGTTTCCCAAAGTTGAGCGGGGTCCATTTCACCAAGACCTTTGTAACGCTGAATTGAAGAACCTGTTCCGACTTCTGCTAAAATTTTATCTCTTTCTTCGTCGGAATAAGCATATTGGTGTTTCTGTCCTTTACTTATTCTGTAAAGAGGGGGTTGAGCAAGATAAACATGACCCGTAGAAATAAGTTCGGGCATATAACGGAAGAAGAAAGTCAAAAGAAGTGTTCTGATATGCGCACCGTCAACGTCGGCATCCGCCATAATTATAATTTTATCGTAACGGAGTTTATTTATATCAAAATCTTCACCGATACCCGTACCTAATGCAAGAACAACGGGTGTCAGTTTATCATTTCCTATAACCTTATCAAGTCTTGCTTTTTCAACGTTGAGCATTTTACCCCAAAGAGGAAGAATTGCTTGGAACATTCTGTCTCTTCCGAGTTTTGCAGATCCGCCCGCAGAATCACCCTCAACAATATATACTTCCGTTCTTACTGCGTCTTTTTCAATACAGTCGGCAAGTTTACCGGGAAGATTGTTACTTTCAAGAACGGATTTTCTTCTGGCATTGTCCCTTGCTTTTCTGGCGGCTTCCCTTGCTCTTGAAGCATCAAGAGCCTTGCTGAAAATTGCTTTTGCCTCGGCAGGATTTTCTTCAAAATATGTTGAAAGTTTCTCATAAACACATTTTGAAACAAGGGGAGTGATATCGGTATTACCCAATTTACCTTTTGTCTGTCCTTCAAACTGGGCTTCCGTGAGTTTAACGCTTATAACAACAGTAAGACCCTCACGAACATCATCACCGGAAAGGTTTTTATCGTTGTCTTTTAAAAGTTTATATTTTCGTCCATAATCGTTAAATACTCTTGTTAAAGCGGTTTTAAAACCGTTTTCATGGGTACCGCCGTCAATGGTTCTTACATTGTTTGCAAAACTCAAAATCAATTCATTATAACTGTCATTGTACATAAGAGCAATGTTTGCCTCTCTGTCACCGCTTACGGCAGAAAAATGAATGGGTTTTTCATGGAGAGGTGTAAGTCCTCTTTTATTTGTTTCAAATTCTACGAAAGAAGAAATACCGCCTTCAAAGCAATAAACTTCTTTTACTTCATCAACGTCACGTTTATCCGTAAGAGAAATTGAAAGACCTGCATTAAGAAATGCCTGTTCTCTTAATCTTCTTTCAAGAGTTTCAAAATCATATACGGTAGTTTCCGTAAATATTTCGGAGTCCGCCTTAAATCTTATAAGTGTACCTGTTTCATCAGTATCTCCGATAACCTTTAAATCACAGGTGGGAGTACCCCGCTCAAAACGCTGATAATGCACATGACCGTCTTGAGAAACCTCAACTTCAAACCACTCCGAAAGTGCGTTAACAACGGAAGAACCAACACCATGAAGACCGCCGGAAACTTTATAACCGCTGCCTCCGAATTTACCTCCTGCGTGAAGAATTGTAAGAACAACCGTAACCGCAGGAAGTCCCTGTTGTTCATTGATACCAACGGGAATACCACGGCCGTTATCACGTACGGTAATAACATTATCGGGGAGAATCTCAACCTCAATATGAGTACAGAAACCTGCAAGAGCCTCGTCTATGGAATTATCAACAATTTCATATACAAGGTGATGAAGACCTTTAGGTCCCGTGGAACCTATGTACATACCCGGTCTTTTTCTTACCGCCTCAAGTCCTTCAAGAACTTGGATTGCACTTGCGTCATATTTTTCTGTAACAACAGTGTCAATTTCTGCGTTTTCATCAAGAATAACTTCGTTTTCTTTAGCTTCTTCAAGAAGCTCCTCTTCGGTTTTAATGATGTTTTCGTCCAAAATACTAACCTCCGTAGAAGATTCAAAATAAATATATATGATAATTTATTTACTAAATTTATTATCCAACATTGCCGGATTCTATTCTCCTTAATACCGTTCCCACAGAGACAGGTGAAATATAAATTTTTCTGCCCTTGGGAGTTTGGCATACAATGAAAGATTTAGGAAGCTCAAAAGGAGCGACATTTACTACACATTTTTCCTTTTCAGCATTATTGAGATAATCCAATGTTTTTTTCATAACAGTCGTGTTATCCATATCAAAAATTCCGATTATTTCTTTATCAATAATAACCGTATCCTGTCCGATGTGTATATACATTAAACTATCTCACCGTCCTTTATTAGAAAGGACTTTCCGCCGCAAAGTCTCAAAACCTGGGACGGATCACAACAGGTAAGAAAAACCTGCCTGTCATTTATATGGTTAAGAACATAATCCTGACGTTTTTCATCAAGTTCGCTCATAACGTCATCAAGAAGTGCAACGGGCGTTTCTCCCGTAACTTTTTTTATAATTTCCGATTCTCCTAATTTCAGAGCCAATGCACATGAACGCTGTTGTCCTTGAGAACCGAAACTTCTTGCACTGACATTATTTATAAGTATTTCAAAATCATCCCTGTGGGGACCTACCGTGGTGCTTTTTAAAATAATGTCTTCTTTTCTTGATTCTTTTAACTTTTCAAGTTCTTTTAAATAAATATCTTTAACGGTTATTTTCTCATTTCTGTATTCTTTTCTCAAATAATATACAGAAAAATCCTCTTTGTTTTCAGATATTCCCGAATAAATACTTTTACTGTATTCGGAAAGTAAAGTTATATAATCAAGTCTTTCTTTTATAACTGATGCGGAATGTCTTGCCAATCGGTCATCCCAGACATCAAGAACATCATAAAGTTCAGTATTCAAATATAAATCTTTCAGTAAAGCATTTCTCTGTAAAAGAGCCCTTTTATACCCTGCAAGGTTTTGAGCATAGGAAGGTTTTAACTGGCAAAGAGCCGTATCTAAAAATTTTCGTCTTGCAGAAGGACCGTCTTTAATTAAAGATAAATGAACGGGAGAAAAAATTACTGCATAGAATGAACCTATAAGTTCTGCTGAGGAACGAAGTTGCACACCGTTGTGAAAAACATTTTTCTTTTTATCACAAAAGGTTATTTCAGACTTCTTTGTTCTAAAATTATCGGAAAATTCCAAGTTGATTTTTGAAAATTTCTCTCCGAATTTAAGAAAATCGCTGTCCTTTGCTCCTCTGAAACTTTTACAACCGGTAAAAAGCCATAAAGATTCCAAAATATTTGTTTTTCCCTGAGCATTTTCACCGTAAATAACGTTTACACCTTCGCCGGCGGTAAAGCATAAATCGGAAATATTTCTGAAATTTTTAATTTTAACAGAATTGACTGTCATACTTCACCGCTTCTTAAAATTATTTTATGTCATAAATTATTCTTTCGTATTCGGCACAGTCGCCCACGCGGAGTTTTTTTCCTCTCATTGTGCAAATTTCTCCGTTAACTTTGACTTCGCCCTCTTGAATAATGATTTTTGCATGTCCGCCCGTATTTACAACACCGATATTTTTCAAAAGATCATCAAGGCGAATATAATCGCCTTTTAAAATAAAATCCTTATGTTCTTTTGGCGCAACTTTAACTCTGATTTTCATTTTTTAACATTCTTTCAGATATTGTTTAAAACTTTTATCAACTGATATTTTCATTTTTCAATCTCATAGGGATGATGAGGAAAATGAAGTTATCACCATCAACGGGCTTAATAATAATCGGAGAAACAGGACTTGAAAGTTCAATTTTAACTTCATCCACATCAACAGTTCTCAGACAGTCCGTTAAATAGGTATTGTTAAAACCGATTTCAAGTCTTTTTCCTTCTATTGATGCGGGAATTTTATCAGTAGCCGCACCGAGAGAGGTTGCACTTGAAATTCTTATTGTATTATCATCAAAAACGCAACGTATCGGACTTTTTATTTTACTTGTAATAAGAAGAGAAGTCCTTTCAACGCTGTCAAGAAGAAGTTTAAGATTAACTCTTGCTTTTGTTGAACTTTCTGAAGGAATTGCATTTTTATAGTTGAAAAATTCACCCTCTAAAATACGGGAAATTATTCTGTAATTGCCGATTTCAAAAAGAATAAATTTCTTTCCTATTGAGAAAACAATGTTTGCTTCGTCATCATCCGCCAATTTTGTTACTTCGGAAAGAGTTTTTGCGGGAACAACGAAAGTCATATTTTCTCCGCTGTAATCTATTGTTTCATTTCTTATTGCAAGTCGGAAACCGTCGCAGGAAACAAGGCGGAGATTATTGCTTTCAACTTCAAATTTGATACCTTTATGAACCGGTTTGATATCTTGTACGGCAACAGCAAAGATTGTTTGTTTAACCATATTTTTAAGAATACCCTGTTTAATGGAAAAAGGCATACCGCCGGAAACTGTGGGAAGTTCGGGATAATCGTCGGCAGGAATACCAACAAGAGAAAATTCTGCTTCTCCGGATGTAATTTTGCAAAGATTATGACTGTCGGAATTTATTGTAACGCTCTGGGAAGGAAGACGTCTTAAAATGTCACAAAGAAGTCTTGCGTTAAGAACTATGCTGCCCTCCGTTTCCGTTGAACATTCTATTGTAGTTGTAATACCTACTTCAAGGTCATAACCCGTAAGAGTAAGTTTTGAATTTTTAGCCTGTAAAAATATACCTTCCGTTGCAGGAAGAGTGCTTTTTTGAGGCACACCTCTTTGCACAACGTTACAGGCTTCTGCGAGTACGGTCGTGTTACAAATTATCTTCATAATGCTACCTCCATATAGAAGAATAAAAAATTACGTTTTCTGTGAATAAAATGAAAAATTCAGTTCAAAATAATAATTTAAACAGTAGCAGTAGTAGGTACTGTCAAATTGTAGATTGCGTTAAAAATCGCTTATTTTTCAAAGTTTTATTCGAGTTTTTTTATTTGTTTAAAATTTGTATAATTTTGTCAGTAAATTGATTGATTTAAAAAGTAATGTTTAAAATGTAGAAAAAATGTTATCAATTAACGTTTAAAATGTAGAAAACTTTTTATTTTAGCTGTCAAGTTTTTCATCTTTTATGCTTTTCATAATATCATAAATATTATTTTTCAAAGAGGGGTTGTCCTCCATTTTGCTTTCACAACATTCTATTGAGTAAATAACGGTTGAGTGTTTTTTGCCGTTGAACTGACTACCTATTTCTTCAAAAGTAAGATTGGTAACCTCTCTCATAATATACATGGCGGCTTGTCTTGCATTGGAAATTTCAGCTTTTTTCTTTTCGGAACGTATATCTTCCGGCGAAACACCGAAACTTTTTGCAACTTTATCAATAATATTATTGATTGTAACTTCAGTGGGCTGTGCGTAATAAACAATGTCTTTTATTATATCGTTTGCAACACCGATTGTAGGTGAACTTCCGTCAATTGAATAAACGGCGTAAAGTTTATTGACAACTCCTTCAATTTGTCTGACATTATTTTTAAGACGCTCCGCAATAAATTCTACAACATCATCCGGAATTGTCATATTAAAGGCTTGAGCCTTACGGCGAATAATTGCTATTCTCGTTTCAAGCATCGGAGGTTGCACATCCGCAAGAAGTCCCTGAATGAAACGGCTGCGGAGCCTTTCTTCCAATGTGGGAATATCTTTCGGCGGACGATCGGACGTAAGTACAATTTGTTTTCCTTGATTTATAAGTGCTTCAAAGGTGTAGAAAAATTCTTCCTGCGCAACGCTTGTTTTACCGATAAACTGAATATCGTCCATAAGCAGTACATCGGCATTTCTGTATTTATTATGAAATTCCGACATATTCTTTTCGCCCATGTGGTTGATCATTTCGTTAAGAAAATTTTCACCGCTTGTATAAATGATATTCATTGTAGGCTGTTTACGTTTAATCTCGGCATTTATAGCTTTTAAAAGGTGAGTTTTGCCAAGACCGGATTCACCGTAGATGAAAAGCGGGTTGTGAACGCTTCCGGGATTATTTGTAACGGCAACTGCGGCAACATATGCAAATTGGTTTGTAGATCCGACAATAAAGTTACTGAACGTAGGTTCAAATTTTGAGGAGTCAAGCTCGTTTTCACTTGAAAACTGATTATTGTCCGAATTTCTGTTTTCTTTTGCAGAACCGTAGTTATTCGAGGATGATTCATCAACCGTAACACAGACGTTAACGGGAAAGCCTATTACCGCTTCGCAGGATTTTTTTATTTCATTTAAAAAACGGTTGTCAATAATATTCTTTTTAAATTCGGACGAAGCTTGTACAATAACACATTCGCCGTCAAAATCAATAGGAACTAAATCCTTAATCCAGGTAGATAATACCGCATTGGAAACACTGCCCGTTATATCCTTTAGAACTGCATTCCACAATTCAACAATATTGTCCAATTATTTCACCCCAAAAATTACAATATAATGTATATAATAACTATAATATATTCTAATAAATTATATCATATAGAAGATAACATTTCAATAAAATTAAGAAAAAAATCGACAATTTGCAAAAGAATTGTTCAAAAATTTCTCCGATTATTAAATAAATGAAAATTTAGTATGTAAAATATTGCATTTATAGGAAATTTACTGTAATATTTAATTTGAAAAATTGTATTTTAAAGAAAGGCGAAAAATGAAATATACAAATTACAAATGTCCCGTGTGTAAAGAGGTTTTTCAAGAGGATGACGATGTTGTAGTATGTGCCGAATGCGGCACTCCCCATCACAGAGAATGCTATCTTAAAAACGGGAGATGCATCAACGAATATAAACATGGTACAAATGAACCCATTGAAGTGGAATTTCATCAGGTAGAAGAAACTGATAATAAAGAAATTTCAGACGTACCAAAAACAGAATTTGAAAAAATGCCGGAAGAAAGTGAATCCCAAAAGGCAGTCAGAGAAATATTTGAAGAAATCAACGATAAACAGAGAGAAATAACCATTGACGGCAAACATGTTTCCTACTATGAAGCGGCAATAAAAAAGAATCAAAAATATTATATTCCCCGCTTTATGCTCATTGACAAAACGAAAAAAGCTTTCTCTTGGAATATAGCTTCTTTCTTTGTTCCGTTGGCTTGGAGTTTATACAGAAAAATGTATAAACTTGCATCAATTATATTGGCTTTATATGTTTTGGTATTCGGTTCTATTTATTATTCAATTTTCAGTAATACGGAGTTCACAAACGCGTTAACCGCTTGTCAGGAGGAGGACCCGTATTTTGCGGAAGATATACTTGCTTACTATTCCAACTCCGAAAGTGCCACTTTAACAAAAACACAGAAAGAACTTTACGATATAATGGGAAAAATTAAACTTCCCGTCCCCGTAACGATTTTTAAATATATCGTCTTTTACGGTGTTCGTATGTTAATGGGAATTTATGCAACAAATCTGTATTATAAAAAACTGAGCAAATATATTGAAAAGGTTGACAAACTCGACATTTCACCCGATATGAAAAGGTCGGTTTTATACAGAAAATGCGGAACGCTACCCATTATAATAGCCGTGTTTATAGGCTTGTTTGAATGGCAGATGTTCTAAAAAAAGGATTTGATTAAATGCACACACCTCTTGCTGACAGAATACGTCCGCAAAGTCTGGATGAAATAGTCGGGCAACAACACCTTATAGGACAGGGAAAACCTTTAAGAAATATAATTGAATCGGGGGAACTTCCCAATCTTATATTTTACGGACCCTCCGGTACGGGCAAAACAACCCTGGCACGAATGATTGCTAAAAAAACCGACAGAACTTTAAGAAAACTCAACTGCACAACCGCAGGAACACAGGATATAAGAGATATTGTTGAAGACCTTAACGCGTTTACGGCACCCAACGGAATACTCCTTTACCTTGATGAGATACAGTATTTTAATAAAAAGCAACAACAAACGCTTCTGGAATACATAGAGGACGGCTCAATAACTCTTATTGCCTCCACAACGGAAAATCCTTATTTCTATGTATATAGTGCAATTTTAAGCCGTTCTTCTGTCTTTGAATTCAAGCACGTAACAGCCGAAGAAGTGGAAAAAGCGGTTAATCGGGGTTTCAAACTTCTGGCGGAGGAAAAAGGGGAAGAATTTCAGGTTGAGGACGGTGTTTCCCTACATATTGCAACTGCCTGCGGCGGAGATGTAAGAAAGTCCCTTAATGCAGTTGAACTTTGCGTATTAGCCGCGGCAAAACCCAAAGAGAATGAAAAAAGAATAATCACCCTTGAAAATGCAAGGGAATTAACCCAAAAAAGCGCAATGCGGTATGACCGGGAGGGTGATGAGCATTACGATATTCTTTCCGCTTTTCAAAAATCAATGAGGGGCTCCGATCCGGATGCCGCCGTTCATTATCTTGCAAGACTTTTGGAAGCGGGGGATATGACATCTGCAATAAGACGTCTTTTAGTTTGTGCGGCTGAGGATGTGGGACTTGCATATCCGCAGATTTTGCCCATAGTAAAAAGTTGTACGGACATTGCCTTGCAGGTGGGTATGCCGGAGGCGAGAATACCTTTGGCGGACGCGGTTATTTTAGTTGCAACTTCGCCCAAGTCAAATACAGGAGAAGCCGCCGTAGATATGGCTTTGGCAGATTTGAGAAAAGGTAAATCCGGACCCATACCCAGACAACTCCAAAACAAACATTTTGACGGTGACGACGCGGAAATTAAGGGTCAGTTCTATAAATATCCGCATGACTACCCTAATAGATGGGTACAACAGCAATATTTGCCCGATGTCCTTAAAAATGCCAAATATTATGAATACGGCGACAATAAAATAGAGCAGACGGCAAAGGAATATTGGAAAAAAATCAAAGGGGAATAAAAATGAAAAGAAAAATTTTAGTTTTATCAATGGTTTTGATTATTGCATTGTCAATGAGCGTTGTTAACGTGTCTGCAAGGGATAATGAGATTTCAAACGACAAATTTTACGCTGTAATACCCAATGATTTTAACATAGTGAGTGATTGCGGCTACGACCATTATTATCTTGAAGATACCGTGAATTACGAGGGAAGTATCGAAATATTTGTTGAGGGAAATCTTTTGTTTCCCTACGGAATAAAAGATACCGACACGGAAGTTATCAAAAAAAGAATGGAATATTTCCTGTATGAAGATTTTTCCGATGTGGAAATAGCAGAGATTCAAAAAAGAAATATAAACGGATTAACCGCCTGCTATATTTATGCCTCAACTGACGACGGACTTTTCCAAGAGGAATTATATGCCTATATTTTCGCAACAAAGGAAAATCTTTATATGGTCGCATCATCCGGCATTTTTTCGGACGATAAGGAACCTGAATTTTTGAAAGAATTCATAAATGATTTCTATATAAGCGGTACATATTTTAACGGTGAAAAGCCTTCAAGAGCATACGATTTTTCCAAGGCGGAAAAATATATGGACGCCTTGGAAAGAGATGTTATAACTTCGGATTATTATGAATATAACGAGGATTTGGACACCTTTGCCGTAGGTTTTCTTGCATTTGTTTTGGTATTGCCTGTTTTAACAATAGTATTCTTTGTGCTTTACCTTAGAACAAGAAAAAAACTTAAGGAATATAAGGAATTTTTCGGTTCCATTGAACAGGCACGAATGGCATTCGGTCAGCAGGTTATACAAAACGGAGGGCAGACTTACACCCAATACAACACACAGCCCGTAAATCCCTATAATCAGCAGTACAATAATCCCACTGCAATGCCGTATAATCAGACGGCACAACAGCCCGTACAGAACAATCTTCCGCCGGAACTTCAGGATTTTCAAAACAACGACGAAAACAGAAATTGAGAATATTACAAGAGGTGTTTAAAATGCAAAAATTTCCCATAGGTATTATCATAGACAGCTTTAGAACCGATATTCCCACAGCCGTAAAAAAGGCGGCTGAATGCGGCGCGCAGGGTATTCAGGTTTATTCTACACGGGGCGAAATGGCACCTGAAAATCTTACGTCGGAAAAAAGAAGAGAATTTTTAAAACTTGTTAAGGATAACGGACTGACCGTTTCCGCATTGTGCGGTGATTTAGGCGGCGGGGGATTTATTCACAAAGATCTCAACAAAGAAAGAGTTGAAAAATCAAAGAGAATTATTGACCTTGCAAAAGACCTTGAAACAGATATTGTAACGACCCATATCGGTGTTGTACCTTCCGACCCCAATCATGACAGATATAAAATTATGCAGGAGGCTTGCTTTGAACTTGCGGAATATGCGGATTCAATTAACGCACATTTTGCCGTTGAAACAGGTCCCGAAACAAGCGCGGTTTTAAAAGGCTTTCTCGACAGTCTGAATTCGACGGGTGTTGGTGTAAATCTTGACCCCGCAAATCTTGTTATGGTAACCGGTGACGACCCCGTGGGTGCGGTGCATAACCTTAAAAAATACATTGTCCATACCCATGCAAAAGACGGAAAACAACTTTTCTTCCGCGACCCCGAAATAGTTTACGGAATCAAAAAGGATGTTATAGTAACGGATGATTCCTTTATTGAAGTTCCCTTGGGTGAGGGAAGCGTGGATTTCCCGAAATATCTTGGGGCTTTGGAAGAAATCGGTTACAAGGGTTTCCTTACCATTGAACGTGAGGTGGGAGAAAATCCCGAAAAAGACATTAAAGCCGCTGTCAACTTCCTGCAAGGAATTATGAGTAAATAAAAAATTTAAAATAAACATAAAAATTCCCCTACGGCATTATACCGTAGGGGATGTTTAGTATATGGATACAATTATGCTTTTTTCTTCATAACTGCTTTGAGAACAAAGAGTGTTGCAAGCATAAGCACAAGTGCTATGGGAAGAACTATCATCCAGTTGGGAACGAAACCTGCAATAATATAACTTACTGCGGAAACGCCGGCAACCGTGAGAGCATAGGGCAACTGTGTTGAAACGTGGTTAAGGTGGTCGCACTGTGCACCTGCGGAAGCCATAATTGTTGTATCGGAAATGGGTGAGCAGTGGTCACCGCAAACAGCACCTGCCATACAAGCGGAAATTGCAACAATTGTTATGGGCTCGCCCGCTGAGAATACGGAGAGAACAATTGGAATGAGAATTCCGAATGTACCCCAGGATGTACCTGTTGCAAAGGAAAGTCCCACTGCAATAACGAAGATAATTGCAGGAAGAAGAGCCTGGAAGCCTGCGGCACTGCCCTCAATGAGTTGGGAAATGAAAATCTTTGCACCGAGGGAATCTGTCATGGCTTTAAGAGTCCATGCACAAGCAAGAATCATAATGGCGGGAACCATTGCCTTGAAGCCTTCGGGGAGGGATTCCATAATGCTCTTGAAAGAAAGAACTCGTCTGATAAGGTAGAAAATAACCGTAAGGATAATTGCAACAAAAGCACCGTATGCAAGACCAACGGAAGCGTCGGAGTTGGAGAAAGAATCAATAAAACTTTCACCGCTGAAGAATCCGCCGGAATAAATCATACCGATTACACAGCTGACAATGAGAATAATGATAGGAACTACAAGGTCACAAACTCTGCCTTTTTCGTTAACTGCCATTTCTTCAACAGCCTGTTTTGTACCGCTTGTGAAAAGGTCGCCCGTTTCTTTTGCGTTGTCCTCGTGCTTTTTCATAGGACCGAAGTCAAAACTTGTAACAGCGAGGAATATCATCATTACAAATGTAAGAAGTGCATAGAAGTTGTAGGGAATTGCCTGAATGAAAAGGCTGATTCCGTTTTCTGCGCCCGCGCCTCTTGCAAAACCTGCAACAGCGGCTGCCCAGGAAGAAATGGGAGCGATAATACAAACGGGAGCGGCAGTTGCGTCAATTATGTATGAGAGTTTTGCACGGGAAATTTTGTGATTGTCCGTAACGGGACGCATAACCGAGCCGACTGTCAAACAGTTAAAATAGTCATCAATGAAAATGAGAACACCGAGAGCAATAGTTGCAAGTTGCGCGCCCACTCTTGATTTAATATGAGCAGTTGCCCATCTGCCGAATGCGGCAGAACCGCCCGCCTTGTTCATCATTGCAACAAGTGCGCCTAAAAGAACAAGGAAGAAAAGAATACCCATATTGTAACTGTCCGCAAGGTTATCAATAAAACCGTCGCTTAAAACGTGAACGATTGTACCCTCGAAATTACCGCCGGCATAAATTACACCGCCAACGATAATACCGATAACAAGAGAGGAATAAACCTCTTTTGTTATGAGGGCAAGTACAATGGCAATAATGGGAGCCAACAATGCCCAGAATGTTGCATATTGGGGTATTGTTTCACGAACTTTGTTAATAGCCGCGTCAACATTTGTTTCAAATTCGGGATCGGCTTCAAGGTTGTCGGCATAACTGTTAACATACTCGAGAGCGGAATCACCGTCGGCAAGGTCATATTCCGTTTCACCCACTGTAACAACTGAAGCCTCCGCTACCTCGGGAGCTGCCGCGTCATCACTTACTGCTGAACAAATTGTACCTATTGTGAACATAAAAATGCACATTATAAGTACCGCAATAAATCTGCGTTTTCTTTGGTTTTTCATAAAACCATCCTTTCCGTATTTACCAAAAAATACGGAACTATTGTATAATGATAGTCATAATTTGTCAATAAATGTTTTTAATTTAATATTTTGTCATTTTGACTGAATATTTACGGTAAAATTTTACTTTATATCAATTGCAAAGAAATTTATTTATGTTATACTATTAAATGAAATAATCTGTGAGTATTTGCACAGTTGAAAGGATGATATTATTATGGCAGAGAACAGATATCTCGGCGAGTATCCCGTAATCGGTATTCGTCCCATTATCGACGGCAGACGCGGTCCCCTTAAGGTTAGAGAATCCCTTGAGGAACAGACAATGAATATGGCAAAATCCGCCGCCGAACTCTTCACAAAGAATCTTAAATATTCCAACGGTGAGCCGGTTAAGGTTGTTATTGCCGACACAACCATCGGCAGAGTTGCCGAGGCCGCCGCTTGTGCAGAAAAATTCCGCAAAGAAGGGGTTATGATTACTCTTTCCGTTACTCCCTGTTGGTGTTACGGCTCCGAAACAATGGATATGGATCCTGCTACAATTAAGGGTGTTTGGGGATTCAATGCAACGGAACGTCCCGGAGCGGTTTATCTTGCGGCAGTTCTTGCGGCTCATGCGCAGAAAGGTCTTCCCGCATTCGGTATCTACGGTAAGGATGTTCAGGATGCTGACGATACAACAATGCCCGAGGACGTAAAAGAAAAACTTCTCCGCTTTGCAAGAAGCGCCGTTGCAGTTGCAACAATGAAGGGAAAATCCTATCTTCAAATCGGCTCAATTTGTATGGGTATTGCCGGTTCTTCAATTGACACGGATTTCTTTGAAGAATATCTGGGTATGCGCGTTGAATCCGTTGACGAAGTTGAAATTATTCGTCGAATGGAGGAGGGCATCTATGACGAGGCCGAATATGAGAAAGCATACAAATGGGTAAAGGAAAACTGCAAAAACGGTTTTGATAAGAATCCCGAATTTGTAAGAAAGAGTGATGAACAGAAAGAAAAAGACTGGGAATTCACAGTTAAAATGATGTGCATCATCAAAGACCTTATGAACGGCAACAAAAATCTTCCGGCGGGCAGAGAGGAAGAAATGGTTGGTCACAATGCCATTGCCGCAGGATTCCAGGGTCAGAGGCAGTGGACTGACTTCTATCCCAATGCAGACTTTGCAGAGGCCATGCTCAACACAAGTTTTGACTGGAACGGCGCAAGAGAACCCTATATTCTTGCAACGGAAAACGATACCCTTAACGGTGTAAGCATGCTCCTTATGAAGCTCCTTACAAACAGACCCCAGATGTTTGCCGATGTTCGTACATATTGGAGCCCCGAAGCAGTTAAGAGAGTTACGGGTTACGACCTTGAGGGCAAGGCAAAGGATGCTCAGGGCTTCATTCACCTTATTAACTCCGGCGCTTGCTGTCTTGACGCTTGCGGTGAGGTTAAGGACGAAAACGGCAACGGTATTATTAAAGAATGGTACGATGTTACTGCCGAAGATATTAAGACAATGAATGCCGCAACAGAGTGGGCGCCTGCGGACAACGGTTATTTCCGCGGCGGCGGATATTCAAGCCGTTTCCTTACAAGAGCGGAAATGCCCGCAACAATGATTCGTCTTAACCTTGTTAAAGGTCTCGGACCCACGGTTCAGATTTGCGAGGGTTATACAGTTGCACTTCCCGACGAAGTTTCCGACATTTTGTGGAAGAGAACCGACTATACATGGCCCTGCACTTGGTTCGCTCCCAAGCTTACGGGCAAAGGACCTTTCGTTTCCGCTTACGAGGTAATGAATCATTGGGGCGCAAACCACGGCGCAATTTCCTACGGACATATCGGTGCGGACATTATCACTCTTTGCTCCATGCTCAGAATCCCCGTTTCCATGCACAATGTTGACGAGAGCAAAATCTTCCGTCCTGCTTGCTGGAACGCATTCGGAACACAGGATCTTGAGGGTGCCGACTTCCGTGCTTGCGACGCATACGGACCCATGTATAAATAATTAAAAAGCAGAAAATAAATAGCAGAAAACCGCAATTTCCTAAAAGGAGTTGCGGTTTTTCGTTTGAAAATGTACTCTTATTCAATTTCTGCGGAGCGGTTGAGAGCATCGTCAATATGGGAACAGAAATTTTCTGCTCCCACTTTTTCGTAGAAGCCAACCTTTTGCATTGCATGTAGGGGTTGCTCGTTAACATGGGAAAGAACGAGGGTGATACCCTTGCTTTGACATTTGTCATAAAGCTGTTCAAGGGAGTTCATAGCGGTTGCGTCTATGGCGGTAACACCCCTCATTCGCAACACAAGACAACTTGTGTATTCTTTGAATGTAATATCAAGTATTTTATCTGCCGCACCGAAGAAAAGGGGACAGACGGACTAAACCCCAAAAATACCGTTTAGAATCTGTCGGTCATCAAGCCGCCTTTTTTCAGGTCAAAGCAAAGGCTTTTCAGTTCTTCGCTCTCTTTATACTTAATTTCCAAAACACCGGGTTTTATAAATTCCGCGGATATAACATCGGGTTTTGTATTGTTGAATATATATAAAATAATATCACGTTTTTCTTTATCGTATTCATCAATATTGTCGGAGGTGAAAAGCAGACTTCCGAAAATATGATTAACATTGGCGATAATTTTTCTCTGTGCCACAGAGAAATGCAAATTGTTGTCACGGAGTATGAAAACATCGGGGTCATTGCAAAATGCTCTGCCGTCAAGTTGACGGCGGAAAATACTGTTTGCAAGAGCATTTTGGGTTGATACATCTTCCCGGTGGAACCAATTCTTTTTCGACCACTTTAAGCCCATATCGGCACCGATACGGCAATAATCAACCTTGCCGAAAGCCGGCGCTAAGGGGACGCCGCAACCCAAAATCAGTTTATCTCCAACACATTCACGAATAAAGTCCATGGCTTCACACATAAGTTGACCCCTTGATTTTCCGTGGCAGGGAATGATACAGGCGGCATATAAGAAGTCCAGTTTTACCATATCGTAGCCCCATTCATTGAGAATAACATTGAAATAATTGCGGATGTATTCCCTTACTTCTTCATTTTCAATGTCAAGGGCATAAAATCCGCCCCAGTTTGCGCCGCATTTTACGGGACGGTTACGGGAATCGCGGATGAGCCAGTCCGGATGCTGTTTTGCAACAACCGATTTATATTGGCATCCCAGGGGAGCCAACCAAATACCCGCTTTCATTCCTTTTTCATGAATTTTGTCGGCGATGTGTTTCATTCCGTGAGGAAATTTTTTGCTGTCAACGGAAAGCCAGTCGCCCACCGCAGTTTGATAGCCGTCATCAATTTGGAAAAAGTCGATTTTTGCGTCGAGTTTTGAAAGTGCCTCAAGGTCGGAAAGAACAACCGTTTCATTTATATTACTGTAATAATTGTACCAGGTTGTATAGCCGTTTGCTCTTTGAACCACGGGTTTAGCCACATTCATAGCAGAGAAATATTTGTCAAAAACCTCGTTTTCAGTGCCTTTGAAATGTGCAATATCAAGAAGTGTGTAGGGAGAATTTATCTTAACCCCCTCCATATCTCTTTCAAAGATTATTTCATTTTCGGGGCATATTGCATTGATTACCGTATAGCCGTATTTTTCATTTAAAGATCCGAAAAGGTCGTAGTTTTCACCATCACGGATGTATGCGTAGGAATAACCGTGGAAAACTCCTTTTCTGCCATCGTATTTTTTAAATGTGTAGTCACCGGAAGCGCCTAAAACAGTATGTTTTAAAACGGTTTCCCGTATTGAAGAAAGGCAAAGCGGGTCTTCGTCCGTTAAGTATTCACGGCAATCGGTCCAGGACTGATAACCGTTGAGAAATACACGTTTGTTACTGTTAAAAACATACGGCACGCTTACGCTGAATTTAACTTCTTCAACAGCAATACCATCCGGCGTTAAAACGAATTTTATACCGTCGGTTTTTTCCGTTACATCAATTTTGAAATGCTCTGTTTCAAAAAGGTCGGTGACATAGTTTTTGCCCTCAACGGAATAATCAATCTTTATTTTATAATTATTCATTGCATACTCCTTGATTACGATTGAATTTGTATTTCAGTAATTCTTAACGGGTTTTTTTAATTTCACTTTTTAGAATCTCGTCAATACAATTATTTTTGTTCCTATGTTTTTTGACGTCAATGAATTGAATTATAGAACTGAATGTTTCCGTTATCTCCGATTTCTGCGATTACTCCGTCCTCTTTTCCCGTAAACAGTACGGTGCTGTTTGCAATTCTTTCAATATTCCAAATAACTGTGGGGGTGGGTTTTTCGGGATTATTCGTGATTACGCAGTATTCGGGCAGAAGTGTTTTCAGCCACTTGGAAGTTGTTGAACCCAAATACCCATGGTGACCCACTTTGAGAAGATCAATATCACCGATTTCGGGGGCGAGTCTGTCCTCGTCACCGTCAGAGTTGTTAATATCACCTGCAAGGAATACCCGGGTTCCGTTCTTTTCTATAAGTACACCGAAGGATTGCTCGTTCTCACCGCGTTTGCTGTCGCTTTCATCGTCAACGGTATTAAAAAGTGTTATTGTAAAGTTGCCCAGTTTAAAAGGCTCCCCGTCAGGCTGTGAAATGATGGGTACATTTTTTTCATTGAGTGCATTTACCATCTGGTCATAAACTTCCTGATTGTCCCAGTCATCTACTTCGTGATCTGAGATTTTACTGCTGTCGTATTCCTTTAGATATGCTCTTCCGATTTCAATGTCATCATCGGAAATGACTGTATCAAAACCGCCGATATGGTCGCTGTGACTGTGAGTACCTAAGACGAAATCGAGTTTTACCTTGCCGTTTTCGTCCGCCGCATTTTCTTTTAAATAGGAAATAACCTTTTCTTCAAAGCCCTCTAATTCAAGACCCTCGAAGCCTCGGGGATTGTCGGTGTCCTCACCTGCGTCCACAAGGGCGAATTTGCCGTCGCTTTCAATGAGAATTGCGTCGGAACTTGCGGTGTTTAAAAAGTGTATATAGTCTCCGTCACCGCTTAACTCATTTGCGTTTTTAACCTGGAGTTTTTCTCTGTTGGCATTAACGGAACGGGCATATTTACAGGCGAAACCGCCTGTTACAGCCGCAACCGCAACAATAACTGCAAGGAATATGATTATTACTCTTAATATCTTTCTTTTCATATTTGTACCCTACCTTAATCAAGATTTACGATAAATGTATATTCAAGTGGATGAGAATATCCGAACTTTATAAGATGTTCTTTCGAGGGTATGGGTCCGCAACTTCCCGAACCCGTACCTCTCACAAAACCGTCAACTGCCGCAAAGGTGGTATCCGTATCGGGTAAATCCTCGATATGCTTTGCTTTTTTAAGTTGACCGAGAGTGAAGTGGTTGGCATTGAAATTAAAGTAATTTTCTGTTGCGGAAAAGGTGATTTTTCTGCTTCCGTCACAGATTTGTGCAAACCTTACATCACCTCTGTTGCCGGAATCCTGGGGTTTAATATACTTGTGTCCCATTGAAGAAACATCGGTTTCATAAACCCCTATGGGAGAGTGTTCTTTAAAGTCGGAGTAATTTTCAACGGGTCCTCTGCCGTAATATTTGATATTTTCAAATTCGGCGGGCAACTCCGCGTGAACACCGAAGCGCGGTACCTGTGCGGTAAAGGGACAAATTTTCCTGAAACTTACGGTTATCTGAATTTCACCGTCTTTTCCGAAGAAGTAATCCACGTTTGAGTGGGCAAGAATAAAAATGCCCCTTGTAACAAAGTCGAAACTTGTGCGGATTTTTTTGACACCCTTAACGTTAACCGTTTTGCAGGAACGTAAAACAGGCTCCGCCTTGGCAAGACCCAAGAAAATCCAGTAAATCATCATATATTGGTCGTTATCAAGCCGACCCCTGTAAATATGGGGGACAAAGCCTTTCAATTTGTCCTCGGGCTTTTCATTCAAATATTCGTTGCCGTTCTTGGAAAGAGAGACAAGTCCTTCTTTTTTATTGAAAATCGCTTTTCCGTTTTCAAAGGTTACGGTAATTTTATTGCCGTCCTGTGTGATTTCGGCACAGTCGGAAACTTTGCTTTTTTCCGCATCACGCTGTGAAACAGTCACCTGTTCGAGAGCGATTTCTTCTCCCGTAGCGGCATTTTCGTAACGGAAATTAACAAAAATATCTTTGTTTTTCTCGCCCAACACGGATGAGTTTATTTCAATTTCTTTTTTATCAAGAGGTTCAATAACGGTATTTATTTCACCGCTTTCGCAAAGGTCCCCGTCAACTGCAATGTTGTACGTGATTTTAATGTCAGAGGTGTCCGTAAACTGTCTTGTATTGGTGAGTCGGAAAATATTATCATTAACCTTTTGTGCTCTTACGGGACGGTAGCATACCTTCATTTCAAGGGCGCCGCTTGAAGGTCTGCGGTCGGGGTAAAACAGTCCGTCAACGCAGAAATTACCGTCGTGGATGGGCTCATTGTGGTCGCCGCCGTAGGTCCACTTGTATTTTGCATTTTTGTCATAAACGCTGTGGTCAGCCCATTCCCAGATGCAACCGCCCATAAACTGTTCGGAGGAATAGAAAAGCTGCATATATTCTTCAAGTCCGCCGGGTCCGTTACCCATTGCGTGAGCATATTCGCATTGGAAGAAGGGTTTACCCTCGTACTTACTTCCGGCAGTACCCCCAAGGATTTTTCTCATAAGGTCGGGTGTGCCGTACATTCTTGATACAACATCATAAGCCCAGCGTTTGCTTCGGATTGCACCCTCGTAATGAACGGGTATTTCCTGGTTGACCTCTTTCAGGAAATCATAACAGACGTCCTGACACTTGTAGCCGCCGGACTCGTTGCCCAGACTCCACATTGTAATACAGGGGTGATTCTTATCTCTTTCGTACATTCTTTTTACCCTGTCGAGATAATGGGAAGCCCATTTAATATCATTGCTCAAGCGGTTGGGATTGTATGTGCTGTAAGGTACGGCATAAAAACCGTGGGTTTCAATATCTGCCTCATCAACGGCATAAAGTCCGTAAATGTCGCACATTGTCAAGAACACCGGGTCGGGAGGGTAGTGGGAGGTTCTCACCGCATTACAGTTATACTCCTTCATAAGTCTGATGTCGGTTTCAAGGTCATCAAGGCTCATGGCATAACCCTTTGTCATGTGGGTATCATGGTGGTTGACACCCAACATTTTAATGGGCTTGCCGTTAAACAGGAACACTTCTCCGTCAATTTTGATATTTTTGAAGCCTATGTATGTTCTGATGGCTTCAACTGTTTCGCCGTTTTCTTTAAGAAGAATGTTCACTTCGTAAACATTGGGAGTTTCCGCGGTCCATTCTTTCACAGAAAGAGAGTCCGCAGCAGTTTCTCCGCCTTTTTCAAGGGAAACATTGAAAAGTCCGTGGGAGATAACTTCAACACAGGAGTTTTCGGTGAAATCACCGTCAATTTTTATATTCAGTTTATATGTGCCGTCCGAATTTTGATTTGACCTTAAAAGGAAATCGTTTATACGGCTTTCCCCTTGGATGATGATATATGCGTCACGGAAGATTCCGTTTTCGCGGAACATATCCTGACACTCAAGATAGGTGCCGTTGCTCCATTTATATACAACTGCAAGGATTTCGTTTTCACCATCCACGGTAAATGGGGTAATATCAAATTCCGCCGTATTGTGAGAGCCCTCGGAATAGCCGATGTATTTTCCGTTAATATATAGAGCCAATGCACCTGCAACACCTAAAAAAGTGATAATCTGACGGGGGGATTTCTTTAAATTTACGGTTTTTCTGTAAATACCCGTTGCCACATCCTCGGGGATTTTCGGGGGCTTTTTGGGGAAGGGGTAGCGGGTGTTGATATACGCTATCTGGTCGTAGCCCGTTCTCTGCCATGTTGACGGAGTGCAAACCTTATCAAAGTTTACATTCCCGCTGTCAAAGGGGTCGGGAACATGGCTGAGTTTTTCGTAGTACGCAAAATCCCATTCGCCGCTTAACATTACTATTCTGTCGGATTTGTAGCGCTCGTTTTTATAATCCGAGTCGGCAAAACCCTTTTCATCCGAAAAAGGTATGAAATAACTTCTCCCGGGGAGTTTGTTTTCCTCAAAAACCGAAAAATCAGTATGAAGATTTCTTTTTATTTTGTAATCCATTGTCCTATCTCCTTAATGTTTTTCTATGCAAAATTCAAAGTGTGAGTTGTCCTCGTACCAGAGGGGGAAATTCGTTCCCCAGACATTGTTGCATAAAAGATATGAAATTCCGTCTTTTTCGAGATTTTCCGTTTTGTTGTCAAATTCGAGAATTTTTCCCTGTCCTATTGAAATAATGGGGGAGTGGGCATTCTCAATCTCAAAAATACCGCCGCTGTTTTTTATGATGCTCTTTTCCACGGCGTGAAGATTTTTACCGCCCATGGATACGGTGCTTTTGTAGTCAATCTCCCTGCCCATCTTTATAAGTGTAAAATCTTCGGTATGGGGGTAAAGATGGAGAAACAGTGCTTCGGGGGAACGATTTGCGTCCTTTTTAAACCATGATAAGTCAATCAAAAGTCCGTTTTCGCCCAGTGTGTAAATAATCTGAACATTCCTCGGTGCGCCCAGTTTTTCCCAAAGAACTCGATCACATTCTAAATTAACATAAATCTTTACACCTGTTTTCTCCGTACAAATACGGCTGTCGGTCATGCTGTAAAAGAATCTGCCTTGGGGGTATTTCTTTTCGTAGTACTTTAACATGGGCTTGCCGAAATCGGGATATGCCCATGCGCCGTTTTTGTCCATATTACGTGAATAATGAGAAAACCAAAAATCATAGTCCTTGCTTGCGTATGAGCGGTACTCGAGAATGGGCTTGTCATTTTCCTTTATAATATCGGTATCTTTATATGTAAGTTTTCCTACCGCTCCGAATTTGTTCAGTTCAAATCGGAAATCGGAAAACTGAATTGTTGAATTGAAATCGAACTTTTCATAAGCCGATATGTCACAGGGTTTTTCGGGTCTCAGACGGGCAAGAGCGGATTTTGCTTCTGTTTTATGCTCATTTGAAAGACTGTTTACGGCTTTTTCAATATACGACCTTTGTTCCTGCCAACTTTTTTCAATGATACTGTATCTGCGGTCTTTCCCAATGCCCATTGCCCTGAAAATCGCGGATTGGGGCAATCCTCTGAGGCGGTGCTTAACCCTGACCTTATCGTAAGTTCTCGCTTTTTGGAAATCTTTTTTCGGGTAATTTTCGTAATCGGCAAAGTATATTTTTGAATCCATACCGCAGGTATGTTCACCGATACATAAAAGAGCGTCGGAAAAGTTTTTGTATTCCTCGTCCATTCTCACCATGGAGCCGTCCGCAAGCCACTTTCTTTTAAGAGCCATAAGAACACGCAAAGAGGCGGATTTATACGGGTCGGCGGCACTTCCGTGAAGCCAGGTATCTCCGATTTCATTTTCAATGACGGGTAACTTGTCACGAACATTCCAAATTGCTTCTGCAAAGTCGTCAAGGGTTCCTGCGCTCACATCATAATCGGGGAAGTCCCTTTTTATTTTATTAAGTTTTTCGGTAACTTTATCTGTCGGGGGAGCGCCGTGGTTGTCAAGGGTGTGGTCAAAGTATAATACCTCATCCGCATAGTCGGATTTAAACGCTCCGCCGTAATCACCGGAATAGATAACAACTACTTCGCTGCCGTCGCATTTCCATAAAAAACATTCGGGTACATCGGGAACGGCGGAAGCACCGTTTACACCGATATGCAGTAATTTTATTCCGTGTTTGTTGAGTAGAGGGACTATTGCTTTTGTGTGTCCGGGAACATCGGTCATTTTTGCGGCAATGGTTTTTCTTCCCCTGATTTTGTCAATCTCGTCAACGATTGAAAGTCCGAAATCAAATGTGTCCTCATCGAAAACCTCAGAATGAGTTGTAAAAGGCATTGCGTGGGGGACAATGTTTCCCTCTTTGAGCGCCGTTATCAGTTTTTCTCTTCCTTTTTCATCCGAACCGTTTAGGGCTTCTTTAATAATCCAAGAACCCGTTGTCCAGATAAAACGCTTGTTTTCTTTTGTGTTAATCTGCTCTGCAAGGGAAACAGCGGAGGGGATAAACGTATCAATGTATTTTTGCAGAATATTCTTTGCATAATCCGTAAATCCCAAATCCAGATGTGTTTTTGAAACGACATAGACTTTTTTCATTAGTTTTCCTCCTGCTCGGCAATTCCGAAAAATATAAAATCCAGTATTTTTTCAAGATTTTTTTCATGATTTAAAAAGTCGGAATTAAAATTGCTTTTTGTTACCCTGCCCATATTTGTATAACCGTTGAGCATATCCTGAAGTAATGCGTAGTAATCAAGGGCGTCGTTTTCGGATATACCCTTGCGAAGTTTAATACTTTTCACGGCGGTTAAATATATATCTCTGTTAAATTCGTCGAATCTGCTTTTTACGGCTCTTATTTTTTCGGAAAATTCTCCGTTATCGGTCATAACAACCGAAAAAATAAGACGGTTATCGTAGGGGTGGGATTCAAAGAAAGCCTGTCTTTCTTTCATATACAACTTGAAATCGGTGCCGTATTCACGCTTACTCATATATGATATGAAACCGCTTACCGCTTCATCAACACAGCGAAGATACAAATCCTCTTTGTTTTCAAAATTGTGGTAAATCAATCCTTTTGATATGCCGTGGTTTTGACATATTCCGTTGATTGTTGCACCGTCAAACCCGTGGAGAGCAAATTCCTCGGCACACGCCTCAAGTATTTTTTCTTTTGTGATTTCAGTCTTTAAATCTTTTTTCATATCTTCACCGTTTCATTATTGACATTATCTATAACAATGGGTTATAATTTATTTGTTGACCGCTCGGTCAATAATAGTTTATTATGAATTCCGAGCAGTGTCAAGTATCTGTTTATAATCAGGAGTAAACGAGGTAGTTTGAAATGAAAATTAACCTGAAGGACAAAACAACAAAGGAAATTCTTGCGTTTTCCCTTATGCCGTTCGGAATGAGTATGATGTACACCTTAATCGGAACCGCCCTCAATATGTATTTCACGGATGTTTTGGGGCTTTCCCTTGCCATGACAAGCATCGTGCTTTCCGCAACAAAGATATGGGACGCAATCAATGACCCGCTTATGGGTATGATTGTCGATAAAACCCATACGAAGTGGGGCAAATGCCGTCCGTATATATTCTGGATGACCGGTCCCGTTATTATTGTAACCGCGCTCTTGTTTGCGCCGGTAAACTTCGGTCAAAAGGGTAATTTCATTTATGCAATTATTGCATACCTTCTTTATTATACTGTTTATACGGCGTTGGACATTCCTTACCAGGGGCTCACACCCCTTGTTTTCCCCGAAGACAAAAAACGTGTTAAAGCCGTTTCCTTCAGTAACATACTCGGCTCCCTGGGCTCAGTTCTTCCGTCCATACTGTTCTTTACGGTTGCAGGTTTCTGGGGAAGAGAAAATCAAAAAACGGGCTACTTCGGTTCGGCGCTTATTTTTGCCGCTCTTGCAGGAATCCCGATGTTCCTTTCCGGCTTCGGCATAAAGGAAAAGGTATATATTCCGCCTAAAAAGGATAAGTACATAGACGGTTTAAAGATTGTTTTCAAGGACAAAAAGTTTGTATGCCTTGTAATTGCCGCTTTCTTTTCCTCACTTGTGAACATGGGTGCAATGTTCCTGCCCTATTTTGCAAAATGGAACTGTGCGGGAGTTATTCCCATAGACAGTCTATGCCAATGGATTCAAAATACTTTCGGAATTTCAATTCAACTTACGAGCGAGGGACTTCTCACCCCGTTACTCCAGATAGGAAGCGGTATTTCATATATGCTTTCCATGGCTCTCGTTCCCGTTTTCTTAAAGAAGATGGACAAGAAAACGCTTTGGATTGGTGTTTCGCTTGTGGGAATCGTTGCCGACATTCTCTGCTTTGTAATCGGTGTTTGGATTGTTCCCTATAACACGGTTGCCGGCGCCATTGTCTATACGGTTCTAAGATTCTTTACCAACTTCCCCGTGGGCATTATGACAGTCCTTCTCATAGCAATGTTCTCCGATGTTATTGATGACCTTGAAATGAGAACGGGAAAACGTCTTGAGGGTACGGTGTTCTCATTCAGAAGCCTTGTTGGTAAAATCTCCTGTGCTATATTTAATGTTGTTATGCTCAATATTGTTGATAAATTCGGTTATAATGCGGAACTTATGTCAAAACTTACAGATAATCTTGCAAGACCCCTTATTCAAAGCACAACGGTGGCAACGGTTATTGACGGTGTTGACTATACAATGCTTTTGAATGTTATTTTCTTTATGCTTACCGCATTGGGCGCTGTGGGATTACTTCTTCAAACGATTCCCATGTTCTTCTACAAGTTTGATGAAAAAGCCCAGGAAGGAAAGTTGAAAGCATTCCGGGCAGAAAAAGAAGAAAGAGAAAAAGCAATGCTTAACGAAGCGGCGGCAGCAGCGCAAGTTCAATAAAATATATATCGGGGCTGTAAAAAACGAAAGTTTTTTACTGCCTCGCTTATTATACTATGTTCAGACTTTTTACGGATGTGATTTATTAAAAACCAAGTAATAATTAACCTATATGTATGCAATCCTTACTTTCTTTCCCCCAACTGTCGATTGCATAAATATCATAAGTGTGGGAGTCTCCGGCTTTTTCAAGTTCCAAGGTAACCCTGGAACTCATATTTTCCACACCGTTATAGAAATCACTGAAAAAATATTTTGTTTCTTTTCCGTCAATAACCACCTTGTAGGAATGAACGAAGTCGTCGTCGGTTCCCGCATTAAAGGACAAAATTACTTTATCTCCCTCGGTGGCAGCAGTTCCGATTGTATCGGTTATAACAGGTGCCGCGTTCAGTTCTTTTCTGCTGTCAAAAGAATATCTTTCGTCATTTGTGTAAGGAAGGGGAAGGCTCCATAATTTGTCCGCCTTTTCTTCTTTACCCATATTTTCCTCGGAAAAGTTTATACGGTGAATATCAACGGAACTGTCGGTGAAGTCCATGATATAACCCATGGGGGTTTTATCTGCATTTGGTGGTACGGTACCGTTTTCTTTGCCTGTTTCAAGTTCCGTGTATGAAAGCGACTGGGTAGATAAGACCGTATATTCTCCCTGCCAGATTGAGCGTTCATCCAAGATTGAATAGTGACTGTGACCGCTTAAATTGACAACATTGGGGTACTTTTCCAAAACCTCGTTGAGTGTTTTGTCCCCCCACTCATCGCTTCCGTAGCAGGTGTCAAAGGGTTGATTGTGAGTCATAACGAATATGGGCTTTCCCTGACTGTCCGCATTTGCTGTTTCAAGTTCTTTTTCGAGCCAACGGGATGTAAGCACATAGCCCGCTTCCATACTGCCGCAGTTTGGAGATGCACCGATAAAATGATAGCCGTTAACAACATAGTGAGTCCAGGGGGAAGAGCCCGTCACTTTTTTAAATGCCTTTAGGTGATTTATTGCGGTTTTGGCGTCCTTGTTCCAGAAGTCGTGATTGCCCATTATGGTCTGAACAATGGGGCGGTTTTCGCCGTAAACTTCGTCTATGGTTTTTTCATAAGTTTCAAAGGCAAAATATGTTCCCAAATCCCCGATATCTCCGGCAAACAAAATTAAATCAACATCATTGTTTTTCATAACAGTGAGTGCGTTTTTGAGATTATTTACGTACGAGTCATTATCTTTTAAGGATCCCTCCGTGGGAGGGAGTTGTGTATCGGAAATAACACCGACCTTCAAAGATGAATTGCCCGTATCGAAATTTTGAATTTGCGTTTTGCCGATAATTATTTTATCTGCAAAATAATATAAAACAGCCAATGTGATACAGATTATAAGAATTACAATAAGCACAATAATAAGTGCGCTTGCTGTTTTGTGATTTGTTAACAGTTCCATTTTAATGCCCTGCTCCTTTAAAAAATCATTTAAATTTATATTGATTATTGACCGCACAGTCAATAAAAGTATAGCACGAATACCACGGTATCAAGACGGAGGACGGAATATTGCGGGATTATTCTTTTGTTTTCTGTATTTCTCCTGCCTTTTCAAAGCCTTTTTTCGCGGCAATTACGGCAATTATTTCATTGATAACAGCCGCGGCGGCAACAGTACCTTGAACAATCTGTGCAAGTTGTGGTTGTGTTTTGGAAAGCGTGACGCAGATAATTCCCGTGAAAACGAGGGATACGCCGGAGTGGGGGAGCAAGGTGAAACCCAAGTATTTTTTTACCGTGTCGGGCATTTTAGTAATTTTTGCACCCACTCTTGCACCGAAGTATTTTCCGAACATTCGGGCGGCAATATATATGAATGTGTATGCACCTGCGCCAACTATCAGACGGTAATTCAGCGGTGCTCCCAAATCAACGATTGCGGCAAGCAACGATATGGCGAGTATGGGGGAAAAACAGTTTGTGATTTCTTTGAGCCGTTCTTCGCTGACAATATTTGAAAAAACTGCGGAAAAGGCAACACCCATCAGCATATAATTGAGCGTGACAGAGGATAGGAGACGGTTTACAAGAAACCCCGAAAGCATGGTAAGGGTTATTCCCGAAAGTAAAACTGCAAGAGTAACGATATTTTTTTTGCATTTTTTCAGAATGATACCTGTGGGGAAGCCTATGACCCCGCCTAATATAACGGGGAGGAAAATCATTACGGGAATCATGTAGAATCCAACGGAACCGCCGGAAACGGCTCTTGCCGTAAGAGAATTTACAGTGAAAAAAACGGCTATTCCCACGATATCGTCTAAAACCGCCATTGGTAGCAGTGTCTGAGTTACAGGACCTTTTGCATTAAACTCTCTGACGATGGAAAGGGCGGGCGCAGGGGCGGTGGCAAGGGCGATTCCGCCGAAAACGAAGCCCAAACAGACGGGTATGCGGGTAAAGTAGAAAACAACACCGAAAACAAGGCTTACAACGGCAAATGTACCCAGGGATTGAGTCAAAGTTGTAAAAACCAAAGCCTTTCCGAAACTTTTTATTTTTTTCCATATAAGTTCCGTACCGAGCATTAAACCAAAAGCGCATTGCATCCATGTGATTGTTGCCCCGTACCACGCGGTACTCATAACTCCATCAGTCAAAAGACCCGCGGCATGGGGACCGAAAATCATTCCTGCAATAAGCCAACCCAAAATTGCAGGCAATTTGATTTTTTGCACAAGTTTTCCCATGACAAATGCAAGGGCAAGTGTTATGAGCCACCGAAAAAGGTTTAACAGCATTTTAATTGCTTCCTTTGATATGTCATAAGACATTTAATTATTTTTACCCATTATAGCATAAATTGACCGAACGGTCAATAATTGGCGATATGAGTATTTTTTATTATTTGCGGTTTGAAAATAATAAAAACAAGAAATACATTTTATCATATATTTTGAGGCGAAAATTAACAAAAGTATTGAATTGAGAGCAGCAATAATGTATAATTTAGACAAATTAAACACAAAAGAGGTGTACTATGGCAGAAAAGAAAAAGTTGGGCACGGCAATTAAAGACGTGGCCAAGGATATGAAAGCCCATTGGAATATTCCAGAAAAGGGCAAGTATGTGCCTTACAAGGAATATTTCAGTATATTTTTAGGAGTGGGCAGTAACTATGTAGGACAAAAAACTTTGGAGTACATAGGATTTGCGGCAAGCTGTTACCTGATGATGTATCATTACAAACTGCCCTATCTTACGTTCTCCATAATTGCCCTCATAAATATGCCGTTGAATTATCTTTGGACCCTGATAAGTTGGGTTATAAACGATAATCTGGGTTTCCTCGCCAAAAAGACGGAACGGAAGTTCAATATTCTTTATCTGATTTCCGCCGTTTTGGGTATTTACTTCATTGTGGGAGATTTTTCGGGGATATTGGACCCGACAAACAGGCTTGTTGCATACCTTAACGGTCTTGAGGGCATAAGCGCCGCCTCAGCAATTAAAATATTCGGTACCCATATTCTGTGGAACGGATGGACGGGATTAAGAAATATTTTCTGGCGTAAAAAACTTGTTCCCAAGTACGGCAGATATAAATACTCCCTTTACTGCGATTTCCTGCCGAAAATTATAATGGTATTCCTTATCGGATGGTTGCCTTTCTACAAAACGATTACGGATGTTACAACAAGGGTGTGGGTTGCAAACCTGCTGTTTTCGATTTACAACCTGTTCAACTTCGATAACAAACTTGAATACTGCGCACAGAACTGCAGTCCCAATGCGCGTGAAAGGATTTTCGTAAGAACATTCCCCATAAAACTTTCTCATTTGGCACAGTCCATACTCGCGATTTTGCTACCCGTGTTCATCGGTATGTGCAAGGATGAGTGGGCGGACATTGCAGTATTCAAATACATAATTCCAATAACATTCACCGTTTCCGCCGTGCTTACAATGATATTTGCAGGTAGGATTAAAGAACGTATTCCTCAGCCGCCTCTTGAAAAGAAAGTATCAATCAGTTTCTGGGACGGTATGTTCGGGGTTATGCGGAATAAATATAAGTGGATTCAAACTATTGTCGGGCTTTTGGATTCGCTGGGCAACGGTATGCTTGCTTTTACAACAATTCTGTATCTTTATACTTTCCGTTTGAGCGGTCTTGCATACAGTCTGATTGTCGCTTTGATTTCCTTTGCGGGAACACCGCCGGATTTCTTTACACCCTATTTCCTGAAAAGATTCTCATACAAGCAGATTATGATTTTCTTTCAACTCTCAAGAGCGGTGGGCTACGGCATTATCGTCTGTTGCTACCTTTTCTTCGGAGAAAATCTTATGCTTTGCGGCACTCTGAGCGTTATTGTTATGTTCCTTATGGAAATGTGCAAAACTGTACCGACGTCCGCCGGTCACGATATGGATGTACGTGTCAACGACTATCAGATGTATTTGTCCGGTGAAAGACTTGAAAGTTTTTCAGGTGTATTCGGTTGGTTTACGGGACCCATAACGTCCTTTGTCGGACTTATTATTCCCGTGCTTTTGCTGACATTCGGATTTAACAGCAACTGGGACGTACTGTTCATTGATGAATCGAGAATAAAGATTATTGTAATTCCCCTTATTTTTGATATCGTAGGATATCTGCTTATGGCAATACCGTTCATTTTCTGGGATTATGATGACGACAAGCAGAATAAAGTTATGGAGGTACTGCGGCGACGGGAAGAAGTTACGAGAAAGCAGTACGATGAGGAACACGGTATTACGGAGGAATCCGTAACCGCTGAATCGGAAAATGAAGAGGAAGTTGTGGAGGTGAGGTCATGAAAAAAGAAAAGAAGAATACCGACTTTCTTGAACAGGAAGCAAAAGAAGAAAAAGAAAACGCTCAGGAATACACCCTTGATATTCCCGATGATGAAATCTGGACATATAAGATAGACGGACTTCAGGAACCTCACATAAACAAACCCTTTAAAAATGCGAAGCGCAACAAGATAATTGTTGTAATTGTGCTTTTGTTGGCAATAGGTTGTTCCATTTATTTTTCCGTCCGCGCCGTTCACAGCGATACATACAAATATAAGGATTTGGGGGACGGAACCTACGAACTTGTCAAGTTTTCAAACCCCGGCGGCATTAAGGAAATAACCGTTGACTATGTTGTGGATTCGGAAACGGGGGAAAAGGACAAATCAAAGCCCATTTCCGTAATCAACGAATATGCTTTTAACTGTGACGAAACCTTGAACTCCATTACTTTGGGTAAGGACGTCAGAGAAATTGACGGAAAATCCATTTACAGTTGTTGGTGGGTACAAAATGTATGGATTGACGATGAAAACCCTTATTACTGCGACATTGACGGAGTAATATACGACAAGGATTTAACAGAGGTTATTTTCTACCCCAATGACCACGACAAGTATTTGAGGGAGAAATTGGGCTATGACAATCTTCTTGATGATGGGGGTCAGCCCATGGAGGAACTGTGGGGAGTTACCGAAAGGTACGACGAAGCGTTCCTTGAGGAATATAACCGACAAATAAGAACCTACGTCATTCCCTCCACCGTAACAAAAATAGGTCAACTTGCCTTTGCCTACTCCAATATTACGGATTTGTATATTCCCGAGGGAGTAAAGAGCATGGAGTCAATGGCGGTATTTAAAAATACGGTTTTGCTCAATGTGTTCAGTTACACCACCGATAAACCCATATCCGACGTTACATATAAGGCTATCGACAGTATGAAAAGCGTCTATAATTCTCTCCCCGAGGGATTGGAGTATATCGGCTCCGACTGTTTCTACTATTGCAGAAGCCTGTCCTATATGTATTTGCCGAAATCGGTGAAACACATAGGTCACCACGCTTTCTGGGATGCGGTTTATAAGGAAAACGGCGAACTGAAAGGTATCGCAAAAATCCATACGGGAGCAACCGAGAAAGAATTTTCATCCGTTGAAACAGGGGATCAATGGCGCCCCCAATATGACTACAAACTCTTTAAAAAATCCGTGGATTTGGTTTACGGTGCCGAAAGAGAGTAAACTATAAACAAAGTGAATTCCTGACGGGTTAATTCGTACAATAAAAAAGCGGGATGTAAAAAACGAAAGTTTTTTACATCCCCGTTTAATTATTTATTCATACTAAACGAAACTATTGGCATTATGCCAGCATTGTGTTAATGATTGCTTGATAATCGGTAGAGTTAATTGCATCGTCGCTGTTGCTGTCCGCCGCCGTGAAATATACATCCGTTAATGTATTGCGTCCGTTTGCAACGGCTTCCACTTGAGCACAGTCTATAACATCACAGACAGAATCCCCGTTAACATCTCCGCTGACTATGACCGTGTATTTGTCTAAATACTCGGTCATAGAGTAGTCTAAAAGAGTAATTGTTGAACCCGTGCCGAAAAACTCTTTATTGCCTGCGGCATGACTCGAGTGGGTTAAAACGCTTGTATTTGACATAAAATTAATAAACTCCGTAATATTTTCGCAACACTGAACATTCGTTTTAATTTTTGAATTTAAAGTATCAACATCAGTTTTAGCGCTTCCGTCTGCTTTATTTATTCCGGCAATATAAGAATTGTTAAGTTCTTCAACTTCTACTACATCAAATCCGTACTTTGTCACGCTTGAGTCGCTTAAAAGGACAATTTTTATAACATTGCCATTTACTACAATTCTTTTACCTTGTAATTCATCCCCTGTAAAAGTACCTACAAGGTTATCGTAGCTGTCATAAATTTTAATAAAATCGTAGTTTTTTTCAACGAATGTTTCTTCCGAGAATGTAATTGCTACCATCATTGCCCCTTCTCTTGTAATAGTCCATGTTTCAGAGCAATCATTTTCATAATTATGAGAAGAACTTACACATTCTGTTTTAAGAGTTCCGCAAGATGTGCATTCTCCGCTACCGTTAAAGCTATGAGAACCCGCAGCGGTAATAACATTATCTTTAAACTCTTCACATATACGGCAATAACAGGAATAAACACCGTCTCTGATACATGTTGCAGTCCTGTAATCTGCAACCTCTATATCACTTCCTTGCGCACCGTAGTGGCGGTAAGCATCAGTAAGGTAAGTGTTGTTTGATTTCTCTAAATTCTCCCATTGCGCTTCTGTTCCGGTATAAAGCACATGCCAAAGACTTGTGCAATTAGAAAAAGCACCGTACTCTATGAGTGTAGCAGATGCGGGAATTACAACAGCAGTAAGATTTTCACAGTAATTAAAAGCCTCGGTACAGATTCGTGTTACACCCTCCGGAATTACAACAGAGACCAACTTATTGCAGTTTTTAAAACAACTTGCACCGATTATTGTTATATTTTCGCTCAACTTAACGGTTATAAGGTTACTGCAAAAATTGAAAACGTTGCTGCCTATTTCCGTTACAGTATCGGGCATTGTAAATGATACAAGATTAGTGCAGTTGGAAAACGCATAATCCCCAATTACTTCTAATCCCTCGGATGCATAAATCCTTGTAAGTGATGAACATCCATAAAAAGCTCTGTCATTTACGGTTTTTACAGTACTCGGTATTTCATAAGTGTCATATTGTTTACCTACCGGGCACAGAATGAGCTCTGTTTGGTCTTTATTAAATAAAACATTGGATTTACTGCTGTAAAACTCATTATCGGCATCAACCTTTAACACGGCAAGACTTTCACACAATAAAAATGGTTCTGAGCCTATGGTTACAACAGATGCGGGAATTGTAATAGATTTAAGCGCGCTGCAACAACCAAAAGCACGGTCGCCGATTGATGTTAAGGTCTTCGGCAGTGTAACAGAAGCAATCGGGCAATCGAAAAAAGCTTGTTTACCTATGGTTACTAAATTACCGGGCATTGTAAATGTTGAAAGAAGTATACATTCGTAAAAAGCCAAGTCACCTATATTTTTTATATTTTCTCCGCCTGAAACCGTCGCAAGTTTTCCACAGTAATAAAAAGCTTGCTCTCCTATATCGGTCACACTTTCGGGTACGGAAACAGACTCAAGCAAATTACACCCACTAAAGCATTTTTCCTCTATTTTCTCTACACCACTCGGTATTGCGTATGAAGTACCGCTTTTACCTTTCGGATACTGTATTATTGTAGTTTTATTTTTATTAAATAAAACACCGTCAACATCACAATAGTTTGTGTTGGCTGCATCTACGCTTATATCAGTAAGTTTTGAGCAATTTTTAAAAACTGAAACACCCATACTTGTAACAGATGCGGGAATTGTAACAGATGTAAGTTTTTCGCAATATAAAAAAGCTTCGTTTCCTATACTTGTAACAGACGCAGGAATTGTAACAGAGGTAAGTTTATCGCAATATGAAAATGCAGCATCACCTATACTCTCAACATTTTCACCGATTGTAAGAGTTTCGGCAGCTCGGCAGTATGCAAAACAGTAATTCCCTATACTTTTAACAGAATCCGGTGTTACTATTGAAGTAAGTTTAATGCAATTATAAAAAGCATAGTCTCCGATACTTGTTACACTATTCGGAATTGTAACAGAGGTAAGTTCAACACAACAATAGAAAGAATTCCTTCCGATACTTGTTACACTATTCGGAATTGTAACAGAGGTAAGTCCGGAACAATAATAGAAAGCATAACTTTCGATAGTTGTTACACTATCCGGAATTGTAACAGAAGTGAGTCCGGAACAATAATAGAAAGCGTAGGCTCCGATACTTGTTACACTATTGGGAATTGTAACAGAAGTAAGCCCGCTACAATTACCGAAAGTGCTATCTTCGATACTTGTTACACTATTTGGAATTGTAACGGAGGTAAGTCCTTTGCAATTATAGAAAGCATAAGACCCGATACTTGTTACACTATTTGGAATTGTAACGGAGGTAAGTCCTTTGCAATTATAGAAAGCATAAGACCCGATACTTGTTACACCGCTCGGAATTTCAACAGAGGTAAGTACGCCGCAACTATAGAAAGCACAATGCCCGATACTTGTTACACTACTCGGAATTGTAACAGAGGAAAGTCCGCTGCAACCATAGAAAGCATAGTCTCCGATACTTGTTACACTACTTGGTATTGTAACAGAAGTAAGTGCGGTACAACCGCGGAAAGATTGGTAACCTATAGCCGTTACAGGCATACCGTTATATGTAGAGGGAATTGAAAGTTCGCCGCTTGCCAACGCGTTGCAACGGTCTAAAGTGTATGATAAACCGTCTTCATCCAATGTAAAACTCAAATCACTTTCACTTGCGGCATTTACTTTAAGGGCGAACAGTCCGCTGAAATCCATTTCCCGTAATCCCACTAAAAGAGAACTGAAAATCATTGTAAGGGAAAGCATAACAGCCAAACCGCTTTTTAAGAATTTTTTCATTGCAAAACCTCCTGCATTTTGAGAAACTCAAAAGTTTGCTCTCGATTGTTGCCCCAACAACTGAAAAAGATGCAACAAATCAATTATTTGTATATATATTATATACCTTAACATAAAATAAAAACATCACCCACATGGGTGATGTTTAATTAAAACGGGTGATTTTTTGCTAAAATTAGGGGCAAATTGGGACACTTCGCAAGAATTGGTGGCAATTTACACCCTTTATCTTATTTGTTCAGTTTTTAATATGCTATCAGCATTTTCGTTTATTTTTTGTTTCAGTTCTTTTTTACCGGATACTTCTAACTTTTCGTAAATTTTTGAAAAGTGTGTTTTAGTTGTATTTTCGGTAATGAACAGTTTTTCCGAAACAGTTTTTCTGTTATACCCCTGCAAAATAAGTGCCAGAACTTCTGTTTCTCTTTTAGTAAGTATTTTATTTTCAGAGTAGTAATTACATATATTTGTAAGCGTTTCACTATTGTTGAAATCTATTTCGGAAGATGATTTTTCATCTGCCTCCATACTTTCAACAGACGCTTTTTGCTCTCCGGGTATAGTTTCAATTACAGTTTTGTAAGAATCAAGCAAGCCGTTTTCGGAAAGTTCTGCGTAAAGTAAAACCAAAAGCACGCAAGTAAAAATATATGACGCCGAAAGAAGTTCATAATTTCCTCGCGTAAACTGCTCTGCCAACCATACAACCACATTAGTTGATGAAATAAATACCGCCATAATTATATAGCGGTAAAACACCAATTTTTTATGTACTATGGAATGAATTGTGATTGTAATAACAGCCAATGTGAAAATTACCACATAAGCAATATAAACCGAGTGAAGCAAGCCGTAAGTTTTAATCAGTTTTACTACTCCATCCACCACCGCATAATCAACTGTTTTGTAAAACCACGGTAATACACCCATGGTAAAAGCCGATATCAGCATAGCCGAAGAAAAACCGAGCATTATTGCCACAAGAGGTTTTTTTATCTCTACACGGCAAAGGTTTGCTACGGTTAACAGCATAAACACAGGCTGAAACACATTACCCAAATATGCAATACGGTTCGCCATTATTGCGTGGTTCAGAGTGGGAGAAAGCGACAAATACAAATACCCCACATTCACAACGCAAACCGATATAATCATTAACAACATCCAAATGTGTTTTTCCTTTACAAACCTTAGGTAGCATATTAACACCACGGCGGAAAAGAGCACGCAAATACCGTAAGCAACAGGTATTGTAGCGGTAACGCCGCTGCTCATATTTTTGCCACCCCCGTGTTATCGGTTTTATGTTTTTCCCGTTTAATCCCTACGCTTTATGTTTGTTCGGGAATTTAAGACTGATGAAAAACAAACCTATTTTGCTATTTTACACATAGTACTATGTATTCTACCACATAAAATTACATATTACAACAAAAAAAGCAACAAAACAATTTCAGAACATTTGCCCCGAAACGACGTTTTAAAGGCTCGAATTGACATTTAAGCAAAAAAATCGGCATTTTAAAGACAAAATCCGTACCGAAACCGAATAAACAACCCAACCGCTTCCGGTTTTCTTTTCGTAAACAACAGCAGCAGGTATTTTTTCAACACCTTCTATGGAACCTGTTACACTAACTGTATGTTTCTGTCCGTTATATGTGGCAGTATTCCCTGTTATAGTAACGGTTCCTAATCTGATTTGCATTACTACATTTTGCAGAACATTCAATAATACAAAACAGCATCCGCATCGGGCAATCCGTCATTGTGAATAAGGGGTAATACAAGGGAAGAAATGCTTTCTATGCCCATTCCTTTCAGTTTTTTCGAGAAAGGTTTTGACAATTTGTCAAGTTTTTTCAAAAGTGCTTCGGCAACTCTGTATTCAACGGAGGATTTTTCAATATCCGCATCGCCTTTGAATAAATTTGCCGCCACATCAATCATAAAGGGTACGGCTTTTTTATTGCAGATGGGTTTAATATCCTCGGGGGATACACCGCTTGAAAAACGGACAAATTTCCACACTTTTCCGAAAGTCAGACTGCTTAAAAACCTTGCAGTCGGTTGAATTATAAATTTGTACTTATACGAAACTTCTTTTGAAACACTCATACCAACGGCAAAACCCGCAAATTTTTCATAATCGTTGACTGCGTTTTCCACCGCGTCGGCAATGGAGCCCAGAAACAGATTTTTAATGTAGTCGGAAAGTGAAAGCCCGTTGGTATCAATGCCCTTTACATTATCAACAAAAACGGTTTTAACATCAATTTTTTTATCGTCGGGAAAAACTTCAATTTTTCTGTAAGCGGGGGGATAGCCGACTAATGCACTTGTTGAAATATCATAAAAGGTTTTTCCGCTTTCCGTTTCAACGGAGGAAATATTATGTATATGACTGTGACCCGTCATAATAAAGGAGATTCCCATATCTGCAAACTGCTCAATTCTCTTTTCACGTTCATAGAGCAAATTGGTGCCGCCGATGATTTCATAAAAGGCGGAGGGGGTAATTAAAGGATGGTGGGTCATGGCAATAATAAATTGCCCCTCATCCCGAGCCTTTTTAACTTGCTCGGTTATCCACTCAAAACACTCCCCGGTGTAACCGCAATGGGGGTCCCCGTGGTCATCGTTAAGGGCAAGCAGACGGTAGCCGTCAGCAAGTTGAGCCACATAGGACATTGATTCTTCGTGGGTTGAAATTGCAGTATCATAACCGAACTCACGGTAAAAATCAAGAAGTTCGTCACGGGTGAATTGGGGCACGGGAACCTGATTTCCCTTTTCATCGGGAACAAAGGCGGGCATATAATCGTTGTGGTAATCATGGGTGGCAGTAGTTACGAACACCCTTTTGCCCCTTGCTTTAAGAGTTCTCAAAGCCTCCCGCACTTCTTCGTGGGATTTCTTTTCCCCGTTGTTTGTTAAATCACCGCTTATAAGAACAATATCCGTTTCATTGTTTTCGCAAAGTTCATCAAATGTATGTTTGATGATTTCCTCGCTGTATTTTCTCAAAAGTTGGTCATTGTCAGGGGGTAGTTCGTCATAATTACCCGCAATCCAGTTCCTTTTTGAATAATAATGGATGTCGGTCATAATCACAAATTTTAAGGGATTGGTCATTATCTTTCAACTCCGATATAAAATCAAATTTTACAGTTATATGTTATAAACTCCCGTGAAATTCCTGATTCGTCATAGGTTGAACGGGCAAAGGGGGGATTTATTATAAACCGAAACAGGCTTTCATGAAACGGATTCTGTTTGAAAAAGCCTCTTTTGTTGTGGGTGCGTTCAAAACAATATCAAATCCGTGCATTGTACCAAGGGTTTCGTTCAGGACCACTTCGGCACCGCCGCCCCGCAGAGCCTCGGCATAAGCCACACCCTCGTCGTGAAGGCAGTCGAACTCCGCAGTTTCCACATAGGCTTTCGGAAGATTGTTAAAGGACTGGGCTTCCATGGGGGAAGCATAAGCAATATCCGAGGGTTTTTCTTCCTGCACATAACCCGCCCACATTTTTGCCGACAATTCGGTGTTCCACATAGGCGTATCGGTATATTTTTTGCAGGAGTCCGTTTTCATTCTGCGGTCGGTGACGGGATAAACCAAAAGTTGAAAAAGAGGCATATCCGTACCCCGATCCCGCGCCATCTGGCAAACCGCCGCACCGAGAGCACCGCCGGCGCTGTCGCCCCCAACGGCAATTTTTGTTTTGTCAATATTCAGCATTTGTGCGTTTTCAAATATCCGTTTCAGCGCCTCGTAACAGTCCTCCGCAGGTGTGGGATGGGGATTTTTAGGTGCAAGGCGGTACTCCACGAATGCAACTTTGCAGGGCAAATCAAGTGCGTATTGTTTTGCCAACTTGTAGTGATATCCTGCGCCCCCGAAAAAGAATCCGCCCCCATGATAATACACAAGACACGGCGAGGGGGTTTCAATGCCGTAGGGCTCGAAAAGAAGCACGTCGATTTCTGCGCCGTCATAACTTCTGACGGATTTTTTCGTCACCGACACCTCTCGGTCATGCCAAATCCAACGGGGCGCTTTCATTAAAGAGCCCATCCAACCTGCCGTTTTAGCATTTCGTATGGGCGGTTTAAAATAAGAAAAGGGTGCAAATTCTTTTTTAATAGGATATTTACTCATACTGCCTCCGCACTAAAAACAATTTACCGTTTAACTTGTCAATCATATTTATTATACCACACAAACCCGATATTTCAATCTGTATGCATAAGGTTTGTCACTCAAAACAGGGGATTTATTTGTTACACAATATTGAATGAAACGGAAAAACACGGTAGAGCAAAAAGCAGAAATATTATAAGGAGTATCAAACGTATGAAAGGATTTAAAGCTATTTAACGGCAACGGTTATTTGCAAAAATATAAAAAACCGTGAAAACTTGAAGAAAATCAACCGGTAACAGCATAATTTTTGTTGAAAAAAGCCTTTGAAAATTTTTATAAAATCTGATACAATACATAACAGTGAGTAGCCGAAAGGTGTAAGTCCAACTTTATTGGACTTACACCTTTTTGCGTTTATAGGAGGTAATCAGCATGGAACAAAATCAACCGCATCTCGCCACCGAAAAGGTCGGCAAACTAATGGGCAAATACGCTGTGCCCTGTATCATTTCACTTTTAGTCGGCGCTTTATATAACATCGTTGACCAGATCTTTATAGCAAATGCATCATATCTCGGTTCATATGGCAATGCTGCTAATACCGTTGTATTTCCGCTTACGGTTATTGCTCTCGGTATAGCTGTAATGATTGGTGACGGCTGTTGCGCTTTTGTCAGCATTTCCCTTGGAGAAAAGAAAACAGAAAACGCAACCCGAAGTGTCGGAAACTCTGTATTGCTATGTATTATCAGCAGTATCATTTTAACTGCAATTTATTTAGTTTTTGCAGAGCCTATTTTGACTGCTTTTGGCGGCAAGGTAAATATGGAAACCTTTGAGAAATCCCGAGAATATTTCTTTTTTATCTCTCTCGGTATTCCGTTCTATATGTTCGGTCAAACGATGAATCCTATCATCCGTGCTGACGGCAGTCCTAAGTTTGCAATGTTCTCCACCGTTGTCGGGGCAGTTATTAATATTATACTCGACCCCATATTTATCTTTGTGTTTAAGTGGGGGATGATGGGCGCTGCTGTTGCAACTGTTATCGGTCAGATAGTAACTGCGGTCCTTGCTGTTTTATACTTGATTCGTTCAAAGATTATAAAGCCGAGTATCAGAGATTTTAAATTAAATGTTAGAATTGTCGGCAAGACTCTATCTCTTGGCCTTTGCAGTTTCCTTGCGCAGATTTCACTTGTGGCTGCTATGATGGCAATCAATAATATGGTTCGTAAATACGGTGCAATGGATGCTGTTTTCGGGCAGGAGCAATACGCACAAATTCCTATGGCGGTTGTCGGTATAGTTATGAAGTTTTTCCAAATCGTCATTTCTATTGTTATCGGTATGGCGGCAGGATGTATTCCGATTGTGGGATTTAATATGGGTGCAAAGTTAAATGAACGTGTTAAGGCTCTGTTTACAAAACTTTTAGTTGCCGAGACTGTTGTCGGTGCGGTTGCACTTATAATTGTGGAATTCTTCCCTAATGTTTTAATACAGATTTTCGGTGCGGCTAATGAGAGTATTTATTATACCGATTTTGCCGTGAAAGCATTTCGTATATATCTTTGTATGTTAGTTTTGGCATGTGTAAACAAGGCGACTTTTATCTTTTTACAGGCTATGGGAAAAGCGGTGGAATCTACGCTGCTTTCTATGGTTCGTGAGATTGTATTTGGCGTTGGTTTTGCCTTGCTGCTGCCTTTGTTCTTTGGGCTTGACGGTGTGTTGTATTCAATGCCGGTTTCGGATGTTTTAACGGCAATTATTTCTGCAGTACTGATTGCTGTGACGTATAAACAGTTATCACAAAACTCACTTTAAGCCGACATTGACGGATCATTTCGGTATCAAGCCCAAAAAAGTTATCACTTGAAAGTCTATGGTTTTCAGTATATAATTAACTTGGATACAGCAAATTTGCTGTTATATAAATAATCGTATTACCGCATCTCAAAGTGTCCGCGGTTCAGATATGTAAAAACAATACTGAAAGACTATTTTTTGAAAGAAGATGATATTGTGACAATGAAAGCATTTTGCGGCTTGTTAATACCCTTTTTCGGTACGGTTCTCGGCGCTGCCTGCGTATTTCTTATGAAAAAAGGGATGAGCGATCGTCTTCAAAGAGGGCTTTCAGGGTTTGCGGCAGGCGTTATGGTGGCCGCTTCTGTTTGGAGCCTTTTAATACCGGCGATTGAGGAGTCTGCGGCTATGGGAAACTGGTCGTTTGTACCGGCAGTTGCGGGATTTTGGATTGGAATTTTGTTTTTGTTGCTGCTTGATCATGTCATACCCCACTTGCATCGTAACAGCGAACAGGCAGAAGGGCCAAAAAGCCGTCTTCGCCGTTCCACAATGTTGGTATTGGCAGTAACTCTGCATAATATTCCGGAAGGAATGGCAGTAGGTGTTGTATATGCCGGGTATATTTCGGGAAATGCAGGAATTTCCGCTATGGGTGCTTTAGCACTGTCTCTCGGTATAGCAATTCAAAACTTTCCGGAGGGTGCAATCATATCCATGCCGTTAAAAGCAGAGGGAATGAAAAAAAGCAAAGCATTTTTAAACGGAGCCGCTTCCGGTATTGTAGAGCCGATAGGGGCATTGCTTACCATTGCCGCTTCAAGTTTTATTGTTCCGGCACTGCCGTATTTGTTAAGCTTTGCGGCGGGTGCGATGATATATGTTGTTGTAGAGGAACTTATCCCTGAAATGTCTGCGGGAAAACACTCTAATATAGGCACAGTATTTTTTGCAGTAGGTTTCAGTTTTATGATGATTCTTGATGTTGCTTTAGGCTGACAAGTTTTTGAAAACAGTTTTTCACAGGAAGCAGATATTCTCCATAGTACACTTATGACGATTTTATCAAGGCAAAGGAAAACCGGAAATGTTGTATGTTTTACCTATGCCGAAAACAAGCGACGGGCTACCGTAAAACCCGTATGTAATAAGACTGAAAGTTATATACTATCGAAAGAGAGATTTATATATTCAGTTATCAGTAATTTTAAATATATATAATTTCCGATTTTGAGGAATTCGGGCAAGCAAATATTTCTTCTTCGGCCGGTAAAAAGAAAACTGCTCTGACAGCGAGAGCAGTTAGTCTGAATTCAGACTGTTTGACAAATTTGGAATTTAGCGCATACAAGCATTTACGAATTTCATTGGAACATCCATTCTTTCTGCTACTTGCTCAGGTGTCATGCCGCTATTCAAGAAACGTTTACAAACTACTTTTATGTTCTCACCAACCTCAATAACATGTTTATCAGGGTCATAAATTCTAACCACTCGCTGTCCCCATGAATGTTCCTTGATTGGATGGACGTATTCCACATCATACTTTTTCAGTCTATCAGCAAATTCATCAAAATCATCTTCTTCAAAATATACTTCAGAACTATTGCTACCGAAGGAAACGTTGTCTATACCAATAAAATCCTTCCAAGTTTCGAGTGTTTGCAGTGCCAAACCACCGGTCAAGGTCTTATTTGCACCAAAATCCATAATTACATGAAGCCCCAAAACTTTTTTATAAAATTCTACTGACTTATCAATATCCGTTACTACCAACATAGGTTTCTTTATTTTCATCAAATATACCTCCGTCAAATTCCGATTTATCGAAATAATTATACTACCGATAACCGAATATTTCAAACCATTTACATAACACTTGTTACTTTAGAAGTAGCAGGTGTTTTCTTTGTGTTTAATAAAAAACGGAGGTGAAACAAAATGAAAAAACACATTAAATGATTGTGGCATAAGTCTTAGCAAGCATTGAATCTGCGCATACAAATCTGCCGAAAAGCAAAATAAATATTATTACAACCTCTCAAAGTCTCAAAACTAATTCCCGAATAATGCCCGAATTAGAAATGAAAATTTACACTTTTTACTTGTTAATTATAGACTTTTTATGGGAGAGACGGGATATAGGAATGTTGGAAAATATGGCCGGAAAAAGACCCCACTCGGTTGGAGCGGGGTTAACAATTCATCAACTTTTTTCTTTCAACAAAGGCTTTATTTTTTTGTATAATTCGGTAACCTTTTTATTATCGTGTAACTCTTTCATAAGATAATTATGAACGCCCTCTGTACTTTTTCTTTCACTTAATGCTTTATAAATATTTGAAGAGAATTTTTCGTTTTCTTTGCCCACAAGAGAAATAATTTCTTGAATAACTTCGGTTTTGGAATTTTGAACATCCGTTGTTATATCTTCAACACGAGAAATCTGAATTTTTTTACTTTTCCATAATTCTATTGTACTGTCATAACCTTTGTCTTTAGATACAATAACAAATTCCTGATCTTCGTTTTTGGCAATCTTATAACCTAAAATTGATGCGAGTTGAAAATCCAATGCATTTTTTCTATCTAATTTAATTTTTACGTACTCAATTTTTGCGTTGCTTTCACATAAACGTCTGTGTAAACCAAAAGTTAGCTTATCTTGATTTTCGCTGTAAAAAATGCAAACAGAATCATCTTCGGTTAATTTTGCAACACCTTTTAAACCGTCCACATAAACATTTTCATAGTCAATAAAGTATATTGCCATATTTTCCACCGCTTTATATTATTTATTCATATTATCTTTTGTTGTGTTGATGGAAGAAACAAGCATAGCACGAAGGCTTTTGCACTTTGTTTCTAATTCTTTATATTTTTCTTCGTTTATATAGCCTGTTCTTAATAGCAATTCTAACCAATAGCCTGTTTCATTTGCTTCTTTAAGAGCAATTTGGAGTTTTGAAATAAAATCAGCCTTGCCGTGAGCATAGTGGGCTTCACGGATATTTGCACCGATGGATGTCCCGCTACGACCTATTTGATTTGAGATAACAGATTCTCGCTGAGTTTTTAATTCTTTAACCAAATCAATTATATCAACGGAAAAATCAATAGATAATTCAGAAAGTTTATCACTTCTCATATTATCACGCCCAATAAATAAGGTTTAATGAAGCATTTGCGAAGCAAATATGAAGCAAATTCATTTCATAAATTTATGAAGCACTCGCAAAGCTCGTATGAAGCGAAGCGCCCATGTGCGTAAGCACGCTTCATAGCCGAAGGTCGCTTCATAACGACAGTTGCTTAATGCATTTTCAAATGCGCTTTATTTGAAAAAAACACCTAACGCATAGCGTTAAGTGTTTTTTCATGGTGCGAGAGACGGGACTTGAACCCGTACGGGATTACCACACGCCCCTCAAACGTGCGCGTCTGCCTATTCCGCCACTCTCGCAAGTGCTTAAATAATATAACACCGAAGAAGTGTTTTGTCAACTGTTTTTTCAAAAAAACATAAAAATTTTTATTGCAATTCATAAGTTTTGATTTTGTTTTAAGAATACTCCTGATTTGGGGTTTGTTCTTGATTAAAAAGTTTATGGGAGAATCGGCAGATTTGCGTACTAACCTTGTTTTATTTGTAAATCTATGGTAAACTACGCTTATATTTTAATAGGTGCGGGTGTTGTTCTTATGAAAAAATCAACTTTTTGCTTGGGCGAGTTTAAACAGTACGATAAAGTTTTCCTCACGGCAGATAACGGAATTGCCGTTGAAGATGTTTATGACGTGGCTTTTGAGGGGGAGACTCTTTACATAGCGCAGTCCGACGGGCTTATGGAATATGCGGACGGTAAAACAAAAAAATATTCCGTGGCGGTTACAAAGCTTTTTGAAAAAGACGGCAGACTTTTCGGAGCCGTTAAAAATTCACTTGCCGAGATAAAAAAAGGAAAACTCAAAAAAATCGGGGATTTTGACGCTCCCGTTGCGGATGTTTCCGTAGGGCTTGACGGCTCTTTTTGGCTTATAACCGAAAAATCCCTTTATCTTTCGGAAAACGGTGAATTCACAAAAATTGTTGATGTGCCGGAGGAAACCGTTTGCCTTGCGGCTCTCGACAACAAATCAAAATACGGAGAAACCGTTTATGCGGGGTCCATTGTTGAGGGTCTTATGTCACTTAAAGGAAAACGCCGTCATTGGGCGGAACTTCTTCCCGATGTTACAGGTGTTTCAAGTCAGAAAATCAACTGCATTAAGATTGACGCACTCGGTCATTTGTGGGTCGGAACCGACGAAGGACTCAATATCTATGACGGCAAAAACTATTGGTTTAACGGTAAGGATTTTTATTCCGTTCCCGACGGATCCTTTAACGATATGTTTTTTGCAAAAGACGGTAAGAAATATTTTGCAACAAATACAGGACTTATTACTCTTATTGAGGGCAAAATATCATATTTTTCATACGGCGGCTGGCTGATGCACCCCACCGTTACCAAAATTGCTGTTTCCGATAGCGGAACTGTTGCCGCGGTTACACCCCGAGGTATCAGTGTTATTACCTCGCAGTATATGACACTTGAAGAAAAAGCCGCTCACTATGATGAAATGGCTGTAAAATATACTACACGTAACGAGGGTTATCAGGTTTCGCGCAAACTCCGTAAACCCGGGGATTTGGAATCCGGCTGGCTTCCCAATTCCGATAACGACGGTCTTTTTACAGGTCTTTACTGTGCAAGTCAATGCTTCCGCTACAAAGTAACGGGGGATATTTCTGCAAAGAAAAATGCCAAAAAAGCCGTTGAAGCGATGATTAAACTTACGGAAGTTACAGGTAAATCCGGTTTTACCGCAAGGGCAACAAGATATTCCCATGAAGAAAACTTCGGCACGGGCAACAGAGAAGAATGGCACGTTTGCGAGGATAATCCCGACTGCGAATGGTTGGGCGAAACATCCAGCGACGAAATGACGGGTCATTATTTTGCATACGGTATTTATTATGACCTTGTTGCAGACAAAAAGGAAAAAGAAAAAATTTCAAAAACCGTCAGGGCAATTACCGACCACATTATTGAAAATAATTTCCATCTTTGCGATGTTGACGGAGTTCCTACAACCTGGGCAAACTGGGAGCCGGAACTTCTCAATAACGATGACCGTTGGTTCTATGAAAGAGGTACAAATTCACTTGAAATGCTATCGTTTCTTAAAACTGCTTACCATGTTACAGGGGACGGAAAGTACAATGAAGTTTTCGATATGCTTATTAAAAAGCATCACTATGCGATGAACTGTATGCAGTACAAGGTTGAGGACGGCCACGTGGCTCACATAGACGACCAACTTGATTTTACAAATATCTACCCCCTCATTGTTTATACAGATGACGAAGCACAGAAAGAAATTTTCAAAATGGGTCTTTCCCACCATTTCAACTATGAAAAGGTTGAACGCTCACCCATGTTCAATATTGTATACGGTGCTTTGACAAATAACAGTTGCGATATTGAAAACGCGGCAAAATCCCTTTCGGAAATGAATCTTGATTTAATCAGATGGCCCGTGTTTAACAGTTACAGAAAAGACATCGTTTGGGACACGGAACAGGAAGAAACGGGGGTTCCCGCTCAACTTAAATACCCCGTTGAATATTCTTCAAGAATGCTCACGCACTATGACGGAAATCAGTTCGTGTGTGATTCCGGAGCGGAAGAATTCGTGAATATTAACACTAAACAGGTTAACAGAACTCTTACTCTCCCCGGAACAAAGGGCGCTGACGGAATGAGCATGGCAATGCCCTATATTTTCCTTTTGCCCTATTGGATGGGTAGGTATTACGGGCTTTTGGGCGATTGATAACGAAAAATATAATGACAGATTTCAGGAGAAAAAACTATGGCAGGATTTTTTGAAAATGCGTTCAATAATATGGATGACGCCGCAAGGGAAAGTTTTTATAAAACCGTTTTTATGAATGATGACTCCGAGTATGCTAAAAAACTCCGTTTGGAGTATTTTAAAACGAAATTCAAATCCATGGGCGAAAATGTAACGATCGGCAAGGGTGTTAATATTATTAACCCCGAATATATTACCGTTGGAAACAATGTTCAGATTCACGACGGAGTTACCCTGATTGCTCGGGGAGAGGGCGGCATAACTCTCGGGGACGGAGTTCGTCTTCAGCACAGGGTATATCTTGATACGGAAAAACCGGACGGCTATATAACTGTGGGTGAAAGGGTTTATATCGGCACGGGCACAACTCTTTTCGGCCACAAAGGACTTGAAATCGGGGACGACTGTCTGTTGGCACAGGGTATAAATCTCACCCCGTATTCCCATATTTTCGATGACCCCAATGATATTATTTATCATCAGGGCGGACATTGCGAAAAGGTAACAATAGGCAGGGACGTTTATATCGGTATGGGCTGTAAGGTTATGTACTCCGGCAATATCGGTGAGGGCTCCGTTATCGGCGCCGGCTCAACGGTTGTTAAACCCATCCCCCCCTATTCCGTTGCGGTGGGAACACCTGCAAAGGTTATTAAAGAGAGGAAATAATTATATAATTGTACGTATAAACACCCCCTACTGCCTTTGAACAGTGGGGGGTATTGTTAATTAAGGTTATTTTTTTAGAATCCATACAAGCATATCCGTTTCTCCGCGGTTTTCGTAGGCGTAGTAGGGGATAAGTTTGATTTGTGTTTCCTCATAATCCTCCGTTGCTTCAAAATACAGGTCGGTGCTTTCGGACTCTTTGTAGGCTTTGAGAATTATATGGGGAACTGAGAACTCGCCATTTGCAGGCACGCCCTTTTCCTTGATGTCAACTCTCAAAGAGTTCAGGTCCTCGCCGTTGTCGATACCCTCAAGGCAATATACAACGGGTCCTCTCATAACGGCAACACGGCCTGCGTTTTCGTGTACCTTTTTGTTGGCGGAAATAAATGTGACAGGCATACTGAGTTTCAAGCGGATTTCATCGTTTCCCTTACAGGAAATGTATGCATATCCGTCTTTAATTTTGTAGTTTTTGTTTATTTCAAAATTCTTGCACCAAGAGGGAATACGCAAAGCGATATGCTTTTTGCAGTTGTTTTGAATTTTGATAATAATTTCCTCGTCCGAAGGGTAGTTGGTAATTTGCTTTACGGTTATACCCTCAAATTCAGCCCCGGAATTTATATATTGGTGAACAAAAAAGGTGTCCTCGGTATAGGAGTACATAAAATCTGCTATGGAAGAAATGAATCTTATAACATTTGGGGGACAGCAGGAACAGTCAAAAACCTCTTTCCGTTGGGTTATGGGATAGCGGTCGCCCCCGTCGGTACATTTGTTAACATTATTAAATCCCACGTCAATTTCAAGGGGGTTTTCATAAAAGAAGCCCTTGCCGTCCGTTGAAATTCCCGCAAGAACGCCGTTATACATAACCCGTTCCACCGTATCGGCATATTTGCCGTCGGGATTTAATTTAATCATTCTGTCGGCAAAATACCCCAGGGCAATTGACGCACAGGTTTCCGCATAAGCAGTTCTGTTGGGCAGATGATAGTCAACGGTAAAGGCTTCTCCGTGGTGGGTACTGCCCGTTGCGCCGGTTATATACATTCTTTTGTCGATAATGTTCATAAAGCAACGCTCTGCCGCGTCGAAAAGTTCCCTGTCATTGTATATGTATGCAAGGTCCGCCATGGCGGAGAAAAGATACAACGCTCTTACACAATGGCCGTCCGCGGTTTCTCTCTCCCTCAAGGGTATTTCATCCTGATTGTAAAGGAGATTGCAACCGTTATAGAGGTTTTTATCTACATTGTTGTTTCCGTGTGCGTCAACAAAGAATTTTGAAAGTTCAAGATAGCGTTTTTCCCCTGTAGCCTTGTACAGTTTTACAAGGGCCAACTCAATTTCAGGGTGACCGGGTGTAACAAATGCCGCGGATTTGTCTTTAAGGAAAACCTTTTCGATATAATCCATGTACTTGCACATGGCGTCAAGAAACGCTCTTTTGCCCGTTGCTTCATAATAGGCAACGGCGGCTTCCGTCAGATGTCCCGCACAGTATAATTCATGCTCACATCTTTCGGTGAATTTTTTGCCTGTTACAAGAAAATGACTGTTAAAATAGCCGTTTTCGTCCCGATTTTTGATTATCTTTTCAATGGCTTCGTCGGCGATTTTTTCAAGTTCGGGATTTTTGCGGTAGTAAAGGGAGTAAGCAAGTCCCTCGATCCATTTTGCGATATCGGAATCCCAAAAAACGTGGGGTTGATTGGGCTCCCCCTCTTTCCAGGTACAGCCCAGCGCATCGAAACGGTGGGTTTCTTTAAATCTGTTATATACGGATTGGAGGGTAACGTCACTTACCATAGTTTGTTTTTTCTTCCAAAAGCCATCGGTTATTCTGATGTTTTTGCAACTTACTGTTTCCATAAAAACAACCCTTCTGTCTTAAAAACCTTTATAATCAAATACCGTGTTGTAGGTTCCGCTTTGGAATTCGTATTCCTCGTTGTCAAGGTACAAAGTGGCGTGGGAGCCGTTGGGGATTGTAAAACTGAATTTGCACTCGTCGCCCTTTCCCGTGTATTCCCAGGAGGAAATAATTTCGCCGTTCTCCGTTAGAATTCTTGCCTTTGCATAGCCCAATTCCTTTGAGGGCAGGGGACGGAATATAATGTGTTTGTATGCGGGTTCGTTGAAATCGCTGTCGATACCCGCAACCGTTGAATAGAGCCAGTCACCCACACAACCGTAAGCATAGTGGTTAAAGGAGTTCATACCCGGTGTGTTGAAGTCTCCGTTGGGCATTATGCCGTTCCAACGCTCCCAAATTGTTGTGGCGCCCTTGGTAACGGGGTAGAGCCAGGAAGGGTAGTCTTTTTTGAAAAGCAGTTTATATGCCAAGTCCGTTCTGCCGAGTTTTGTTAATACGTGGAGAAGATAGCCCGTACCCAAAAATCCCGTTGTCATGTGTCCCTTTTCCTCAATATCTTGACAAAGTTTTTCGCCTAAAGCGGCAACATCTTCCGCAAGGTCAAAATGAATGGCTAATACAAGGGCGGTTTGAGTGTTATACGGTAATTCTTCCCTGTTTAAATAATTCTTTCTGTATTGGGTAACGGTCAAGTTATAAAGTTCTTTGAAATAACTCATATCTTCCCCGATAACCTCACCCATCTTTATGAAAAGGGAGTTGGAATAGGCGAAGAATGCCGTTGATATTAAACCGGTGTCGGTAATACTTGACGCGTCAACTCCGTCGCCGTTAAGATCGAGCCAATCTCCGAAGTTCTGTTTTCTAAGGTCAAACAGACCCCGTTCACTGCCACGGCTTTCCATGTACAGAATCCATTTTTTCATGGATTCAAACTGTTCTTTGATAACGGTCGTGTCCCCGTAAGTTCTGTATAGCCAATAGGGAACTATTACACAAGCGTCCGCCCAACCGGTAGCACCGCCCAAATTTTCATCAAATTCTCCGAACCAAGCGGTCATGGGTTCACACACTATGGGAATAACATGGGGTACTGCGCCGCAACTGTGTTGGTCGCAGGCTAAATCGTGAAGCCATTTTTTAAAGAATTTGTCAGTTCGGTAGTTAATGGATGCGGTTCTGCAAAACACCTGTGCGTCCCCTGTCCAACCCAATCGCTCATCTCTCTGCGGACAGTCCGTGGGAACATCCAGGAAGTTGCCCCTTTGTCCCCAGATGATGTTTTCGTAAAGTTGTTGAATCAAGTCGTTACCGCAGGCAAAATAGCCCGTGCGTTTCATATCTGAAAATACCACAACTGCATTGAAATTTTCCAAATCAATTTCACTGTCTTCAAAGCCCACGAGTTTAATATATCTGAAACCCTGGAATGTAAAAGTCGGCTTTACCGTATGGGGTTTGCCGTCGGACACGACATCAACTCTGCACTTTGCACCTCTGAGATTTTCCGTATAGAAGTTGCCGTTTTTGTCCAGAACTTCCGCGTGTAAAAGGGTGTAGGTGTGACCTTTTTTGGAGGGAACAACCCACTCAACATAACCCGTAAGATTCTGTCCGAAGTCGATTACGGTTTCACCGGCGGGGGTGTGAATAAGTTCCGCGGCGGAAAGACGAGCCATTTCCCGAGTTTCCTCACCCTCCTGGGAGATTAAAATATTTTTATCAATATCATCCCGTACTGTTACGGGGAATTCATCGTCGGTATCTGCGGTAAAATCAACGGTTTCACCGTTGTAAAGGTGGGAATACACAATATTACTTTTTGAACATTTCCAAGAAGCATCAGAGCAAAAATCCCGTTCACTGCCGTCCGCATATTCAACATGCAGACAACAAATGAAAGCGGGGGTGAAGCCCTCGTAATGAATAAGCCTTCCCGCACCCACACCAACATCAAGGGTGTTACATTCTTCCATTAAATGTGTAACGTTGTACTCTTGGTATTGGAGTCTTTTTGTATATGAGGTCCAACCGGGAGCAAATATAAATTTGCCGAGAACTTCACCGTTAAAAACAGCCTTGTAAAAACCCAGAGAGGTTATTTGGAGAGTGGCATTTGTAACTTCCTTGTCCATCCAGAACACACTCTTAAATACGGGGCAGATGTCTCCGAAACTTTCGGGTGCGGAAATAAAATCGGCATTTTTTATGTAACTCAAAAGTATCATCCCTTTTATGTTGCTTTTTTGTAAATTTATTGTATAATAAACCCATAATAAATTCAAGTAAAAGGTTTTTTATATGAGAAATTTATCGGATATAAACGTAATAAAATCCGTTATGGGTAAACACGGGGTAACTTTTAATAAAGGTTTAGGACAGAATTTCCTTGTTGACCCGGAAGTGTGTCCCGCCATGGCGGAAGCGGCAGGGTTAAATGAAAACACCTGTGTTATAGAAATCGGACCCGGCGTGGGAGTTTTGACGGCGGAACTTGCCAAAAGAGCGGGAAAGGTTTTGAGTTTTGAGGTTGATAAAAGACTTTTACCCGTTTTAGGGGAAACCCTTTCCGATTTTGACAATGTTGAAATCATAAATGAAGATATTTTAAAAGCGGATTTGCCGAGAATTATTGAAGAAAAATGCAAGGGTATGGAAATTGCGGTTTGCGCAAATCTTCCCTATTACATTACATCCCCCATAATAATGATGCTTTTAGAAAGCGGATTGCCGGTAAAATCCGTTACGGTTATGGTGCAGAAGGAAGCGGCGGACAGGCTTTGTGCTGAGGTGGGCTCCCGTGACGGCGGCGCGGTTACGGTTGCCGTTAATTACTATGCCGAAAGCGAAAAACTGTTTTTTGTTCCCAAGGAGTCATTTCTGCCTCCGCCTAAAGTGAACAGTCAGGTTATTCGTTTAACGGTAAGAAAAGAACCGCCCATAAAGGTGGGGAGCGAAGAGTTCTTCTTTAAACTTGTTAAAGCCGCATTTTCACAGAGAAGAAAAACTGCGGAAAATTCCATAAGCGCGGGTTTGGGAATGGGCAAAAGCAAGGTTGCCGAGGCATTGGAACGCGCAGGGCTTGAAAGAAGCGTAAGAGCCGAGAATCTCACTATGGATGATTTTGCAAATTTGGAAAAAATATTAAAGGAATAACATTCATCGGAAGAATGTAAACGATTCGCACACGGTGGTCTAAACCGATGTGCGAATCGTTTTAAAATCTTGTTATAACTCAGGTGGATTTTTTATAATTGTATAAACCGTGTATTTCTGTCAATAAATAATAAAAACAACAGGAGGACATATTATGAGCGACAGAAATAATAACGATAATGAGAAAAAACAGTTGGAAATTCCGGAGAACACACCGTCACAGGAGCCGAAACCCATTAAATCCGCGGGTAATAATAAAACCATGAAAAAAGTAAAGTATGCTTATGCATTCGCCTTGCTTATTGCATTGGGTACGGCACTTTTTACAAAAATTTCAACGGAAAGGGCTTTGGGAAACCTTGCTCCCATAGAAAGCGATTTTGTTACAATTACAACGGAAAAGGAGACCAGCAAGGACAGCGGCTTTCTTACAACAGAGCCGGACTTTGAGGTGCGTCAAAACCTAACAAATGTGCCGGATACAAGGGAGGAAACGGAAGAAACTACCGAGAAAAAGGCAACGGACGAAACAACGGACAACGATAAATATGCCGTACCCTACAAGGATTACTATTCATTGCCATTGGGAACGGAGATTTTAAAAGATTATTCCCCCGATAAGCCGACTTACAGCGCGACTATGGGGGATTGGAGAACTCATTCGGGAATAGATTTTAAAGCCGCCGAGGGCGAACAGGTAAAAGCAATTTCCTACGGAACGGTCACATCAATATATGACGACGTGCTTTGGGGAACGGTTATTGAAATTGACCACGGAAACGGGGTTGTTGCAAAATATTGCGGCTTTAATAAGGACGCTCTTGAAGTAAAAAAGGGAGACACGGTGGAAAGCGGCTCTCTTTTAGGATATCTGGGAACAATTCCCTGCGAAAAATCGGAATTGAGCCACTTGCATTTTGAGATAATTTATAACGGAAAAAACGTAGAACCCCTTGAATTGATGGGGAAATAAGTTAAAAATCCTGTAACAGCGTCTCAACTGTTACAGGATTTTTTATATCTCTTTTCTTATACCGTCAAAGAAATCATTGTACTTATTTACCCATTTTTGAACATCTTTTCGGTCGTATTTATTGGGAAAATACGTTTCCGTTACGGCAAGTTTGCCTATCCATACGGCAAAATCCGAGAATTTTTCTTTCAGTATCGGGTTTTCTCTTACTTGACGGATCTTTTCTTTTATGAGCGCCCTGCCCTGAGCACCGAAAAGATTATCAAACTTATTGGTCATTAACTGATAAACGTCTTCCGTTGTAAAAACCTTTTCTTTTAAAAGGTCATTTACTTCCTGTGCGGTAAAATAGGTCATAAGATTTTTCATGAGGGCGCGTCTTCCGGCGGAAAAACCTATTTCTTTGAAAAAACGGCACTGATATTCCCAAAGAGATTCCGTGTTGTAAAGACCGTCAACATCACTCAAAACCGTATCTGCGAGCATGGAACCCGCTTTCATGCTGTAAGTGATACCCGAACCCTTGGTGGAAACAGTCATAAAGGCGCTGTCACCTACGGCGGCATAGCCGTCCGCCACTAAAACCCCAAGGGGCTGACAAACGGGGATTTTAAAATAAAGTCCGCCCCGAACAAAATTCTTGCTAATATGGGGGTATTCGGAACATATCTTTTGCATTTCATCAAGAACTTCGTTCTGAGTTAAGGGAGAAAAACGGCAAATTAAAATATCTACGCAGTCATCTTCGGTTACAACCCATGAAAAACCAACGGTGCCGTCGTTTTTTGCGAGAATGTCGTAATCCGTGTCCGGAACGGGTGCCTTCGCATTCTTTTCAAAATATGCCCGGTAAGTATAAACTACGTCAAAATCCTTAATTTCCCGATTAACATTCATAAATTTCGGGAGATTGTTTCTTACAGGTGAATCCACACCGCAGGAATCAATAATGAGATCTCCGTAAAAATTACCCCGGGAGGTTTCCAGACCCGCAACTCTGCTGCCGAGCAGTATGGGTTTTATAACGGCACAGTCGTATTTTATTTCGACGCCGCTCTTTTCTGCCAGTTGAAGAAGATGGTTAATCAGAACTTTACGTTCCATTATGATTGCTTCTTCTTCCGATTGCGGAAGGGTCAGTGGGTCAGTTGTCTTTTCCAAAGGAACGAGAGTGAGTTGATTTTTACATACCGTTATTTTTTTAGGAGAGGGGAGATCAATATAGGAAAAAGTCTCCTTTTCAAATACATCTTTCTGCGGAAGTCCCATACTGTCTCGGAGGGATTTTTCAAAAACCGTAACGCTGAAACCTTCACGCGCCAGTTTTATTGCGGCAACAAGACCGCCGTGACCCGCACCTGCAACAAGTATCCGCGCCATAGAAATACCCCCTTCTTAATATTTTTCTACATTACATTATTATATATTAAATATAACATATCATTCAAAAAGTTACAACGGAAAAAGAGAATAAACCCGTCAACAAAAATTTCAAAATGTAACCGATTTTGCTCGGGAAACGCATATTTTTGTACAGTTTTGCACTATTTTACAAAAACAGAGGCGGTTTATAGTGCAATTTTTACATTGAAAAAGACGGTTCAGTGTGTTATAATGCCCAATGTCGTTACAAAATGTTACAAAGTTGTAATATTTAGTTACATTTTTGAAATAAATATTATTGAAATAAAATATGAAAGGCAAAAAATATTCTATGACAAAAAGCAGATTGAAAAGAATTGCGACGGCTTTTATTGCCGCAATTCTCACGGGAACTTCCGTTTTCGGTGTAAGTGCAGCTGCCAAAAGCCTCGAATACTCAGCCTCAGATTCTTACAAAAGCAGCGTATATTATGAAAGATTGATGAAAGTTAAGCTAACGGGCGACCAGGTGACGGATATTGTAAATGTTGCAAAATCCCAGGTCGGTTACCACGAAGCAAGCTATTCAAATTATTCCGGCACATCAACGGGTAGCGGTAATATTACCGAATACGGCAGATGGTACGGCAGGCAAGGTTATTGGTGCAATGTTTTCGCATCCTGGTGCGGTTATGTTGCGGGAATCCCCACTTCCATATACCCCAAACTTACAAGCGTGGGTAACTCATATTATTCAACGCTTCCATCGGTTGGTGCGGATTGTTTTTCGTTCTCATCGGGCAGAAAGCTCCGGGCAGGCGACCTTGTTTTCTGTTGCACTTGCTCCGGCGGTTACGGTTGTATTGACCATGTGGGACTTGTTGTTGATGCGGACGAAAATACAATTTATACCGTTGAGGGCAATATGTCCGATCAGGTTATGGCTTGCGAATATCCTGCAAGCACCGGCTATTCCTCACGGCTTCACGCAAGAATAAACTATGTAGCAAGACCCCAGTATGAGAGTAATTGCGAAACCGTTTCAACACTTACAGACGCAACCGCTGTAAAAATCGCAGATAACAGCATTTATGCGGTTTTTGATGTTACGGTTAATTATGAACAAGCGAAAGAACTCTCCGAAAAAATGGGCGGGCAACTTGTTAATATCGACAGTGAAAACGAGCTAACATCTCTCTCCGAACTTGCGGGAGAAAACGGATTCGGAAGATATTTTATCGGTGAAAGCATTAACAACAAAAAAAACCAGTGTTTAGTTATTACCGATGACGGTGTTTCAAAATCTTCCGAAAAGAGAAGCAGAACAGGTTTCATTTGTGAACTTGACATCAGTGAAATTGATGCGGTAAACTGTGCGGTTCTCAACGGCACAAAATATGAAATATACGATACGTCCATGACCTATGCACAGGCAAAGGCATTTGCCGAAGCAAAGGGCGGCTCACTTGCAAGAATCAACGAAAGTAACGAAAAAATGCTTTCCATACTCCTTAAAGGAAGCGACAAATATTTTGTTACGTCAACGGACGAAAATTCTGCGAAAGCACTGTTAAATGACGGCACAGCAGAAGTTGAAAATGCAAAGTCATTTGATGAAAACGGCGGTACGGGATTCATTGTAGAATACAGCGAAACTAAGAAGTTTACTGTTATTTATAGCGGAAACGGCGGAGAGAATGCTCCCATAGAAAAGGTTGCGGAGTACGGTGAAACAGTTTTCGTTTCACCACTTATTCCCCAAAATAAGAGTAAAACCTTTATGGGTTGGTCCTTTGATAAAGACGCGAAAACCGCGGAAGTACATTACGGTGACACTATTAAAGTAACCGAAAATGTTACCCTTTACGCTGTTTGGGGTTAAGGGTTATATTAAATGAAAAAGTAATTTACCAAAACACTTGATTTTTCGGTAAAAGTGTGGTACATTACTATTGTACGAATATGAACTTGAGTGAGAGCAGGGAAACCTGCTCTCATATTTATTGCCGAAAAAAGTTTTCGACAATCTAAATAAGTTTGCAGAATATTTTTTAAAAGAGGTGCTGATTTGGCAAAGAACACAGTTTCTCAGGTCTGGGAAATCGCGGAACCCATTGCAGAAGAATTAGGTCTTATTCTCTGGGACGTCTGCTTTGAAAAAGAGGGCGCGAACTATTATCTCAGAATATTTATCGACAAGGAAGACGGTGTGGGCATAGAGGATTGCGTAAATATGAGCCACGCAATGGACGCTCCCTTGGATGAGGCGGATTTAATTGACCGCCAATACAATTTACAGGTTTCGTCCCCCGGTATCGAAAGAAAACTCACAAGGGATTTTCACTTTGACTATGCCATGGGTGAAAAGGTTATTGTAAGGCTCATCCGTCCCTTTGAGAATCAAAGAGAGTTCAAGGGCGTGCTTATTGACTACTCGGACGACGGAGCAGTCACAATAGAGATTGATGAAGATAACACAATGACTGCCGAAAAGAAGGAAATCGCTTGGGTTAAACTTGACGATTTCTCGTTTTGAATTTGTTAAAAATATTAGTTCTATAAATTGAAAGGAATGGTAGGAAAATGGCAAGAAAATCTGCTAAAAAAGCAAGCGAAAACAAGGAGTTTTTTGAAGCAATACAGTTGCTCGAACAGGAAAGAGGAATCCCCGCAGAATATCTTCTTGAAAAGGTTTGCGCTGCGATTGTTACATCTGTAAGAAAAGAGTACGGCGGCGAGGATGTTGTTTTTGTTGACTGTAACCCCGAGGAATACAAACTCAGAGTTTATCTCAGAAAACAGGTCGTTGAAGAAATTGAAAACGAATATACGGACATTCTTCAAGAGGAAGCGGTAAAGTACAACAAGAAGGCTCTTGTGGGTGATTTTGTTGAAATTCCCCTTGAGACAAATCAGTTCGGCAGAATTGCCGCAACAACGGCTAAAAATGTTATCAGAGGCGATATTCATGATGCCGAAAGAGGTTTGATGCTCAGAGAGTTTGAGTCAAAACAGAAAGAACTTGTTACCGGTAAGGTACAGAGTATTGACCCACAGACAGGTAATGTTACCCTTGAAATCGGCAAGGCGGTAGTTGTTCTTCCTAAGTCAAGACAGCTTCCCAACGAAACATTTACGGAAAATCAGCTTGTAAAAGTTTACATTGAGGGTGTTAAGGACACTCCCAAAGGTCCCAAAGCAATGATTTCAAGAACTCATTCCGGTCTTGTGAGAAGACTCTTTGAAACAGAGGTTCCCGAAATCTATGACGGAACAGTTGAAATTAAAGCGGTTTCCCGCGAAGCAGGCTCAAGAACGAAAATTGCAGTTGTTTCCAAGGACGAAAACGTTGATCCCATCGGCGCTTGCATAGGTCCCAAGGGCTCACGTGTGGGAACAATCGTTGAATCATTGGGCGGAGAAAAAATTGATATCGTAATTTATGACGAGGATCCTACGAAGTTCATCGCGGCGGCTCTTGCGCCGGCAGATGTTCTCTCCGTTGAAATTGACGAGGACAGGGAAAAGGCTTGCCACGTAACTGTTCCCGATACACAACTTTCTCTCGCAATCGGTAACAAAGGTCAGAACGTAAGCCTTGCCGCAAGACTTACGGGTTGGAAAATAGATATTAAGCCCGAAAGCGGATTCTATATTCCGCAGAGCAAGTGAGGTTTCTATGGCTGAAAAAAAGATACCTATGAGGAAATGCCTCGGATGTAATGAAATGAAGCCCAAAAAGGAGCTTATCCGTGCAGTAAAAAGTCCCGAGGGTGAAATAAGCCTTGACCTTACAGGAAAAAAGTCGGGCAGGGGCGCATATATATGCCCCGATAAAGCGTGTTTCCAAAAAGCAAGAAAAGGCAAACGCCTTGAAAAAGCACTTGAAACCGCAATTCCCGACAGCGTTTACGATGCTATGGAAAACGAACTTAAATAAGACTCTTAAATATTGTCGAAAGGACTGGGCAGAATTTGAATAAAAAAGATACAATGGGTTTTCTCGGGTTGTGCCGAAAAGCAGGGAAGCTTTGTTGCGGACACGATGCCGTAAAGGAGTCCATTGTAAAATCCGACGCGGTGCTTGTTTTTCTTTCTTCGGATGCGTCCGAAAGACTTCAAAGGGAAACGGAACACGCGTGTACCTATAACGGTAAAAATATTCCTGTTATACGTACTTCATATAATATGGCAGATTTTGCCGAGGGAATCGGCAAGGGTTCGGGAGTATTTTCCGTAACAGACAACGGTTTTGCTAAAAAACTACAACAACAATTCGGGGAGGAATTAGATGATAACAAAATATAAAGTTGGCGAAGTTGCTAAGGACTTCGGGTTACAAAATAAAGAAGTTATTGAAATTCTCGGCAAGTTTTACGAGGAGCCCAAAAAGGCACAGACGGCTCTTGATACAAAAGAACTTGACGTTCTTTTTGATGTCTTGACACAGGAGAACAGCGTTGAAAACTTCAATGTATACTTTGCAATGAAAAAAGCAGAGAAAAAGGAAGACACTCCTGTTCAAAATAAGGAAGAGAAAAAGCCGGAGCCTAAGAAAGAGGAGAGCGCACAAAATAAGGCCGCTCCCCAAAAAGATAATAAAAAGCCGGAAAAACCTCAGAAAAAAGAGGAGGTTAAGTCTGAAAATAAGGGCGAGAAAAAATCCGGCGGACAAAGCATGGCTAATCCATTTAAGAAAAACGAGAAGAAAAAAGACGGCCCCATGCAGTCAAGAACAAAGGGTGAGATGCGTACTATCGACACAAGAGCTGACAATGTTCAGCTTGATAAGTACAACGAGAGATACGAAAATATCGCTCCGGCTCACTCCATTAACGATAATGTTCAGACAAAACAGAAGTTAAAACAGAAGAGTCAACAGTACAGAAAACAACAGGGTATGCGTTCAAAACGCAGGGAGAGCGAAGCGGAGAGATTAAAGAGAATCGAAGCAGAGCGCGCTAAAAAGACCCTTGTTATTACCGTTCCGGATGAAATTACCGTGGGCGATCTTGCGGCAATGCTCAAGAGAACTGCCGCGGAGGTTATTAAAAAACTCTTCTCATTGGGTATGATGGCAACCGTTAACCAGGTTATCGACTTTGAAACAGCGGAAATCGTTGCAACGGAGTTGGGCGCAAAGGTTAAAAAAGAGGTTGTTGTTACAATCGAGGAAAGGATTATCGACGACCACGAAGATAATGAGGAGGATCTTCTTCCCAGAAGTCCCGTTGTCTGTGTTATGGGTCACGTTGACCACGGTAAAACATCACTTCTTGACGCTATTAAAAACACTTCCGTTACCGAAACCGAGGCGGGAGGTATTACGCAGCACTTGGGTGCATACAGAGTAAATCTTAACGGACAGGATATCACTTTCCTTGACACTCCCGGTCACGCGGCTTTCACAGCCATGCGTGCAAGGGGCGCAATGGCAACGGATATTGCAATTCTTGTTGTTGCTGCCGATGACGGTATTATGCCCCAGACTGTTGAGGCTATTAACCATGCAAAAGCCGCAGGTGTTTCCATTGTTGTTGCAATTAACAAAATGGATAAACCCGACGCTTCTCCGGACAGAATTATGCAGCAGTTAACGGAATATGAACTTATTCCCGAGGAGTGGGGCGGCGATGTTATTTGCGTTCCTGTTTCCGCAAAAACAAAGATGAATATTGATAAACTTCTTGAGTCAGTTCTTCTTGTCGCGGAGATGAAAGAACTTAAAGCAAACCCCAACCGTGCAGGTAAAGGTATTGTTATTGAAGCAAGACTTGATAAGGGACGCGGTCCCGTGGCAACTCTCCTTGTTCAGAACGGTACTCTTAAATCCGGCGATATTATTGTTGCGGGTACCGCTGTGGGCAGAGTTCGTGTTATGACGGACGATAAGGGCAAAAAGGTTAACGAAGCAGGTCCCTCCGTTCCTGTTGAAATCACAGGGCTTGCGGAAGTTCCCGTGGGCGGTGACGCCTTTGACTGCGTAAGCGATGAAAGACTTGCACGTGAACTTGTTGAACAGAGAAAGAATTCACAGAAAGAGGAAGCGTTCCGCTCCATGCAGAAGGTTACTCTTGACAACCTCTTCGATTCAATTAACGAAGGCTCTCTTAAAGACCTTAATATCATTGTTAAGGCGGACGTTCAGGGCTCCGTTGAAGCAGTTCGTCAGAGTCTTGAGAAACTCTCCAATGAAGAAGTACGTGTTAAGGTTATTCACGGCGGCGTAGGTGCTGTTAATGAGTCCGACGTTATGCTTGCAAATGCATCAAACGCACTTATAGTTGGCTTTAATGTTCGTCCCGACCCTGTTGCAGAGGCAAATGCCGAGCGCGATAAGGTTGAAATGAGAATGTACAGAGTTATTTACGATTGTATTGAGGAAGTTGAAGCCGCTATTAAGGGTATGCTTGCACCCAAATACCGCGATGTTGAAATGGGTAAGGCAGAAGTCAGAAGCGTGTTCAAACTTTCAAGTGCGGGTACGGTTGCAGGTTGCTACATTATTGACGGCAAAATCACAAGGAATTGTAAAATCCGTGTTGTACGTGACGGTATCGTTGTATTTGAGGATGAAATTTCGTCCCTCAAACGTTTCAAGGATGACGTTAAAGAGGTTGCAACCGGTTATGAATGCGGTGTAGGTCTTGAAAAATTCAACGATATTAAAGAGGGCGACATTTTAGAGGGCTACATTGTAGAGGAATATAAAGACTGAATTTAAAGTTTAGGAGTTAAAATGGGAACATATAAACAAAATCGCACAGCGGAGGACATTAAGCGTGAAATTGCCGCAATTGTCAGGGAACTGAAAGACCCGAGGGTTTCAGACCGCCTTATAAGCGTGGCAAGAGCGGATGTTGCAAGTGATTTGTCCTATGTAAAGGTATATGTCAGCGCCGTTGAGGGTATTGAGGTGGCAAAGGAAGCCGCCAAAGCCCTTACGGGTGCTACAGGTCTTGTGCGCCGCGAGATTGGTAAACGTCTCGGACTTCGCAAGGCTCCCGAAATAAAGTTTGTTGCCGACAACTCCATTGAGTACGGCATGAATATTGTTAAAAAACTTGAGGAACTTTCAAGGGAATTTACCGATGAATGAGGAAGTTTTATGGTAATTGATTTAAGGGAGTGTGCCGGGCTTTTAAAGGAACACTCGGAGTTTGTGATTATTTCTCATGAGCATCCCGACGGAGATACTCTGGGCGCGGCTTTTGCTCTTTGTGAAATACTCAAAAAAATGGGTAAAAAGCGTGTTGTGAAATGCAGTGATGTAATACCCAAGGATTTTTTCTATATGACGGACTCCTATACTGCCGATGATGTAACGGAGCCGTATATTGTTACGGTTGATGTTGCCGATGAAAAACTCATGGGCGATATGAGAGCATTGTACGGCGGTAAGGTGGATTTGTGCATTGACCATCATATGTCCAATACCTATTACGCGAAAAACTCTTTTGTTGAAGAAAGAGCCGCGGCGTGCGAAATTATCTACGATTTGGCTTATGAACTTGGCGTTGAAATAAATACGTATATAAGAGAATGTTTATATACGGGCATTTCCACGGATACGGGCTGTTTCAGGTACCAAAATACTACGCCTCGGACATTTAGAATAGTGGCGGACCTTATGGAAAAAGGAATCGACTCAAAAAAAATCAACAAGCTTATGTTTGAAACAAAAACAAAGAGTTTTCTTGAACTGGAATTACTTGCAAGAAAAACTCTCGAATACCATTTTGACGGCAGATGCGCAATTATAACATTGACACAATCAATGTATAAACAGAGCGGTTCCAACGAGCACGAATGTCATCCCATTACCGCCTTGCCCCGCCAGATTGAAGGGGTGCTTGTGGGCGCGGTTATTAAGGAAAAAGAGGACGGAACATTCGGTATTTCACTTCGCACCGAGGGGGATATAGATGCCTCTGAAATCTGCTCCCATTTGGGAGGAGGCGGGCACAAGGGCGCCGCAGGCGCAAGTTTTTCGTGTGCTTACGAGGAGGGAAAAGAGAAACTTCTCAAAGTTATAAAAACTGCTTTGGACGGTTTAAATCAATGACAGGAATAATACCTCTCAAAAAAGGGGAGAATATCACCTCTTTTTTCGCAGTAAATAAAGTCAGAAGAATGATAGGGGAGAAAAAGTGCGGTCATACAGGCACTTTGGACCCTAACGCAACGGGAGTGCTACCCATAGCCGTGGGCGGCGCTACTCGTTTTATTGAACTTCTGCCCACACACAAAAAAGCCTATAAAGCCACCTTTAAAATCGGAATTTGTACCGATACTCTTGACATTTGGGGAACGGTTACGGAAACTTCCGATAAAAGGGTTTGTTTTGAAGATGTGGAAAAAACGGCTTTGGAATTTAAGGGCGAGATTGTTCAACTCCCCCCAATGTATTCCGCAATAAAAAAAGACGGTGTCCGATTGTATGAATTGGCGCGTCAGGGCATTGAGGTGGAGAGAACTCCGCGGAAATGTACCGTGTATGAACTTTCGGTAACGGAAGCGGAAAATGGCGAATTTTCACTCTGTTGCGAATGTTCCGCAGGAACATATATACGAACCCTTATAAGCGATATAGGGGAAAAATTGGGTTGCGGTGCAACTATGACATCCCTTTGCCGTACCCATGCCTGCGGTATTGAACTGTCCGAATGTTTTACTCTTGATGAGTTGAAAGAACTTCAGGGAAAAAACGAAATTGAAAAAGCCGTTATACCTTTGGAAAAACTGCTTTTGGATTACCCTGAAATTCAGGTTACGGAAAATCAGGCAAAGCGGTTTTCCAACGGCGGAAGTCTTATGCGGGAAAGACTTCACAATATCGGAGAGAACGGAATTTACAGAGTTTACGGAAACGGCGAATTTTTAGGTTTGGGCGAACTTACTCAAACAGATTTGTTAGTGAAAAGAGTTTATAACAATGTGTGAAAACAAAAAAGTGCTTGTGGCACTCGGCACTTTTGACGGTCTTCATTTGGGGCATAAAAAGGTGCTTTTAAGCGATACAACTGAATATGACGAGAAAATCGCGCTGATGTTTACGGAGCACCCTCAAAAAACTCTTTCGGGGAATGTTCCCTGTGAACTTATTACCCGAACAAAACGGGACGGACTTTTGAGAGAGTGGGGCTATAAACCTGTTTTTCTTGATTTTTCAGATATTTCTTCTCTTTCTCCCGAAGCCTTTGTGGACGAGATTCTTGTAAAAAGGTTTAAAGCAACCGCTCTGTGTTGCGGTTTTAACTACCGATTCGGCAAAGGTGCCGAGGGGGACGCCACCCTGTTAAAGCGACTTTGTGCCGAAAGGGAAATTAAACTTACAGTTTGTGATGCGGTTACGGCGGAGGGCGCTCCCGTCAGTTCCACCCGCATAAGAGAATGTATAAATAACGGCGATATAAAAAGCGCCAACAGGATGTTGGGTAGATATTTTTCCTATGATTTTGAGGTGGTCCACGGTGATGCTCGGGGCAGAATTCTTGGCTCCCCCACAATCAATCAGTTTTTCAGTAACGATTTTGTTGTAGCCCAATACGGAGTATATGCGTCATTTACCGTTATCGACGGAAAAAAGTACATTTCCGTAACGAATATAGGTGTACGTCCCACCATAAGAGGCGGAAGCGAAAAGAGAAGCGAAACAAATATTGTGGGCTTTGACGGGGATTTGTACGGAAAAATTATTGAAGTTTTCCTTGTTGAAAAACTAAGGGGAGAAATGGTGTTCAACTCATTAGAGAATTTAAGCGCACAAATTGCCTCCGACAGAGAAAAAGCCACGGAAATAATAAAAAAGGAGTTTCCAAATGAATTTTAAAAATAAAATCAAAGTTGCTCCCTCCATTCTTTCTGCGGATTATGCAGATTTAAAAAACGAAATTGAAAAAGTTAAAACTGCCGGAGCGGATATGCTCCATGTGGATGTTATGGACGGTCATTTTGTGCCCAATATTTCCATAGGTCCTCCCGTTGTAAAATCCATAAGAAAGGCAACGGATATGTTTCTTGACTGCCACCTTATGATCAGCAACCCTTACGATTATATCGAAAGTTTTGCAAAGGCGGGTGCAGATTTAATTTCTTTCCACGTTGAAAGTGAAAGCAATGTGGAAGAAACCATAAATAAGATAATAGATGCAGGGGTAAAACCCGCATTGGTAATAAAGCCGAAAACTTCGGCAGAAGCTGTGTTTCCCTACCTCCGAAAACTTGCAATGGTGCTTGTTATGACGGTGGAGCCGGGCTTCGGCGGACAGTCCTTTATGAGCGATATGCTTCCGAAAATTCAGGCAATAAGAGAAAAAGCAAATCAGGTAAATCCCGATTTGCTCATTCAGGTTGACGGCGGAATAGTTCCCCAAACCGCCAAATTATGTATTGAAGCCGGTGCGGATGTACTTGTTTCCGGCAGTTTCATTTTCGGCGCAGAAGATACATTGGGTGCGGTAAACTCATTAAGATAAATTAAGACCGTATTCATAGATTTTTGATATTTCCGATTCGGAACATACGTCCGTATTACCGAATTCACATAAAATATGGAGTATTTTTTCAGAAAAGGTCAGTTTGGGACGAATTATAATATAGAGACAGTTTTTGTACTTATAGGGCTCAAAATTCTTAATGAAATCCTTTAGTTTTGATATTATTTTGAGAGAATCAATAAAAGAATTTTCGTCAATGGGGCAAAATAGTATGGGCTCTGCTTCCTTTTTCATAATCAAACGCTTTTTGCTTTTGCAGTCCGAGTACGGAGCGCTTGTAAAATGCAGAACGCATCCCCCGTCCGATAAGGGCGCAACCTCAATAAGAAGTTTGCCGTCCGTGTCAACGGGTTTACCCAATGTTTTTTGTGCTTTATCAAGTATTGTCCATATAACCCGACGGGTTTCAATATTGGAATAGTCCATTTCATCGTATGTAATATCAAGGTCTGCCATATCAATATGTGAAAGTGTGACGGTGATTTTTTCTTCACCGTTAGATTCAATTTTCAAATCCATCCCCCCAAACAGTATATACTAATATCATAATACTCAAACAGCTTGTGTACAATGATAAAATATTGGAAAGGAAATCAGTTATGAAGTATGCAGTGAGCAGTTACAGTTTAAGTTCCCTTGTGAAGAAAGGCGAGGCAACTGAAAAAGAACTTATATCAGTTGCAAAAGAGATTGGTTTTGACGGAATAGAATTTGCAGAAATCCATACTCCCGACGGCATGGATAAAAAAGAGTATGCCCGGGAACTGAAAGCGGAGTGCGAAAGAGTTGGAATAGTTCCCGTACAGTATTCCGTGGGAGCGGATTTCCTTTACGGCTCCGACGGGGATTTAGAAAAGGAAATCGAAAGATTAAAAGGGGAAGTTGATATTGCCTGTGAACTGGGTGTACAGGGTATGCGGCACGACGCAACCGGCGGTTTCCGGAATGAAGAAAGGAAGTACAAAGGTTTTGAACAGGCTCTGCCGAGAATTGTTGAGGGCTATAAAGCGATAACCGAATACGCCGGGGCAAAGGGTATTAAAACAATGATAGAAAATCACGGCTATTTCTGTCAGGACAGCGACAGAGTTGAACGTATAATAACCGGTGTTTCTCACAAAAACTTCGGCGCCCTTATAGATATAGGCAACTTCCTTTGTGCCGATGAAAACCCGATAAATGCGGTTTCAAGGCTGGCTCCCTTCGTTTCCTATGTACATACAAAGGATTTCCACATCAAAAGCGGCAGTGAACTTGCTCCCTGCGACTGTTTCTTTAAAACCCGCGGCGGAAATTATTTGCGCGGGGCGGTGTTGGGACACGGAAATGTTCCTGTTATGCAGACCTTGAGCATTTTAAAGGACGCAGGGTATAAGGGTTACATAACCCTTGAATTTGAGGGCTGCGAAGAAGCCAAAACCGCTTGTAAATGGGGACTTAACACTCTTAAAAATATATGTGAATATTTAAATTGGTGATTTATGATACATTTTAACGGAAATGTTGTTCTTGCATCTCAGTCACCCAGACGGCAGGAATTGATTAAACTTATTTTTGAAAATGTTCGGGTGCTTCCTGCGGATTGCGACGAAACCTTGCCCGAGGGTATGGTTGCAAAATCCGCGGTTGAATATCTCTCGAAAATCAAGAATTCCGCTTCCGCAAAAGCGGCGGGGAAGGACAGTCTTGTGATTTCTGCGGACACCGTGGTTTCGGTGGATGACATTATTCTCGGCAAACCCGTTGATAAAGAGGACGCGAGAAAAATGATAACCCTTTTAAGCGGAAAAACTCATCAGGTTTATACGGGTGTGACGATTTCCTTTAACGGAAAATCCGTAACATTCAGCGAAAGGACCGATGTTGAGTTTTACAACCTGACAAATACGGAAATTGAAGAATATATAAACACTTCTGAGCCCTATGACAAAGCAGGAAGTTACGGTATTCAGGGACAAGGGGGATTATTTATAAAAGGAATAAAAGGCGACTACTGTAATGTTGTGGGATTGCCCGTTGCCCGACTTAATAGGGAAGTTCTTGAATTTATAAATAATCTGTGCTAACATAGAAAGGATTAGAGATTTTATTTCAGCGAAAGGCGGTGCTTTTTTTGGCAGGGAAGACAAAAGATGTTTATATTGAACCCCAAGTAACCGAAGAAGATATAGAAAAACAGCGGCAACAGCAGGAAAAGGAATACCTTGGGCCACGTGAAATGGCAGCGTACATAATCTCGGGTATCGGTGACAAAAACTGGGAAACCTTTAACGGAAACAACGAGTTTTTCTATACTACAAGTTTCCAGCACGTCAGCCCCATTACCCTGAGCCTGGCACAGTCAATTTGTACCGTTCTTGATACCTTTGATAATGCTATTTCGGGTCCCATACTTGACAGAACCCGTACCCGTTGGGGCAGGGTGCGCCCCTATCTTGTATTGACGCTTCCTTTTTGGCTCTTTTCTGCGGCAATGCCGTATATTTTGCCCGACGGACTTTCTCAGGCAACACTTCTTATACTGTTCCTTATTATAAGATACGTCGGTTCAATAGCTAATTCGTTCTATACGCCGGCATACCAGGCGGTTCTTTATAATCTGACTCCGAATGTAAACGAAAGGAACAAACTTATTGCGGCTGATACATACGTTGACCTTTTCGGAGTGTGGCTGCCCTCGCTGTTCCCGTTCTTCGTTGACTATTTGCCAAGAACAATACCCACCAAAAACATTTACTTAATGGGCGCCGTTATCTTTATGGCTCTTGTTGTTATTTTCCGTGTATTCGGATTTTTCAGTCTTCGTGAAAGAGTGCCTCTTGCATCCCGTGAGGAAATGAAAAGTACAAGCGTCTGGAAATCCGTTAAGCAGGTTGCATCCTGCCGTCCCATGTGGGCGCTTCTTGCAAAGAACTTCTGCGGTATGGGTAAAGCAACGGGACAAAGCGTTGCAAACTATTTCTGGCTCAACTGTACGGGAAAACTTTCCAACGCGGCAATTTCGGGATTGTTCACAGGACTTCCCAGTTATTTTGTTCTGCCCTTTGCAACAAAAATGGCGAGAAAAATCGGCGTTAAGAAACTTTCCGTAATTGCATACGGCTATTGCGGAGTAGTTTATCTTATAATGTATTTTATAGGTTATCATCCTACGGAAAACAGTATCATTAACCTTATAATCATTATTATCGGCCTTACGTTTGCCGGAGCAATGAACTCCATTCAGCGTTTCTGCGGAACTGCGCTTCAGGGCGATTTGTACGATTATGTTGAGTGGAAAACAGGTATAAGAAACGAGGGTATGATGAGTGCCGCCATGGGCTATATCACCCTCATTACAAACAATATTTCAACAATTTTAAGCGGTGTAATTATTGCCGCCATAAAGTACGAGCCGTTAATGAACTCTTACGGTGTTGTTATTCCTCAAACGGATCCCCATATGCTCAACGCAATATGGGCAGTCTTTACTCTTGCCCCCGCATTCGGACGAATCGGAAAGGCGATTTCCCTTTCTTTCTTCAATGTTGACGGCAAGGTGAGAGAGCAGATGATGGAAGATCTCGCAGTTTCGAGAGCGGCAAAATTAAAGAGCAGAACCGGTTCGGATGAAGAAAACTAATTGGAGTACAAATTACCATGAGAGTAGTAGTTAAAGTTGGAACATCAACACTTGCACACAGTACAGGATGTATAAATATCAGGCACGTGGAAGAACTTTGCAAGGTGCTTTCCGACCTGAAAAACGCAGGACACGAGATAATTCTTGTTTCCTCGGGTGCTATCGGAATGGGAATAGGAAAACTTTCCCTTAAAGAAAAGCCGTCGGATATGCCCACAAAACAGGCGGCTGCCGCAGTGGGGCAGTGTGAATTGATGTATGCCTATGACAAACTATTTTCGGAATATAATCATACAGTAGCGCAGATTCTCCTTACAGGCCTTGATTTGGAAGACGCCACAAGGCACCGGAACATAAAGAATACAATGAACAGACTTCTGGAACTGAATGTCCTTCCGATTATCAACGAGAATGATACGGTTAATACGGACGAAATTTCCGTGGGTGACAATGATACCCTGGGCGCCATTGTTGCCGTCAGTATGAATGCGGATTTACTTGTAATGCTTTCCGATATTGACGGTCTTTATACTGCTGACCCCAGGGAAGACGAAAGTGCAATTCTTCTTTCCGAAATCACGGAAATTACTCCTGAAATTGAACGTCTGGGCGGAAAAAGCGGCACAAATCTCGGCACGGGCGGTATGGCAACAAAACTTTCCGCCGCAAAAAAATGCGTGGCAACGGGTACGGATGTTGTTATTGCCAACGGTTCATCTCCTGCAATCCTGTATGATATAATTGATGGGAAAAAAGCAGGAACAAGATTTATTTCAAAAAAGGATTGATTATATGAAATCAACTTTAGAAATATTAAAGGAAGCGAAGGCGGCAAAATCAGTCCTCGGGACTCTTGATTCGGAAACGAAAAATAAAGCGCTTCTTAAAATGGCGGATGCTTTGGAAGAAAACTGCGATTCTGTTTTAGAAGCAAATGCCAAAGATATGGAAAAGGCAAAGGGCACAATTTCCGATGTTATGCTTGACAGACTTTGTCTTACAAAGGAACGAATTGAGGGAATGGCGAAGGGCATTCGCGAGGTTGCCGAACTTCCCGACCCCGTGGGCGAGGTTCTTGCAAGTATTGAACGACCCAGCGGTATAGTTGTTGAAAAAACTGCGGTTCCCATGGGCGTTGTGGCTATAATTTACGAAAGCCGTCCCAATGTTACTTCCGATGCGGCGGCACTTGCACTTAAAAGCGGCAATGTGTGCGTACTGCGCGGGGGAAAAGAAGCGTTCTTATCCGCAGACGCCATTGTAAATGCTATGAGAAAAGGTCTTGTCTCCTTGGGTCTTCCCGAAACACTCGTTAATCTTGTGCAAGATACCACAAGACAGAGCGCAAATGAACTTATGAACGCGGTGGGCTATGTGGATTTGCTTATTCCCCGCGGCGGAGCAGGACTCATTAAGGCTTGTACGGAAAACGCAAAGGTTCCCTGCATACAAACGGGAACGGGCATTTGCCACATATATGTTGACGAAAGCGCCGATATTGAAAAGGCATTAAATATTGTTGAAAACGCAAAAACAAGCAGACCGTCCGTTTGTAATGCGGCGGAAGTGCTTATCGTAAACAGCAAAATCGCCCAAAAGTTTTTACCTCTTTTAAAAAAAAGACTTGTGGATGAAAGAGCAAAGGACGGCAAAATCCCCGTAGAACTTCGTCTTGATGACAGAGCGGCAAAGATAATTGAGGGTAAAAAAGCCGGCGAAAAGGACTTCGATACGGAGTTTCTTGATTACATTCTCGCGGTTAAAACAGCTGATTGCGTGGAAGATGCCATAGAGCATATTTCCCTCCATTCAACAGGACACAGCGAAGCAATAGTTACGGAAAATAAAGAGAGTGCGGCTATATTTACACGTGCCGTTGACAGTGCGGCGGTTTATGTGAACGCGTCAACCCGCTTTACTGACGGCGGCGAGTTCGGTTTGGGTTGTGAAATGGGAATTTCCACCCAAAAACTCCACGCAAGAGGCCCTATGGGATTGAAAGAACTAACAACATACAAGTTTATCATAAAAGGCGACGGACAAGTTCGCTGAAAGGATGATCTTATGAAAACAGTAGGCTTTATCGGTTGTGGAAATATGGGCGGCGCCCTTGCAAGAGCCGCCGCAAAATCCGTTGGTGCGGAAAACATTTTCGTTTTTGACATTGATTTAAAAAAATCAAAGGAATTCGCGGAGGAAACGGATGCAAATGTTGCGGATGCCGAATACATCGTTTTAAACTGTGATTATATTTTTCTCGGCGTTAAGCCTCAGATGCTTAAAAGCCTTTTTGAAAAAATCGCCCCCGTAATTGAGGAGAGGACAACGGATTTTACACTGGTTTCAATGGCGGCGGGAGTATCTTTAAGTTCCCTCGGGGCAATGGCGCAAATTGATTGTCCCATTATAAGAATAATGCCGAATATGCCCGCAAGTGTGGGCGAGGGAATGATTCTATACACCGCAAACGAGTTCGTTTCCAAAGAAGATATAGACGGCTTTATCGACACAATGAAATATGCGGGACTTCTTGATAAAATCGACGAGGACAAAATCGACGCGGCAAGTTGTGTTTCCGGTTGCGGACCCGCTTTTGTGTTTATGTTCTGCGAGGCTCTTGCAGACGGTGCCGTTGAATGCGGACTTCCCCGAGATAAAGCACTTCTTTATGCAGCGCAAACCCTTATAGGCTCTGCGGATATGCTCATTAAAACAGGGGAGCATCCGGGAAAACTCAAGGATGCGGTTTGCAGTCCTGCCGGAAGCACCATTGAGGGTGTAAAAGCCCTTGAGAACGGAGCATTCAGAGCAAGTGCAATGGATGCGGTCAGAAAGGCATACGACAGAACCTTAGAATTAGGCAAATGATGGATTTATTGGATGCAAAAACTTTTGTTTTTGCATCCTTTTTTTATTGAAATAAAAAGGACTGTATGATACAATTAAAATGTAGTAATTTTTGCTTTGGGGTGATACGAATGATAAAAGCAGCGGTTTTTGACCTTGACCACACATTGTTTGACCGATACGGAACAATAAGAAATATTGCTCCTGACTTGGTTGAGGAATTTGACGTTTCCGACGGAGTAACTGCGGATGTTTTTGCAGAGGCACTTATCTATGCGGACAAACGTTATGTTCACTTGGGTTGGAAAGACGTATATAACTGTCTTATTGAGAAAAATATTTTCAAAACCGTTCCGCCCTATGAGATATATGTTGAAACCCTTTTAAAGAATTTCAGAAAAACAACCGTGGAATACGATTTTGCAATTCCCGTTTTGAAAAAAATTAAAGAAATGGGAATTAAAACCGCACTTATTACCAACGGCGACCCCCAATTACAGCATTTTAAAATAACATCCTTGAATTTGGATGACCAATTTGAAGAGATTATTGTCAGCGGAGAAACCCCATTTGCAAAACCCGATCCGAAGATTTTCCGGCTTATGGCGGAAAAATTAAATATTGATACAAGTGAAATGATGTATATAGGGGATCACCCCCTGAACGATATTGAGGGTTCAAGAAATGCGGGATGCATACCCGTATGGGTTAAAACCACGGGAGTGTGGGCGTTCCCCGAAATAGAAAAGCCCGAATTTCAGGTTGAAACAGTCCGGGATGTTCCCCAACTTATAAAGACTGTAAACGAAAGGTAAAAGATATGAAAGGCACGGACTTTTTACCCATAACCGCCGAGGACGTCAAAGAGCGAGGATGGGCAGAAGTTGATTTTGTATATGTATGCGGAGATGCTTATGTTGACCACCCATCCTTCGGCGCGGCTATAATTACCCGCGTGCTTGAGGAGCAGGGCTTCAATGTGGCTTTTCTCCCTCAGCCTGAATTTCATAATTGCAAAGATTTCACACGTTTCGGGAAACCCCGATTGGGATTTCTTGTCAGCGCGGGGAATATAGATTCAATGGTAGCCCATTATACCGTAGCCAAAAGAAAAAGAAATTACGATTACTATTCTCCCGGCGGGAAAACGGGCCTTCGTCCCGACAGGGCAACGGAGGTTTACTGCCGTCTTATAAGGGAAGCATATCCCGACACCCCAATCATAATCGGCGGACTTGAAGCGTCACTTCGCAGATTTGCACATTTCGACTATTGGAAGGACGAAGTTATTGAAAGTTTGCTCATTTCATCGGGAGCGGATATTTTAACTTACGGAATGGGCGAAAATTCAATACGCAAAATAGCGGCACTCCTTGATAAAGGTGTTCCCGTTTCAAAAATCCGTGATGTGCGGGGAACTGTCTGGTTGGGCAAGCGAGAAGATAAAATCCATTTTGAAACCGAGGAACAATGGGATTTTAATAAATTGAAAACCGATAAAGAATATTACGCAAAAGCCTTTGCCGTTCAGTATAAAAATCAGGACAGCGCCTACGGGAAAGCCCTTGTGGAGTATTACGGCGATAAAATGCTTGTTCAAAATCCCCCGATGCCGCCCCTTGAAAGAGAGGAACTTGACAGGGTCTATGCCCTGCCGTTTATGAGGGATTATCACCCCACCTACGAAAGTCAGGGCGGTGTTCCCGCAATTACGGAAGTTAAATTTTCTTTGACTCATAACCGCGGTTGCTTCGGCGGTTGCAATTTCTGTGCTCTTGCTTTTCACCAGGGCAGGAGCGTCCGCTCCAGAAGTATTGAAAGCGTTGTTGAGGAAGCAAAACTCTTAACGGAACTTAAAGATTTTAAAGGCTATATAAATGACGTGGGCGGTCCCACGGCAAATTTCCGCCACCCCGCCTGTGAAAAGCAACTTAAAAGCGGAGTCTGTCCAGACAGAAAATGCCTTGCCCCCGAGCCCTGCAAGAATTTAAAGGCGGATCACAGCGAATATATTGAATTGCTTTCACAAATAGAACGCCTGCCCAAAGTGAAAAAGGTGTTCATCCGTTCGGGCATAAGATATGACTATCTCAATGCGGACAAAACCCCCTCGGGAAATGCTTTTTTCAAGAAACTTGTTAAAGACCACGTCAGCGGACAGTTAAAGGTTGCACCCGAGCATTGTTCGGGCAATGTTTTGCGGCTTATGGGCAAGCCAGACTTCAAAATATATGAAAAATTTAAGGACAGATATTTTGAACTGACAAAAAGTTTCGGCAAGGAGCAGTATCTTGTTCCCTATCTTATGTCGAGCCATCCCGGAAGCACCCTTTCCGATGCGGTTAAACTTGCGGAATTCATTAAGCGTTGGAATTACAATCCCGAGCAGGTTCAGGATTTCTATCCCACCCCGGGTACCGCTTCAACGGTTATGTTCTACACGGGTCTTGACCCCTTTACAATGAAAGAAGTATATGTTCCCAAAACCCCGGAAGAAAAAAGAATGCAGAGGGCATTATTGCAATGCGGCGACCCCAAAAATGAGGATTTGGTAAGAACTGCTCTTAAAAAATGCCACAGGGAAGACCTTATAGGCTATGACAAAAAATGTCTTGTAAAACCCTCTTATAAAGACAGAGTGGAACAGGCAAAAAGACAGAACACAAAAAACAATAGGAATAAAAACCCTCGGGGAAACTACGGAAACGTCAAAAAGGGAAAGAGGAGATAATGTGCAACTTCTGAAAACAGATAAGGAAAATTATGTGGGTCAGGCGGACCCGTACATTCTCAAACATAACGGAAAGTATTATATTTATACCACGGGGGATGACGGCATTTATGCCCATTCCTGCGACACCCTTTTAGGAGATTGGAAGTTTGAGGGAAGAATTTTCACTGTTGAGGGTAGGGATCATTTCTGGGCGCCCTCGGTGATTTTCCATCAAGGGAAATTCTATATGTATTTTTCTTTTGAGTATTACGATGTTGAACCCGACCAAGGGGGACATCATCAGACAATGCACGTAACCGAAAGTGAAAATCCCTTGGGACCTTTTTCGGAAGCAAAACCCATTTTGACCCCGTTTTCCATTGATTCCCATATCGTAAAAACCGGTGCGGGTCTTTTCCTTTTTTATTCTCCCAACACCTTTGTGGGTGAGAGAATAGGTACATATATAGTAGTGCAGAAAATGGCGGATCCATATACACCCGTGGGCGAACCCGTTCCCGTTGTCAAGGCGTCAATAGATGAAGAAATCTTTTGCCGTGACAGATATAAACCCGGTCAGCATTGGCACACAATTGAGGGCGCGTATTGGTTTTGTGAGGGCGAATGGCAGTACCTTATGTACAGCGGAGGTCGCTATGAGGACGAAACATATTTTGTGGGTTATGCCGCCGCAAAAACAACGGAACAGGATTTAACAAAAGTCAAATTCAAAAAAATGCCCGACGATAAAATCTACGCCCCCCTTCTTCGAAGTAACGAGTGGGAAGAGGGTACGGGACATAACAGCGTTATTAAAGAGGACGGACAGTATTATATCGTTTACCACGCAAGAAATACCGAGGCGGACGGACTTAACGGGGACAGAAGAAATGCAAGAATTGCAAAAATGCACGTTGAGGACGGTAGGATTTGGGTTGAAAGATACCCCGACCGTATATAAAAAGAGGAGTACACAATGATTATTGACCAACTTGTCGGATTTTCCAATCTTTACGGAAGTAATGAGGAACTCGTTCTTGCAGGGGGCGGAAACACCTCCGCAAAAGACGGGGATATTATGTACATCAAAGGCTCGGGAACTCGCCTTGCGGATATTACCGCCGAGGGCTTTGTCAAAATGAGCCGCAGTAAAATTGCGGAGATTTTCACAAAAACCTACCCGGACAGCGACAAGGAAAGAGAGGCGCTTTCCCTTGGGGACTTAATGGCGGCAAAACTTCCCGGACAGGAGAATAAAAGACCCAGCGTTGAAACAACTCTCCACTCCCTTTTTCCCCATACCTTTGTGTTACATTTACATCCCGCACTTGTAAACGGCATAACCTGTTCTTTGAGGGGAGAAGAGGCAGCAAAGGAACTTTTCGGTGACAGGGTTTTGTGGATTGAGCCATGTAAGCCCGGCTACACCCTTGCAAAAAAATGCAATGACGAATTAAAAGAGTATAAAGAAAAATTCGGTAGGAACGCCGATTTCCTTCTCCTTGCAAATCACGGTATTTTCCTTGCGAATAATACCGTTGACGGATTAGGTGAAATGCTCTGTTCCGTGATGGCAAAAATCCGTTCTGTTACGGAAAAAGAGGCGGATTTGTCCGTAGGTGAATTTGACGGAGAAAAAGCACAGGAAGTATTTAACGAACTTTGCGACCTTTTCGGTGAGGACAGCGTTATAACCTACGAGCCTTCTGCGGTTTCTTTGAGTTTTGCCGAAAGCAAAGAGCGTTTCAATAAAATTTATCAACCCTTTAACCCCGACCAGATTGTCTATTGCAAGCCCTACCCCGTTTATGCCGAGGGAAAAGAGCAGATTAAAGGTTTGGTTGAGACCTACAAGACGGAAAACGGTTTTCTTCCCAAGATTATAATTGTTAAGGACTGCGGAATGTATGCGGTGGATTATTCCCAAAAAGGAAGCGAAACTGCGGCGGCTCTCTTTAATGACGCAATGAAAATTGCAGTTTTCTCGGAAAATTTCGGCGGTGCAAGGTGCCAGAGCCAAGAGTTAACGGATTTTATCGTAAATTGGGAAGCGGAAAGTTATCGAAGTAAACAATAAAAGAAACACCGCAATAAAATAAACAAAAAAAGCCTTTGTTATTTATGGAATGTTCCAAAAAATAATAAAGGCTTTTTATTATGTTGGCAATTTCATTAAATTATGTTAAAATCAAATAGCATGATAAAGATTTCTCAGAAATCATAAAGGAGGAGAAGAAGTTGGCAGAAAAACAAATGAAACTTAACTATAAGAAAACTATTCTTACGGGTTTCGGCTTTCTCGCAACATCAATCGCATGGGCAATCTATGACCCATATATCACAAAAATACTTAACAGAATTCTTTCGGAAAGTGATTTTATTACAAATTTAAGTAATTCTTTGGCAAATGCAATCCCATGGATTGGCAAATTTGCCGAGGCACAGGGCGAAAGTACCGTTTCTCTCGGCGGAGGGTTCACACTTGTTCCCCTGTTTATCGGTATCATTATGACATTTGATAACATTTTCGGAGTCATTTTTCAGCCCACATTCGGTAAACTTTCCGACAACTGTCACTCGAAATTGGGCAAACGCCGTCCCTTTATTGTGACCTGCGCACCCATTTCCGCAGTTCTCTTTACCCTTATTCCTTTGGTGGCGCTTAATGTGCAGGGCGCGGCAAGACTTCCCCTTACAATGCTTGCAATTATCCTGTTCGTTTTTTCCATGTCCCTGTGGCGTGCCCCCGTTGTTGCGCTGATGCCCGACCTCACTCCTCCCGAACTTCGCTCCGAGGGTAATGCGGTTATTAACCTTATGGGCGGTATAGGTTCCGCAGTGGGTATGGTTGCAGGTACTTTGGGTATCGCACTTTGCTCACTTATTGCCGGTTACAGCAGCGCGGAAATCAAAGCGGATGAAACCCTTTCATTCCCCTATGTTTTCTTCATCGGTTCCCTTGTTATGATTATCGGTATGCTCGTTCTTCTTTTCTTTGTTAAGGAAGAGGACACAAGCATAAAACTCAAGGGTGAAATGAATCAGTATTCCGATGAAAAAGCAAGAAAGAAAGCCGCAAAGGCGGAAGCAAAGGCACAGAAAGCCGCGCTTAAAGCAATCAAACTTTCAAAGGCGGAAAGAAAGAGCCTTATCTTTATGTTGGCGACTCTTTTCTTCCTTTTCTGCGCAACAAATGCTATTACCACATTCTTCTCACTCTTTGCCCAGGAAATTCTTCATATGATTACTTCCGAAGCGACTGTTATTATGCTCATTTTTGCGGTTTGCTCCGGTTTGGGCGCCATTCCCGCAGGAAAAATGGGTAAGAAATTCGGCAGAAAGAAAACCATTATGGCGGGTCTTGCGGTTTTCCTTACTGCGTTTATCGTATTCTTCGGTGTGTTTATCGGTATGCTCGGAAGTAAAAGCCTTACAATCAAAAACTATGTTACCGTAAACAATGCATATATTGCAGTTGACGATAACATAAACTCCTATAATGCAATGGTAAGCGACAAGGCAAAGGCGGACGGAAGAGCGTTAGCGGACAGCGAGATTCTCAGCGTTGAAGGCTATGTTGAGTATAAAGAAAACGGTACGGATGCGGACGGACACTATGCAGTGTTTGATGAGTATCTCGTTGAAAATGAAGGCGAGGGTATTTACGATGCCATTATGTCCGTTGCAAGAGAGGTGCTTGATGTTCACGACGGTAACTTCGGCGGAGCGTTGGCGGCGGTTGTTGATAATGTTGACGATATTACCGCAATTCTCCGAATTCTTATTTACCCCGTTCTTGTTCTCGGCGGTTTTGCCAATATGTTCATTACCGTTAATACACTTCCCCTTGTTCTTGAAATCGGCGGTATCGAAAAAGTCGGTACATTCACAGGATATTATTATACCGCAACATTCTCCGCACAGATTGCGTCCCCCATTGTTTACGGCTTCATAAGAATGTTTGCCGGAACCTATATGTCCCTGTTCTATTACAGTCCCGTAATGTTCGCTCTTGCAATCATACTCATTGCATTCGTTAAACACGGTGAGGCGGTGCCGGAAGAAGTAATTAAACAAGCCGAACAAGACTAAAATTTGTCATATTTTGCGCAGAAGCCGTTTTTTCCACCTCGCAGTATCTTCATACAGCGTCGGTGAAAAATTCCGGCTTC
>JBJFGF010000047.1:0-2257 GCA_051892415.1 Acutalibacteraceae bacterium | reverse complement strand
GGGAACTATTGCAACTCATACAAGACAATTTGGTTTTACTAAAATCTCTTTTGAGCAGCAGGATCGCACGCAGGAATGGGCGGAGAGTTGTAGACGTAAGAGTTTGGAAGAGTTGGATTGGTCAGCTTTGGACAGGGTTCCATCTTGTAAAGGGGATTGGCTAAAACTTCGCCGCTTGCGGCGAGCCTTGACTAGCCTATGTATTAATTCGCCTTGTTTTAATCGTTGTTCTGTCTTTTCTATGCACAATGGTGCGGTAAAGGCTGTTTTTGGGAAGAGTTACAAGGAGTTAAACGCAGATGATGAAGAAACTTTCAAGAAGTTTGAGGAAAATGCGGAGCGTTTGACGTGCGCAGGGTGTATTTTTTCGCATTTTGTGCAGTTTGTCGGCTCTAGTGAAGATTTTATGTTTAACCCTTTGATAAAAAACTTTAATAACACAGGTAAAGATGTGCCGTATTTCACAGAAGAGGACTTTAACAACGATTATTTATATCTAAATAAATTAAGGGCGCGTTTTAATTATTTGGCTTATATGAAACAGAAGTCTGATTTTTCATTGGTTTACATTTCCTCAAGGTGCCCCGCAAAGTGTTATATAGACAGTAGAGAAGATGAAAAAATGTATTGACAATTTTGTTAATACATTATTATAATTAATTTAGAGGTGTTAAAAAACTATGGTAAAAGGTTCTAAGAAAAAAATAGGAATACCGCTATTTCAGTATGTTTTCAGCTTTAAACAGTACGCGGATTTTAAGAAAAAACGCTATGGATGTTTTTTTGTTCCGTGTATTCCTTTTTGGGATAAGAAAAAGGAATTAATGGACATGATAGACACAGATGCCGAGGTTCCTGTATTTATCATGAAGTCGCCAAAATCTTTTGATGTTATAAAATTAGAAATAATTCTATACAAAAAATGCTACATCTCTGCGAGCGATAAATTAAAACCAGGTTTTTATTGGCAGGTGGTTTATAAAAATCGCTCATGCCAAACAAAAAACGATTTTATTATAGAGCAGTGCTCTTTTTAATTTTTGACTGATAAAGATAAACAGGGGGAACAAGATGGAAGAAGTAACTTACAGAAAATGGGTAAAAAATCCCATGCCTAGAACGATGTGGGTATGGAAAGAGCCGCTTGCGGAGGAAGTAATAGATGAATAGAAAAACAGACAAAAAACCGTTAAAAAAAGTGGTGGCAAAGTGTCCTTTAAGGGATTATGTTCCTCGGAACGTTTTTATAGGTCGCCAAGGCTTTTTTGGTCATTCTCTCAAACTTGCTTTGCGGCAGGAAAAAACAGGGAATAAAAAAACACTTTTAAGTGTTCGTAAAAAAGACGGTGCATTTTGCACGAGTGGCAGTGGTACAAAGAAAATATTTTATAAATATTTTATTTTGGAAATCTAAGAAAAAAGGAGGCATTCAAAGATGGATAAACTAACACCGTACTGCATGCGCCTAGAAATATCAGATGTCAAAAACTTTATTGATGTCCACGATATTAGTTTGGGTAAAGTTGTGCGGTTGCTCTTGCGCTTTTCGATCGCGGAGCCTAAAAACTTTGAAAAGTTCTATACAGAACTTGCAGAAAAATACGATAATTAAAGGAGTTAAATCAAATGGTATTGGAAACTGTTAAAGATGTTGAAATCAAAGAGAAAGCAAAAGAGGGAGTTTATTTAGTAACTCTGACAAAAATTCAAGAAGAAGTTCATAACGGCTTTAATATGCTTGTTTTCTATTTCAGAGAAGAAAAACTTGCGTTTCAGTCGCCCGATAATTTCACTCTTTTTGATTTGCCGTTGGGATACTCGCAGAAAGATTATGAAACTTTCTGCTACAGATGGGCACTGATAAAAAGATGTTTTGGAATTGAAGGGAAGTTTACGCAGTTAAACTATGAAATGTGGCAGGGCGCAAAAGGACAAGTAAGAATCGGAAAACAGAAGAACGGCTATATGGGTGTAACGGAGTTTATACCAAGAGGTTAATTAAATCCATTCTGTAAAACAATACAACTACAAAGGCGGCGGCAGTCGCTTTTGTAGTTTTTTTATGAGGTATAATTTGGATTATTGATTGGCGGCTTTTTTATAGTCGCTTTTTTTATTATATAAAAATATTGCCTATGTTCATGGGCATAGAGCCCATTCACATAGTCAAGGGGGGAAGTATACACAAACACTAATTGTAAGTCGTGCGCGTGGGTGTGTGGCTTGGCGGTGTGTGGGTTGGCGGTGTGCGGCGGCT
>JBJFGF010000046.1:0-108105 GCA_051892415.1 Acutalibacteraceae bacterium | reverse complement strand
ACCACGTCTGCTATGACTCTTTCTATATGTCCTATTTCATTTTACAATGAACCTTGTCAGAAAAAAAATAAAAAATGTTGAAAAAAGACTTGCATTTTTGTTTTGTATGTGGTAATATAATCGGGCGTTGTGAACGAACATAGTTCAGAATCGAAAGGAAAGTTTTGTATGGAACAGCTTTTATGGTATCATTACCTTATCGGCGCTATTCTTATCGTTTCATCCCTTGTAATCATTGTTACTGTTATGCTTCAGCAGAGTAAGCAACAGGGTCTCTCCGGTGCGATTGCAGGCGGTGCGGATACATTCTTTGATAAGAATAAGGGCAGAACGATTGAGGCTAAACTTGCTAAAATCACAAAAATTATCGCAGGTGTATTCTTTGTAGTTTCACTTGTTGCAGTAATTTTGTTTGCATTAGTTAAATAAACCCTGTTTTCAGGGTTTTATATGAGTCATTAGCTCAGTAGGCAGAGCACCTGCCTTTTAAGCAGGGTGTCCGGGGTTCGAATCCCCGATGACTCACCAGAAAAAGACGATTGCTTCGGCAATCGTCTTTTTCAATGAAATTCGTTTCTTGCGGAACAAGTGAAATATCTTCAATATGAAATATTTGCTTCGCGAATGTGAAATATGCCTGCGGCATATTAAGAAACGAATTCTATTTCACATTTTGTCGTATGACAAAAAATTTCATAATCCGTTAGGATTATTTCATATTGCGTAGCAATATTTCATTAACTGTGCTGCAAGGCTCGTAAAGGTGATACATTTGAAAGAAAATAAACTTATCATTTATCAATGGATTTTTCTTGTTAACTGAATAATTTAAATTCAGATAAACCTGCTATCTTTTCTCCAGGTAATTGAATACCAAAGCACCTACGAATCCTATAACAAGAAATGTTCTTGATGTTATAAGAAGTTGGTCGGAAATTAACAGAAATTCATATTGGCAGGGTAGGAAATAAGCATAGTTTGAAAACACACCGAGAAACACTAAAATAAAAGAAACTGTTAATGCGGATTTGATAATGCGTCGGGTATTGGGACCCAGGGTTTTGTAAAAATCTATCATGTTACTCAAAATAATCACCGTATCAATCATAGTATAAAAAGATCTTTTTTTCAATGGAAATTGTAGGTATGTTTTTGTTAAATGTTCCAAAAGAAATGTACGAAATATTGCGAAAAGTATTGAATTGCAACACAATATTTGGTACAATAACTCTATTCTATTGACGGAGGTTGACAGTATGAAGTGTCCCTTTTGCAGTTTTGAAGAAAGTAAAGTAATAGATTCACGTCCTACGGACGAGGGGGAGCGTATTCGTCGCCGCAGAGAATGTATCAGCTGCGGTAAGCGCTTTACTACCTATGAAATAATTGAAAGCGTTCCCATTGTTGTAGTTAAAAAGGACGGAAAGTCCCGCGAAGTTTTCGACCGTGATAAACTCTTTAACGGTATGATGCGTGCTTGCGAAAAACGTCCTGTGTCCGTTGATGCCATTGAAAGGGCCATTGATGAAATTGAAGCAGAAATTCAAAACTCCCTTGACAGAGAAGTTACCTCTGTGAGAATAGGGGAGCTTGTTATGGATAAACTCAAAGATATTGATGAGGTTGCCTATGTTCGTTTTGCATCGGTTTACCGTCAATTTAAAGATATAAATACCTTTATGAGCGAACTCAAAAAATTGTTGATTGAAGAATAAAATATCGGATTGCCATTGGCAGTCAGTGAATAATTGTTTTTATTATGTCGAGTTTTATTTGTCCTGTTTGTAAAAGTGAACTGTATTTGTTTGAAAAGACCTGTAAATGCTCTCAAAACCATTGTTTTGATATTTCCAAAGACGGATATGTAAATCTTTTGATGTCCCAACAGTCCAACTTGAAACGGCACGGGGACGACAGGTTGATGGTGCGCGCAAGACGTGATTTTTTGGAGAGGGGATTCTATGATGAACTTCGGAAAAAACTCTGTCAGACGGTGAAAGAAACTGTGCCGAAAAATGCAACAATTGTTGATGTGGGGTGCGGCGAGGGTTATTACACTCTCGGAATTTCGGAAAGTACCGATTGCGAAATATTCGGTATAGATATTTCAAAGGATGCGTTAAAATATGCCGCAAAGAAAGTGAAAAACGGAAAATTTGCGGTTGCAAGTGCCTTTTCACTCCCGTTTCAGGACAACAGCGTGGATTGTGTTTTGAGCATATTCGCGCCCTCTGCCTACGAGGAGTTTTACAGAATATTAAAAAGTGACGGAAAACTGATAAAAGCAGTACCCCTTGATGAGCATTTGTGGGAACTTAAATGTGCGGTTTACAAGGAACCCTATAAGAACAAGCCCGAAAAAAGAAACGATGAACTGTTCACGCTTGTTTCCGAGGAAGAAATCAAATATAAGATAGATTTGCACAGTAAAGAGGATATAGCAAATCTTTTCAAAATGACTCCCTATTACTATAAAACAGGCAGGGAAGATACCGAAACACTCCTTTCACGTGAACAACTCGAAACAACGGTGCATTTCGGTGTGGAAATATATGAAGTTAGGTGAATGTATGTACGAAAATAACTGGGAATCATTAAATTCGAGAAAAGTACCTGAATGGTTCGGAAAAGCAAAGTTCGGTATTTTTATTCATTGGGGGCTTTACAGTATCCCGGCTTATGCGCCCAAAAAGAATTATGCGGAGTGGTACGGCTACTCCTGTAATAAGGAAAACTGTGAAACACCCGAGCAAGAGGCATATAAGGCATATCACAAGGAGCATTACAACTCAAGGCCCTATTATGATTTTACAAAGGAATTCAAGGGCGACCGTTTCGATGCAAATAAGTGGGCGGATTTGTTCAAACGCTCCGGTGCAAAATACATAAATTTCGTTTCAAAGCATCATGACGGCTACTGCCTTTATGATACAAAGTACGCTCCGGGACTTAATTCCGTGGAGTGCGCGCCCAAAAGGGATTTTCTTATGGAACTGAAAAATGCCATGGAGGGAACGGGCGTGCGTTTCGGTGTTTATCATTCCGTTTATGAGTGGTGGCACCCATACTACCTTGAAGACCCGGAAAAGTATGCTTTGGAGCATCTGCATCCCATGCTCAAGGAACTTGTTGAGAAATATCAGCCCAACACTCTCTTTACGGATGGGGAATGGGAGCACGAAAGTTCTGTCTGGCATTCAACTGAATTTTTACAATGGCTTTATAATGAGTCGTCCGTTAAGGATTTTATAGTTCCCAATGACCGCTGGGGCAAGGAAACCCGCGGCAGAATGGGCGGTAATTTTACAACGGAATACGGACTTATTGATGTTTATCAGGGTGTTGAAAGAACAATAGACGATGTTGATTTGGACAGACCCTTTGAGGAATGCCGCGGAATCGGTTATTCATTCGGTATAAATAAGGACGAGGGCTGTGAGGATTACCTTACCGTAAAAGAACTCTTGAAAATCCTTTGCTCCCTTGTTTCAAAAGGCGGAAATTTCCTTCTTAACATAGGTCCCGATGGGGACGGCACAATTCCTCCCATTATGGAAGAACGGCTTTTAGGTATGGGCAAATGGCTTGAAACAAACGGCGAAGCCATTTATGAAAGCGAGGTTTATTGCAAAAAAGCCTCTGAAGGTGTTTATTACACACAAAGAGAGGGCAATATTTACGCAATAACGGAAAAATTCCCCTCAAAAGTAACTGTTTTTCCCGAGATTGAATACGATGAATATAAAGTTAGTCTTTTGGGCTCGAATGCTTCGGTGGAAGTTTTAAACGAAAACGGCAAATTGGCTTTGAGGACTCATATTTGTGCCCCCGAAGATGTTGATTGCGAGCATCTTTACGTGTATAAAATAAGCAAATAAATCAATTTTCAGGTGTATTATGAATAAATTTATAGGACATTTCGTAACTATAACAAAACACCGTCACCTTGTTATAAAGCATTGCAGTAAAGCCGGAATTCTTTGGCAGGGCCTACGGCATGATTTGTCTAAATATTCACCGACGGAATTTTTACCCGGAGTGAAGTATTATACCGGTATGCGCAGTCCTAATGAGGGAGAACGGGCAGAAAACGGTTTTTCTTTAGCGTGGATTCATCACAAGGGCAGAAACAAGCATCATTTTGAATATTGGACGGACTATAACCCCGTATCGAAACTTGTTGAACCTGTGGAAATGCCCGTAAAATATGTTGCGGAAATGTTTTGCGACCGTGTTGCCGCAGGAAAAATATATAACGGCGATAAATATACGGACGCTTCGCCCCTTGAGTATTTTCTGAGGGCGAAACACAGACGGGTTATTCATCCCAAAACCTCGGACTTGCTTGAAAGTCTGTTGGAAATGTTAAAGGAGCAGGGAGAAGAACCGACTTTTGCGTATCTGCGGACACTTGTTAAAGAGAGTAAAAAAGGTAAAATATACCTTAAAATTTAAGAAACTGTAAACAATAATAATGTTCTTTGTGATGTTATTGTTTTCAATGAAGACTTGTGTTAGTATAAAGAAAAAATTTTTTCGGAGGGTAGTATGAACAAAACCCCAATAATAACTATTGTTGCCCTGTTAATAGTGATACTTGTGGCTTTCAGCGGGTGCGAATATACCATAGGATTGAACGGCAGCGACAACACAGAAACATCAATCGAATCCATTGTGGTAACGGATGAAGAGGGCAACACCCATATAGAAACCGTTGTCCACAACGTGACAACCCAAGCAGTTCCCGTTGTAACTGTCATTGAAGTTACGGACAAAGACGGAAAAGTTGTTTCAACGGAAAAGGTTACACTTTCTCCCGAAGAAGTTCAGCAAGGAAAGGACTTTTTTAATAAAAACGAGAGCGGAACAAATACTGAAAATTCCACAGGACCTGCTTCTGACCGCGTAACAACCGCACCGGATTCGGAGAATACTACCGTTCAGGACGATTATGCAGTCCTTAATTCAAGCAAATATCTGATTGAGGGTAGAGTTGTTGCCGAAGACGGAACCACATACCCCTACAAAATAGCAAGGGACGGAAACAGATTTTCCTTTAGAACATCCGCTGAAGATGAAGATTTGTGCGTGATTATGGGCAGTGAATATGTTTATCTTGTTTTCCCCGATACAAAGACATACACAAAAGTTTCAAAGGATTTAATCGCCCAGGACTCTGAAGATGCGGAAGAGTTTGAAGAATTGCTCACGGGTGATGCATTCAATCTTTATGCAAACAAAAAACAGGTTGCAACACGCACGGAAAAAATGTACGGTGTAAAGTACAGGGTTGTGGAATATGACGACGGAACCTGTGACTACTTTAACGGAAAAACTCTTGTTCAGACAGTTTCTGCCGACGGCTCAATTCTTTACTATGACGTTATTTCTCAGAATGTTACCGAGGGACTGTTTGTTCCTCCCGCCGATTATAAAGAAGAAGCACTGAACTCGGAAAAAGCATCCGAACTTGCAGGAAATTTGAGTACTACATCTGTTTGCACAGATCCTAATCACCAACATTAATATATGAATAATAATAAAGTTGCCCTTGTAACAGGGGGGGCAAAGGGGATCGGTGGGGCAATTTGCCGTACCCTTGCAAAAGACGGATTTAAAATTGCCGTAAATTACAATAACTCGGAGCAAGAAGCATTTGCTTTGAAAAATGAAATTGCCGAAATTACGGAAGTTGAAATTTTTAAATGTGATGTTTCCGATTCTTCCGCGGTGAGAGAAATGTTTTCCCGTATTTCAAATGAACTGGGAAATGTGAATGTTCTTGTTAATAATGCGGGAATTGCGGAACAGTCGCTTTTCACAGATATTACCGATGATATGTGGGAGCGGATGATCGGCACAAATCTTTCCGGCGCTTTCTATTGCTCCCGTGAAGCATTAAAAAATATGATTTATGAAAAAGACGGTGTAATCATAAATATTGCTTCAATGTGGGGAGAAGTCGGAGCCTCAACGGAAGTTCACTATTCTGCCGCTAAAGCAGGTTTAATAGGTCTTACAAAGGCGCTTGCTAAAGAAGTGGGACTTTCGGGTGTGCGGGTCAATGCCGTTTCGCCCGGAGTTGTTTTAACGGATATGATGAAAGGATTTTCCGAAAGCGAAAAAGAGGCTTTAAGGGCAGAAACACCTTTAAACACCTTGGGTACTCCCGATGATATTGCACAGGCAGTCAGTTTTCTTGTAAGCGATAGGGCAAGTTTTGTTACGGGACAGGTTATATCCGTTAACGGAGGATTTGTTATATAATTATCATAAAAGGGGATATGGTATGAAAATTACGTTTATGGGTGCGGGAAGCACGGTTTTTGCAAGAAATGTTATCGGTGACTGTATGTGTTCCGAGGTGCTCCGTGACAGCGTTTTCGCTCTTTACGATATTGACGGTGAACGTCTTAATGAGAGCAAAACCATTATTGAAGCAATGCAGAAAACAATGGGCGGTTACGGTAAGGTTGAGTGTTACCTTGGAATTGAGAACCGCAAGGATGCTCTGCGAGGTGCAAACTTCGTTGTTAATGCCATTCAGGTTGGTCTTTATGACCCCTGTACCATAATTGACTTTGAGGTGCCTAAAAAATACGGTCTCAGACAGACTATTGCAGACACACTCGGTATCGGCGGTATTATGCGTGCTTTGCGTACAATTCCCGTTATGGATGATTTTGCGAAAGATATGGAAGAAGTTTGCCTCGACGCACTTTTCCTTAACTATACAAACCCCATGGCAATGCTTTCGGGCTATATGCAAAGATATACGGGTGTGGAAACCGTCGGTCTTTGCCACAGCGTTCAAGGTTGCTCAAGAGATCTTCTTCAACAACTGGGTATGGAGGATAAATTAGAGGGCAGAAAAGAACTTATTGCGGGTATTAACCACATGGGATGGCTCCTTGAAATCAAAGACAAAAACGGTGTGGATCTCTATCCTGAAATCAAAAAAAGAGCCGCAGAGAAACTTTTGGAACCGGATTTCAAAAACAAAGTTCGACTTGAATACATTATGAATTTCGGTTATTACTGTACCGAGTCAAGCGAACATAACGCAGAGTACAATATGTTCTATATTAAGAGCAAATATCCCGAACTCATTGAAAAATACAATATTCCCCTTGACGAATATCCAAGACGTTGCGTGCGTCAAATAGAGGGTTGGAAAAAGGAATATCAGGAATTGCTTGAAAACGGTGTTAAAAAGCATGAACGCTCCAATGAGTATGCGTCGCATATTATGGAGTCCATTGTTACGAATACACCGTACGAAATAGGCGGCAACGTGCTTAACAGGGGAGGATTGATTTCTAACCTGCCCGAAGATGCTTGTGTTGAGGTACCTTGCCTTATAAATAGTTACGGTGTTCACCCCTGTTCCGTAGGCGCTCTGCCCGTTCAATGTGCGGCTATGAACATGACAAATATCAATGTTCAACTTCTTACAATTGAAGCCGCAAGAACCCTCAAAAAAGAGCATATTTATCAGGCGGCGATGCTTGACCCCCATACAGGCAGCGAACTTGATATTGACACTATAAAGAAAATGGTTGATGACCTTATTGAAGCCCACGGCGATTTCTTGCCAAAATATCACTAATATTATTAAAAATAGAGATGGATGTAAAAAACGAAAGTTTTTTACATCCATCTTTGATGTTATTTTATTATGAGTAAGTTTTAATAATTCGTTCCGCCATTTCACGCTTTGAAATACAACTGTCCATCGCCTGTTTTTCTATATATCTGTGGGCGTCCGCTTCTGTCATTTTAAGATTTTCGATAAGTGCCCACTTTGCATGATTTACAATACGTATCTCTTGCATCTTTTCTTCCGTGGACACAGTTTTCTTTTCAAATTTTTTGAGTCGCTCCCTTGTTGCCGCCATCCAGTCGATTGCTTGTGATATAATCAATTTGGAGGTGGGTTTAGAAAGGACGTAAACTCCGTATTCAGCCACTTTATTGTATGTTGTCGCATAAACATCCGAACGCACCATTAAAAGTGCTACGGATGTTTTTAGTCCCGAAAGGTCGATTGCAAAACGCACACCCGCATCATCGGGGAGGGGGGAGTTAATTACAACGAAATCGTAGTTGCGGTCGGATAGAGCACGCCTTGCGGCATTTACGCTTGTTTCTATACGTATTGGGTTAAATCTCGATTCGGGGAGTAACGGGGTAAGAGATGAGTTGAAAACGTCCGATGCAGATACAATCAGAACGCTATATACTTGTTCTTGTAAACTCACATTACCCACTCCTTTGCGTGAAATATCGTTTTACGTTGTCAGCCTAACTTTTTACTGTAAAGCTCTATAATCTGCTTAGGCAGATATTTTTGGATAAAATCACTTCTTTCCATAGTTGAAATTGCTTCATCAAGGGAAGCCGGGAGTTTTTGAAATTTATCCAACGATTCTTTATCCGCATTAAAGAAGTTAATATCGGATGCGGGTGGGGGAGTCAGTTTGTTCTGAATTCCGTACAGTCCTGCATAAATCAAAAGAGCAAAGGCAAGATAAGGATTTGCCGTGGGGTCGGGTGAACGAAGTTCAACACGTTTTTGTTCATAAACAGCGGCAGGTACACGGACAAGTTGAGAACGGTTTTCCGCAGACCAGGAAACATAGGCTGGGGCCTTGTTTGAGCCAAGACGTGCATAGGAATCTTCCCTTGGGTTAAGGAAAGCAGTCATTTCGGGAACGAAACGGAGAATGCCTGCGATAATATGTGGAAGCAAGTCTTCTTTTGCGTCGCTACGTGCAGAGATGTTTATGTGGAATCCGTTTCCTGCTTTGTCTTTTAAAGGCTTCGGTGAAAAGTCCGCCCAAAGACCGTTTCTGCCTGAAATTGTTTTAACTACGGTATCAAATGTCTGGGCATTGTCAGCAGCGGTAAGAGCATCGGAGTAACGGAAATCAATTTCGTTTTGACCCGGTCCCTCTTCATGATGTGAACTTTCAGGACGTATGCCCATTTGTTCAAGCATAAGACAGACTTCACGGCGAACGTTTTCCCCTCTATCTTCGGGAGCAATATCCATATAACCCGCTTCATCATAGGGAATATCGGTTTTGTTTCCGCGTTCGTCAATCTTGAAAAGATAGAATTCAAGTTCGGGACCGAAAGTGAAAGTAACACCCGCATTCTTTGCCTCTCTGATGGCATTTATAAGGATTGTTCTTGTATCACATTCAAATGCGCTTCCGTCGGGATGTGTTATTGAACAGAACATACGTATAACGCGACCGTGTTCGGGGCGCCAGGGAAGAACCGTAAGAGTTGACGGATCGGGATGCAACATAAGATCGGAATTGGCTTCATCACCAAATCCGCGTATTGCAGAAGCATCAAAAGCTATTCCGTCCTTAAAGGCACGGGAAAGCTCGCCGGGTGTAATTGAAATATTCTTTTGTTTGCCGTATATGTCACAAAACGCAAGACGGATAAACTTAACGTCTTCCTCTTTCACAAATTGCAGTACTTCATCTGCTGAATACTTCATTATTCTACCTCTCTTTTTATTAGTTTGCCACGTACATTTGCTTGTATGGATTCTTTGAATCGGGTGTAACTACCGTAAAGGATGCGTTTAATATTTCTTTTTCATCGTAACCGAAAATACCGCAGAATTCGTTAATATATTCTTGGATTGCCTTCATATCTTCGGCATCCGCAGGTTTAGTCCGTACCTGATTGGGAAAACTGATATCCTTGCAGTCGGAACGGAGTATCATTTTGCCACCGTGCATTCCGGTGCAGGGGAATTTGCTGACAATGGGTTTGTCATCGTCCGCAAGACCAAGTACAATGATGATACCGCCCGCCTGATATTCTCCCAGGAAACTACCGGTTTTACCGCCGATAACGATTACGGGAACTTTGTCCTCGTATTCTTTCATATGAATTCCGGCGCGGTATCCTGCGTTGCCTTTTACATAGATTTTGCCGCCTCTCATAGCGTACCCTGCGGCATCACCGATATTACCTTCAACTATAATGTACCCGTCGTTCATAGTGTCACCCACAGCATCCTGTGAGTTTCCTTTTACACGGATGGTGGCGCCGTTAAGATAAGCACCGAGGGCGTTACCGGGAATACCGCTGATTGTAATTTTTTTGTCAGACATACCGGCGGCTATAAAGCGTTGACCGATACAGTTGGTTATTTCAACATCGCCCATATCCTGTCTGAGTGCTTCGTTTAATGCGGTATAATCAAGTTCTTTTGCATCAATATGTTTCATTATACCACACCTCCCAGCATTTTTCTACGTTTATTTTGAGAATAAGTAAATAAAGTCGGATTTTTTTTCAAAATTTCAAAATTTATTGTATCAAGGGGAATTCTTTCACGAATTAGAGACGTATAGATTCCCGCTCGTTCAACCTGACCTATCATAATAAATCCGGTCAGGAGATTATCTTTGATGAACAACCGTTTTAGAGTTCCTTCGCCTGTTTCTTCATACATCTTACCGCCGTCGGCATCTCCGAAATAACTTCCGGCAGTAATAGCATGCAGACCGAAGAAACCGATGGAGTTCATGGGGATTGCTTTATCAAACACTTCGTCGCCGCCCGCCATATTCACACCGGCCGCGTGACCTTGCATATTAGCATTGGGTAAAAGGGCGAGAACTCTGTTCTGTCCTAAGGAAATATCGAATCCCTCGGTGCAGTCACCGGCAGCATAGATGTTTTTTACAGAGGTTTCCGTTTTTTCGTTTACAATAATACCTCGGTTTACTTCCCCGCCGATATCTTTTATCAAAGATGTGTTCGGACGAACACCTACAGCGAGAACAAGCACGTCAAAATCAACGGTTTTACCGCTTTTCATTTTAGCGGAATTTTCTTCAAAGCGCGCCACGGTATCACCGAGCATAAACTGGATACCGTTTTCTTCAAGGTGTTTTTGCATCATTTGGGCACATTCGTTATCAAGTATGCTTGAAAGTACTCGGTCTGCAAGGTCGCAAACTGTGATACTTGCCACACGGTCTTTTAAACCCTCTGCACATTTCAGTCCGATAAGTCCCGCACCCACAATCAGTACCTTGCTGTCTTTTGTTACTGCTTTTTCAAGGGCTAAAGCATCGTCAAGGGTCATAAAACCGAATTTGTTTTTAACTGTGTCAAGTCCCTCAAAAGCGGGAACGAAGGGTGCGGAGCCTGTTGCAATGCACAAAGAGGTGTAGGGAAGTTTTGTACCGTCATCCAATATTACGGTTTTTGAAGATGTATCAATTTCTGCGGCTCTCTTTCCGTAGAGAACATCACATCCCGCCTTTTCGTAAAAGTCGGCACATCGGTAATTCATACGCTCCGTATCGGTTTTATTCTCAAGATAATATGAGATAAGGGGACGGCAGTAAACGGGATGATTTTCCTCGGAAATTACAGTAATTTTGCTTTCTTTGTCAATACTGCGTATGCCCTCAATACATCCAACTGCGGCAACACCGTTGCCTATAATAACATACTGCTTCACTTATTCTCACCTCGTTCCTCATATACAATGGCTCTGTTGGGACAACCCTTAACGCAAGCGGGTTCACCGCAGGAGTTTTGCAGACAGAGTTCACATTTTTGCATAACGCCGTTTTCACTCGGGGCAAGTGCACCGTAAGGACAAACCAACACACAGGTAAAGCAACCGACGCATTTGTTTTTATCAATGTGAACAACTCCGTCTTCTTTATATATTGCGCCGGCAATACAACTCTTTACACAAATGGGGTCGGTACAATGACGGCATGATACCGCATAGGAGATTTTTTCGTCTCCCTCAATGTGAATTCGGGGAAAGATGGGTTTGCCTTTGAGTGCGGTTGCCATATCTTTTATACCGGAATTTGCAAAAGCACAGTTATATTCGCACAAGTGGCACCCGAGGCACCATTCTTCATTTACATATACTCGTTTCATATTTATCACTCTCCCGCATGAGAGATACCAAGGATCTCAAGTTCTTTATCAGTCATACCGATTCCGCGAAGCATCAAACGGTTACCTCTGAGGGACTCTATGGAGTTGATACCCATACCGCCCATCAGTTCTTTGATTTCATGCTGCCATGCAGTCATAAGATTTACAAGTCTTTCACTGCCGATATCGGGGTTTAATCGTTTTACAAGTTCCGGTCGTTGAGTTGCAATACCCCAGTTACATTTACCGCTTTGACAGGTACGGCATAAATGACAACCCAGTGCCAAAAGAGCCGCTGTGGCTACATAACAGGCGTCCGCACCAAGGGCGATTGCCTTAACAACGTCCGCGGCGCTTCTGATACTGCCGCCTACTACAAGGGAAACATTGTTACGTATTCCTTCGTCCCTGAGCCTTTGGTCAACGGCGGCAAGAGCCAACTCAATGGGAATACCCACGTTGTCACGGATTCGGGTGGGGGCGGCACCCGTGCCGCCGCGGAAACCGTCAATGGCGATAATATCGGCACCGCTTCTTGCAATTCCGCTGGCAATGGCGGCAATGTTATGCACTGCGGCAACCTTGACAATAACGGGTTTTTTGTATTCCGTTGCCTCTTTCAATGAGAATACAAGTTGTCTTAAATCCTCTATTGAATAAATATCGTGGTGGGGAGCGGGGGAGATTGCGTCTGAACCCTCGGGAATCATTCGGGTACGTGAAACATCGCCCACTATTTTAGTGCCGGGGAGATGTCCGCCGATACCCGGTTTTGCACCCTGTCCCATTTTAATTTCAACAGCGGCACCCGCTTCAAGATAGTCCTTATATACACCGAAGCGTCCGCTTGCAACCTGAACTATTGTGTTCTCTCCGTAGCAGTAAAAGTCTTCATGCAAGCCGCCCTCACCGGTGTTGTAGAGGATACCGAGTTCCGTCGCCGCACGGGCAAGAGAAGCGTGGGCATTGTAACTTATGGAGCCGTAACTCATTGCCGAAAACATAACCGGCATGGAAAGTTCAAGCTGGGGCGGAAGTTCACATTTTAAAGAACCGTTTTCATTTCGTTGTATTTTTTCGGGCTTTTTGCCTAAAAATACGCGGGTTTCCATTGGCTCGCGCAAAGGGTCAATGGGGGGATTTGTTACCTGGGATGCGTTTATAAGTATTTTGTCCCAGTAAACAGGATGAGCTTTTGGGTTGCCCATTGAAGAAAGAAGTACACCGCCGCTGTTAGCCTGTTTGTAAATTTCCTTTATTGTATCGTTGTGCCAGTTGGCATTTTCCCTGAGAGTACAATCACTCTTAACAATTTTAAGTGCTCTTGTGGGACAGAGGGAAACGCAACGCTGACAGTTTACACATTTTGTTTCGTCCGCCATCATCACACCTTTTACTTCGTTGAAACTGTGAACTTCATTTGCACATTGTCGCTCACATACACGACAGGCGATGCAACGGTCCGTATTTCTTATTACCTCGAACTCGGGATATACAAATTCCACACTCATTAAAATGCACCGTCCTTAACCTTGATAATAACAGGTTCTCCGCCTGCGGGAGCCCATATATTTTCTGCATTGGGCTCCATAGTGCGAATAGCCGCTTCTTCGCTGGCGATAAACACTTTATCGTCCTTTTCACCGACTACCATGGAGCGAAGCTTCAGGCGGTCGTTAAGTGCCATAAGTCCGCCGTTAAAACCGAGAACAATGGAAAAAGGACCGGTAATAAGCAGGCTCGGGAAAAGAGTTCGTAAATAGATATGCTTGTTTTTATCTTCAATATCGGTTTTGTTCTCAATACTGCTCCAGAACGGTGCGGCAACAACGCTTGCCGCTTCGTTGAGGGAGAGTCCTTGCACACGGATAAGGTAGTCCATTATATATGTAATAACTTCCGTATCAGTTTGCAGGTTGCATTTGTAACCGAACATTTCTATATATCTGCGATTTGCGTCGTATGAGGAGATTTCGCCGTTATGAACAATGGACCAGTCAAGCAGGGTAAAGGGGTGAGCACCGCCCCACCAACCCGGCGTGTTGGTCGGGTACCGACCGTGAGCAGTCCAGGAATAGCCTTCGTATTCTTCTAATTTATAAAATACGCCGACATCCTCGGGAAAACCTACCGCCTTGAAAGCACCCATGTTTTTTCCGCTTGAGAACACATAAGCACCGTCCATTTCAGTGTTGATCTTTATCACAGAGCGTACAACAAATTCTTTTTCATCCAACTGTAAAGCGGTCATTACGGATTGCAGGGGAGCGACAAAATATCTCCATATAATAGGTTCATCCGTAATAGCGGGGATTTTTCTGGTGGGAATCAATTCGGATTTTACGATTTCAAATCTTTCTTTTAAAAATGTTTCACATTCTTTACGAACGGTGTGGTCATTAAAAAACATATGAAACGCATAAAAATCCTTGTATTCCGGATATATTCCGTATGCCGCAAATCCGCCGCCCAAACCGTTTGAACGGTCGTGCATGGGCTTCATGGATTCGACTATCATCTCACCGGACATTCTTTTGCCTTCCTTAGAAATAACCGCGGCTATTGCACACCCAGAGGGAATGCGAACTTCTCCTTCTAATTTCATATCGGTTTCTATCCTTTCTTTTTTGAAATAAAAAAAGATGCTCATTTCCACGCAGAAACATCTGCACAGAAATGAACATCTTTGCCCATCTCCCCGATTATACATCCCCGACACCTGTTTGTCAAGAATATTTTATGATGAAAATTGTTGAAAATTTTCGGGAATTTGTTCAAAAAAATTGTCAAAAATTTTTTAAGGAAATGGTATTGACAACCGGAACAGACGGGTGTATAATTCGGAGCATAAAGGCAAGGACGTCTTTAACGGTGGGTTACCATGGTTGAAGACGTATTTTCTTTGTCCCACACACATTAGGAGGAGATTTTATTATATGTCATACGTTGATGACGTAATTGCTCAGGTTATTAAAGAAAATCCGGCAGAACCCGAATTTCATCAGGCGGTTAAGGAAGTTTTGGAATCTCTCAGAGTTGTTGTTGAAGCAAACGAGGAAAAATACAGACGTGACGCTTTACTTGAAAGATTGGTTAATCCGGAGAGACAGTTTAAATTCAGAGTTCCCTGGGTTGACGATAAGGGTCAGGTTCACGTGAACACAGGTTACCGTGTACAGTTCAACAGTGCAATCGGTCCTTACAAGGGCGGTTTGAGATTGCATCCCTCGGTAAACCTCGGTATCATTAAATTCCTTGGTTTCGAGCAGATTTTTAAGAACTCTCTTACAGGTCTTTCAATAGGCGGCGGTAAGGGCGGTTCGGACTTTGATCCCAAGGGCAAGTCTGACAGAGAGGTTATGGCATTCTGCCAGAGCTTTATGACAGAACTTTGTAAATATATCGGTGCAGATACGGACGTTCCTGCAGGTGATATAGGAACCGGTGCAAGAGAAATCGGTTATTTGTTCGGTCAGTACAAGAGAATCCGCAGTTCCTTTGAGGGCACTCTTACAGGTAAGGGTCTTTCATTCGGCGGTTCCCTTGCAAGAACGGAAGCAACGGGCTATGGACTTCTTTATATTGTTGAGGAAATGCTCAAATGCAAGGGCGAAGATATATCCGGCAAAACGATAGCGGTTTCCGGTTCCGGTAACGTTGCTATTTATGCAATTGAAAAGGCACAGCAGTTGGGTGCAAAAGTTGTTACCGCATCCGATTCAACAGGTTGGATTTATGATGCCGACGGAATTGACATTAAAGCCTTGAAAGAAATAAAAGAAGTTAACCGTGCAAGACTTACCGAGTACAAGAAATACAGACCCGATTCGGAATACCATGAGGGTAGAGGTGTTTGGGGAGTTAAGGTTGACATTGCTCTTCCCTGTGCTACTCAGAACGAACTTGGTATAGAAGATGCAAAAGCATTGGTAGCAAACGGCGTTTTAGCAGTTGCCGAGGGTGCGAATATGCCCACAACGGAGGAGGCAACGGAGTATTTGCAGAAGAACGGTGTTTACTTCATACCCGGTAAAGCTGCAAATGCAGGCGGTGTTGCAACATCAGCCCTTGAAATGACTCAGAACAGCGAAAGATTAAGTTGGTCGTTCGACAAGGTTGACGCTAAACTCAAAGGCATTATGGTTGAACTGTTCCACAATATTGATTCAGCCGCAAAAAAATACGGATTTGAAGGCAACTACGTTGTCGGCGCAAACATAGCGGGCTTTGAAAAAGTTGTTGATGCTATGAATGCACAGGGCATTGTTTAAGAACAAACAATCAAACAATTAAATAAATAAGTTAAGGCAAAGGCGTCTTTAGTGTTTTTTCATTAAAGTGTCTTTGTCTTATTTTATATAGTTCAAAATTTTATTTATATAAAGGAGTTTTTATTATGAGTACGGTACCTGAAAGTTTCGGAAGTTTGGTTTTTGATGACAGAGTTATGAAAGCAACACTGTCCGCAAAAGTTTATCAGTCCTTGAAAAAGACTATTGACGAGGGCTCAAAACTTGATATAGGCGTAGCAAATGCAGTGGCAGATGCTATGAAAGATTGGGCGGTTTCAAACGGAGCAACACATTACACCCACTGGTTCCAGCCCCTTACCGGTGTTACTGCAGAAAAGCACGACAGTTTTATCTCTCCCTCTCCTGACGGCGGAGTAATTATGGAGTTCTCGGGTAAAGAACTTATAAAAGGCGAGCCCGATGCATCATCATTCCCCTCGGGCGGGTTAAGAGCAACATTTGAAGCAAGAGGTTATACTGCATGGGATCCCACTTCCTACGCATTTATTAAAGGAAAAACCCTGTGTATTCCCACAGCATTCTGTTCATACGGCGGCGAAGCATTGGACAAGAAAACACCCCTTCTTCGTTCAATGGAAGCAATAAACAAACAGGCATTAAGAATTCTTCGCTTGTTCGGTAACGATGGGGTTAAATGTGTACGCACTTCCGTTGGCCCCGAACAGGAGTATTTCCTCGTAACAAAGGAAATGTATGATCAAAGACCCGACCTTCGTTTCACAGGTCGCACATTGTTCGGTGCAAAGCCTCCCAAAGGACAGGAAATGGACGACCATTATTTCGGAGTTATCAAACCGAGAGTTGCCGCTTATATGGAGGAACTTAACGAAGAATTATGGAAACTCGGAATTCTTGCAAAGACAGAGCATAACGAGGTTGCTCCGGCTCAGCACGAATTAGCACCCATATATACAACTACCAATATTGCAACTGACCACAACCAGTTGACAATGGAAATAATGCAGAAAATTGCAGCAAAACACGGACTTGTTTGTTTACTCCACGAGAAACCCTTTGCAGGAGTAAACGGCAGCGGTAAACATAACAACTGGTCAATTTCCACCGATACGGGTGTAAACCTTCTTTCTCCCGGTGAAACACCCTATGAAAATGCACAGTTCCTTTTGTTCCTTTGTGCAGTAATCAAAGCCGTTGACGACTATCAGGATTTGTTAAGAATAGCCGTTGCAACAGCGGGTAACGACCACCGTCTCGGTGCTAACGAAGCACCCCCCGCAGTTGTTTCCATTTTCCTCGGTGATGAATTGTCAGCTATTTTGGATGCGATTGAAAACGACGCACCTTACAGCGGAGCAGAGAAAACTCAGATGAAGTTGGGCGTAAACGTGCTTCCTAAATTCAACCGTGATACCACCGACCGTAACCGTACATCACCCTTTGCATTTACCGGCAATAAATTTGAATTCCGTATGTTGGGTTCCTCCAACAGTATCGCCTGTGCAAACATTATGCTTAACAGTGCTGTTGCGGAAAGTTTGAAGATTTATGCGGACAGACTTGAAAATGCAGAAGATTTTGAAACTGCACTTCACGAAATGATTAAAAAGACCATTAAAGATCATAAGAGAATAATCTTTAACGGTAACGGTTACGATGAGTCTTGGATAAAGGTTGCAACGGAGGAGAGAGGTCTTCTCAACTACCGTACAACACCCGATTGTATGCCCCACTTGTTGGATAAGAAAAATGTCGAGATGTTGACTTCTCACAAGGTGTACTCCAAAGCAGAACTTGAGTCAAGATGTGAAATTATGCTTGAAAACTATTGTAAAACAGTAATGATTGAGGCAAATACAATGGTTGATATGGCGAAGACCCAGATTGCACCGGCTGTTTCAGACTATGCGACTGCTCTTGCAAATTCCGTAGCTGCAAAGAAAGCCGTTGATTCCGGCATTACCTGCGGCTATGAAACGGGACTTCTTAAAAAACTTTCTGCCTTAACTGACAGAATTGCAGAAAAAGCAGAAGAACTCTCCGGCTGTCTTATAGCACTCCAGACCGCAGAGGATGTTGAAGAAGAATCAATTTTAATCCGTGATGACGTACTTGCAAAAATGGGCGAACTCAGGATTGCGTGCGACGAGGCGGAAACAATTACGGCTAAGAGCTATTGGCCCTTCCCCACATACGGCGATTTGCTCTTCGGCGTAAAATAATGTGATTTTTGATACATAGAGTGTCATATTCACAAAGGATGAAAATGTGTTTAAAAGCGGGGAGACATCCCTGTATGACGGGGATTCCCTCCGCAATGTAAATATGAAAGAAGATGGTTAAAATGGCAATTGAAGAAATTACTGCAATAGCTGAAGAAGCGGCAACAAGCGAAGCTTTCGGTATCTGGTTTTTAATCGGTGCTGCATTGGTGTTCTTTATGCAGGCAGGCTTTGCGATGGTTGAAACAGGTTTTACAAGGGCAAAGAATGCCGGTAACATCATTATGAAAAACCTGATGGACTTTTGCATAGGAACAGTTGTTTTCGTACTCTTGGGCTTCAGTCTTATGATGGCAGAGGATTATGTCCTCGGTATATTCGGTGTTCCGAATTTGCAGATACTTACTGATTTCGGTGGTTTTCTTAAAGCCGGTAATGCCCCGTCCTTTGTTTTCAACCTTGTGTTCTGTGCAACGGCGGCAACCATCGTTTCCGGCTCCATGGCAGAAAGAACTAAATTTTCTTCCTATTGTATATATTCGGCAGTCATTTCCCTGTTTGTATATCCTGTTGAAGCGGGATGGGTATGGAACTCTCAGGGTTGGCTCGCAAAGATGGGCTTCCACGATTTTGCAGGTTCAGCGGCAATTCACTCCGTTGGCGGTATCACCGCTTTAATCGGTGCAATGATTTTAGGTCCCCGTCTCGGTAAATATATAAAAGACGAAAAAGGAAAAGTTAAAAAAGTTAACGCAATTCCCGGTCACTCAATAACTCTCGGTGCTTTAGGTTGCTTCATCCTTTGGTTCGGTTGGTACGGATTTAACGGTGCAGCCGCTTGGGACGGCACATCTCTTGCCTCCATCTTTGTAACAACTACCATTGCTCCGGCAGTTGCTACATGCACAACAATGATATTTACTTGGATTAAAAACGGAAAACCCGATGTTTCAATGTGTTTGAACGGTGCTCTTGCAGGTCTTGTAGCCATAACGGCAGGTTGTGATGCAGTTGATGCTTTAGGCTCAGCCATCATCGGTATAGTTGCAGGTATTCTTGTAGTTGTTGTAGTTGAATTCCTTGATTTGAAATTACATATTGATGACCCCGTTGGTGCTGTTGGTGTGCACTTTGCGAACGGCGTATGGGGAACGGTTGCAGTTGGCTTGTTTGCAAATCCCGAAGCTCCTGCCGAACTTAGCGGTTTGTTCTATGGCGGCGGTGCAAGACTTTTAGGTGTTCAGACTTTGGGTATTGCTGCGATTCTTCTCTGGACAGCAATTACAATGGCGATTACTTTCATCATCATTAAGAAAACAGTCGGACTCAGAGTTTCCAAAGAAGAAGAAATCAAAGGCCTCGACAGTACAGAACACGGTCTTCCCAGTGCTTATGCTGATTTCATTCCCGCAGTCGAAAGCCTTGACTACGGCTATGAAGAAGCAGTTGCAGTTACAGGAGATGTACCTCCTGCAGAGGCTGTTCCGGTTAAGAAGGTTCCCGCATTTGACGACGGCTCACCCAAGTTTACAAAGATTGAAATCGTTTGCAAGGAATCCAGAATGGAAAGTTTGAAAACGGCTATGATGGGAATCGGAATTACGGGTATGACGGTTTCACATGTTCTCGGTTGCGGTACTCAGAAAGGTAAGCCCGAGTATTACCGTGGTGTTCAGGTTGAAGCAAATCTTCTTCCCAAAGTACAGGTTGATATTGTGGTAAGTGCAATCCCCGTACGCACAGTAATTGAAACTGCAAAGAAAGTTCTTTACACAGGACATATCGGCGACGGAAAGATCTTTGTTTACGATGTTGAAAATGTTGTAAAAGTTCGTACCGGTGAAGAGGGATATGCTGCTTTGCAGGACGTAGAATAAAATTCAAAAATATAAAAAGATATAATAACATTCAATGCCGACGATTATATCGCCGGCTTTGGATGGTTTAAACGGAGGTTATCCAAATGTGTTCGATTATGGGATATTGTGACAGCTTAGACTCTACCGAACAGTTTGAAGAAAGTTTTTCAAAGACCGTTTCACGCGGTCCGGATGACAGTCGCATTATTGATACGGGTAAGGGTCTTTTAGGTTTTCACAGACTTGCAATAATGGGACTTACACCGTCTGGAATGCAACCCTTTGAACTTAACGGAAGCTATGTTGTATGTAACGGAGAAATATACGGTTACGAAAAACTGAAAGAACAACTTTCGGGAAAATATACGTTTTACAGCGATTCCGACTGCGAAATTCTTTTGCCCTTGTATGAGGAATACGGTGTGGATATGTTCCCCATGCTTGATGCGGAATTTGCATGTATAATTTATGACGGGAAAAACGGGGAATACATTGCAGCCAGAGACCCCATAGGAATTCGTCCGCTGTATTACGGATATGATGAGAAGGGTGTTATAATCTTTGCAAGCGAACCTAAGAACCTTGTGGGATTGACGGACAAAATTATGCCTTTTCCTCCCGGACATTATTACAAAAACGGTGAATTTATTTGTTACTGTGATATTACAAAGGTTGACAAAGTTTGTGATGACGATGTGGAAACAGTATGCAAAAACATTCACGACAAATTGGTGAAAGGTATTGAAAAGAGACTTGTTTCTCACGCAAAGGTTGGTTTCTTGCTTTCGGGCGGTCTGGATTCCTCCCTTGTGTGTGCCGTTGCGGCGAAAAAAAGCAAAGAACCCATCAAAACCTTCGCCATCGGTATGAGCGAGGATGCCATTGACCTTAAATATGCAAAACAGGTTGCGGATTATATCGGAAGCGACCATAAAGAAATATATATGACCCCCGATGAAGTTTTGGATAGCCTTGAAAGCGTAATCAAACTTTTGGGTACATACGATATCACAACAATCCGTGCAAGTATGGGCATGTATCTCATTTGTAAGGCAATCCACGAGCAGACGGATATCAGAGTTCTTCTTACGGGTGAAATTTCCGACGAAATTTTCGGTTACAAATATACGGATTTTGCTCCCTCGGCAGAAGAATTCCAGAAAGAGTCACAAAAAAGAGTTCATGAACTTCATATGTATGACGTTCTCCGTGCTGACCGCTGTATTTCCGTAAACTCTTTGGAAGCAAGAGTTCCATTCGGTGATATTGATTTTGTGAAATATGTTATGTCGGTTGACCCGGAAAAGAAGATGAACAAATACGGAAAGGGTAAATACCTTCTTCGTCACGCTTTCGAAAAAGGGGATTATCTGCCCGATGAAATTCTCTGGAGGGAGAAAGCGGCATTTTCCGACGCTGTGGGACACTCCATGGTGGATTATCTTAAAGAGTATGCGGAAAAATGCTACACAGATGAGGAGTTTGAAGCCAAGTGCGAAAAATATACTCACTCCAAACCCTTTACTAAAGAGTCTTTACTCTACCGTGAAATTTTTGAGAAATACTATCCCGGACAGAGCGAAATGGTTGTTGACTTCTGGATGCCCAACAAATCTTGGGAGGGCTGTGACGTTAACGATCCTTCCGCAAGAGTACTTTCCAACTACGGAGACAGCGGAAAATAAACCGAATAATACCATAACTGTCGTATTGAAACAATGTCAAATACGGCAGTTATGTTTTTGTCAAAAAAGATAAAAATATTGTTGACAAGATAGACAAAACAAGGTATAATTCTTTGTGAAAAAGGCAAAGGCGTCTTTGAGTTGCTCTCGGGGTGTCTTTGCCGGTTTTTTTGCAGTATGTAATTAACTGTAAAACAGTATGGAGGTATGAAAATGACACAGAAAGAACAGCTTTACGAGGGCAAAGCAAAGAAAGTTTTTACTACGGATGATCCCGAACTTCTCATCGTTTCATATAAGGACGATGCAACGGCTTTTAACGGCTTGAAAAAGGGAACAATAAGCGGAAAAGGCGTTATTAACAACAGGATGAGCAATCTTATGATGCAACAGCTCGAGAAAAAAGGCGTCCCCACTCATTTCGTAGAGGAATTAAACGACCGCGAAACTTTGGTAAAAAAAGTTTCTATTGTACCTTTGGAAGTTATAATCAGAAACATCGCAGCGGGCTCGTTTTCAAAAAGATACGGAGTTGAGGAGGGCTTTTTATTTGATGAGCCGACTATAGAATTTTCCTATAAAAACGACGAGTTGGGCGATCCTTTGTTGAACGAATACCACGCTCTTGCAATGAAATTGGCAACTAAAGAAGAAATCGAAACAATCAAAAAGTATGCATTTTCTGTAAATGATTTCTTAATTGATTTCTGGAAAAAGTGCGGAGTTACTTTAGTTGACTTCAAACTTGAATTCGGTAAACTCTCCGACGGCAGTATTGTTCTTGCGGATGAGATAAGTCCCGATACCTGTCGTTTGTGGGATATTAAAACCGGTGAAAAACTTGATAAGGACAGATTCCGCCGTGATTTAGGCGGTGTCGAGGAAGCCTATCAGGAAATTATGAAACGACTGACAGAGAACTTATAATACAACTTCTTTTAATCGGAGGAAAATGTGATGTCAAACTGTGCAATTGTAGGTATCAACTGGGGCGATGAAGGCAAAGGCAGAATGGTTGATCTCTTGACGGAAAATTATGATGTTGTTGTTCGTTATCAAGGTGGAGGAAATGCAGGTCATACAGTTATAAACGAAATGGGAAAATTTGCTCTGCATTTACTGCCTTCGGGTATTTTCAGAAAGAATGTTGTTAACATTCTGGGTAACGGTGTTGCGGTTGATCCCGAAAACCTTTGGCATGAAATGGACGGAGTAATGCAGCAGGGGGTTGAATTGACTCCCGAAAATTTCAAAATCAGCGAGCGCGCTTCGTTGTTGCTCCCTTGGCACCGTGATATGGACGAACTTGAGGAACAACGCCTTAAAGACAAAAAATTCGGTTCCACAAAACAGGGAATAGCGCCTTTCTATTCGGACAAATTCGGAAAGAAAACTATTCTTGCAGGCGAGTTGTTCTATCCTGAGGAGATGAAAAGACATCTTCTTGATTTAATGGAGTGGAAAAATCTTACTCTTACAAAAGTTTACGGAGCAAAACCCTATACCGAGGAAATGCTTGACGAGTGGTTGAACGACTATTGCGAAAAAATCAAACCCTATGTAGCAGATACGGGAACATTCTTGAAGAAGGCACAGGCAGAAAACAAGAATATACTTTTTGAAGCACAGCTTGGTTCTCTCAGAGATTTGGATTACGGTATTTATCCCTATACAACATCCTCGTATACAACGGCGGCTTACGCACCCATCGGCTCAGGACTTCCCGGAGCAAAAATCACGGATGTTGTTGGTGTGGTAAAGGCATATTCAACCTGCGTGGGCGAAGGACCTTTTGTGTGTGAAATGTTCGGTGAAGAAGCGGACAAACTTCGTGAACACGGCTTCGAGTACGGAGCCAAAACCGGAAGACCACGCAGAGTGGGCCCCATTGATATCGTTGCCACACGCTACGGTGTTGAGGTTCAGGCCGCAACGGCAGTTGCCCTTACAAAACTTGACGTTTTAAGTTATATGGATGAAATCCCCGTATGTACAAATTATATACTTAACGGAGAGGTTACGGATCGTTTTCCTTTCCCCACGGCATTGCAATATTCAAAACCCGAAATCAAGTATTTCAAGGGTTGGAAAAAAGATATTTCTGATGTGAGAAAATGGGAAGATCTGCCCAAAGAAGCACAGGAGTATGTAACATTTATTGAAAGCCAAATCGGTTGTCCCATCAAATATGTATCCGTCGGTCCCGAGAGGGACAGTATAATAATCCGTTGACGCACGGAGGTTTCGCAACGGATTTTTACAAAGTTTTGAAAGGATTTATAATATGAGCAATAAATACGAATCGCCGTTATCCTCAAGATATGCTTCAAAATATATGTTAAATCTTTTTTCCTCCGATACCCGCTATCAAACATGGCGAGAACTTTGGGTATCTTTAGCAAAGGCGGAAAAAAAACTCGGTCTTCCTATTACGGATGAGCAGATAAAAGAACTAGAAGCACATATCACGGATATTGACTACGAATGTGTCAGCCAGAGGGAAAAGGAAGTACGTCACGACGTTATGGCACATATTTATGCATACGGTAAAGTGGCGCCCTCTGCAGCGGGAATAATTCATCTCGGTGCAACAAGCTGTTATGTTACCGACAACGCAGACCTTGTTATATACAGAGATGCACTTATATATTTACGTAAGGAACTTTTGGGAGTAATCCGCAACCTTTCTGTTTTTGCAGAAAAGTATAAAGATCTTCCCACTTTGGGCTATACTCATTATCAACCTGCACAACTTGTTACCATAGGTAAGAGAGCAACTCTTTGGATGCAGGATTTCCTTTCCGACCTTAACGAAATCGAATTTGCCATTGATAATATTAAATTCCTCGGTTGCCGAGGTACTACCGGTACGGAAGCAAGTTTTGTAGAACTTTTTGATGGCGACGGTGAAAAAATAGAAGAAATGAATCGCTTGATCAGTGCTGATTTCGGCTTCAAAGAGTGTTTTGATGTGTGCGGTCAGACCTATCCCCGAAAGGTTGATTCAAGAATTTTGAATGCACTTTCCTCCGTTGCACAGAGTTGTTATAGAATGGCAAACGATATCCGCTTGCTTCAGCACGACCGTCAGATTGAGGAGCCTTTTGAGAAAAATCAGATAGGCTCATCGGCTATGGCATACAAACGCAACCCCATGAGAAGCGAAAGAATTTGTTCTCTTGCCCGCTATTTAATGGTGGATGCTATGAACGCTCCCTTGACGGCATCAACTCAATGGTTGGAAAGAACTCTTGATGACTCGGCAAACCGCCGTATTTCATTGCCCGAGGGCTTCTTGTGTGCGGACGCTATTTTGAGACTTGCCCAGAACATAACCGACGGTCTACGTGTCAATGAAAAAATTGTTGAAAAAACAGTTATGGAGTATTTGCCCTTCATTGCTACGGAAAATCTCTTAATGGAAGCCGTTAAACGCGGGGGAGACCGTCAGAAAGTTCATGAAATAATCAGGAAATGCTCCATGGAGAGCACCGCAAAAATGAAGAACGGTGAGGAGTGCGATTTGCTGTACCGTCTGTCCTGTGAAAAGGAATTCGGACTTACGGAAGCGGAAATGAAAGAACTTCTCAATCCCGCACTTTATATAGGCAGATGTCCCCAACAGGTAACTGCCTTAGTTGAAAAAATCAAACCCTTGCTTGCGGATGCAAATACCCAAGCAGAAGAAATAGAACTTTAAGAAAGAGGTGAAACACGGTGGATAAAATTCTTGTTTTGGATTTCGGCGGTCAGTATAATCAGTTGATTGCCCGCAGAGTACGTAATGAGCAGGTTTATGCAGAAATTAAGGCGTATAACAGAATCACTCCCGATGAAATTAAAAGCGCCGGTTATAAGGGTATTATTTTTACAGGCGGTCCCAATAGCGTTTATGATGAAAAATCCCCTCATTATGACAAAGAAATTTTGAATCTCGGTATTCCGATTTTGGGTATCTGTTACGGAGAACAACTTCTTGCATATATGGCGGGGGGTGAAATCGTATCAGCCGATAATAGCAGCGAATACGGAAAAACTACCGTGTTTACCACCGACAACGTGTTATTTGAAGGTGTTCCCCAGGAGAGCATTTGTTGGATGAGCCATACGGATTTCATTAAAACATTGCCCGACGGCTTCCGTACTATTGCTCATACGGCAAAATGTCCCTGTGCCGGTATTTGCGATGAAAAAAGAAAACTTTACGGAGTGCAGTTCCACCCGGAAGTTGCTCATACTGTTTACGGAACACAGATGCTTCGCAACTTCGTTTTTAATGTTTGCGGTTGTGAAGCAAATTGGAAAATGGAAGACTTCTTGGAAAAATCCTGTGAAAAATATAAAAAAGAACTTGCCGGCAAAAAAGTCTTGCTTGCACTTTCCGGAGGTGTTGATTCCTCCGTTGCAGCGGTTCTTCTCAACAGAGCTATCGGAGATAATTTAACATGTGTGTTTGTTGATCACGGCTTATTGAGAAAGGACGAGGGGGATTTTGTAGAACAGACCTTCGGTAAGCAGTTCGGCATAAACCTTATAAGAGTTAATGCAGAGGAAAGATTCCTTTCAAAGTTAGCCGGTGTTACAGAGCCGGAAAAGAAGCGTAAAATCATCGGAGAAGAATTCATCCGCGTATTTGAGGATGAAGCAAAGAAACTCGGTAAAATAGATGTTTTGGTACAAGGAACAATTTACCCCGATGTAATCGAAAGCGGAAAAGGCGATTCGGCAGTTATAAAAAGTCATCACAATGTGGGCGGACTTCCCGATGTTATTGCATTTGACGAAATAGTTGAGCCTTTGAAAGAGTTGTTTAAGGACGAGGTCAGGGAAATCGGAACAAAGTTGGGTATTCCCCATAAACTCGTGTGGCGCCAGCCGTTCCCCGGTCCCGGACTTGCCGTCAGAGTAATAGGCGAGATAACAAAGGATAAACTTGACCTGCTTCGTGAGGCGGACGCAATATTCCGTGAGGAAGTTGAAAATGCAAAACTTGAAAACAGCGTGAATCAGTATTTTGCCGTACTGACGGATTTACATTCCGTAGGTGTAAAGGGTGATGCGAGAACCTACGGCAGTACGGTTGTACTCAGAGCAGTTACAACGGATGATTTTATGACGGCGGAATGGACAAGACTTCCCTATGAAGTTTTGGAAAAGGCCGGCAGCAGAATAACAAATGAAATCCAAGGAATAACCAGAGTGGTCTATGATATTACCTCGAAACCACCGGCCACTGTGGAATGGGAGTGAGAAAAATGACAAAATATATTTTTGTAACAGGCGGTGTTGTATCGGGACTGGGCAAAGGTATAACGGCAGCATCACTTGGAAGACTTTTGAAAGCAAGGGGATTAAAGGTGGCGGCTCAGAAGCTGGACCCCTATATAAATGTTGATCCCGGTACAATGAGTCCCTATCAGCACGGCGAGGTGTATGTTACAGAGGACGGCGCCGAAACCGATCTTGACCTGGGACATTATGAAAGATTTATTGATGAGGACTTGAATAAGTATTCTAACCTTACAACAGGTAAGGTGTATTGGAATGTTCTCAACAAGGAGCGCCGCGGTGAGTATTTAGGCTCAACGGTTCAGGTTATTCCCCATATTACAAATGAAATAAAAGAATTTGTATATAGCGTGGGCAAAAAAACAAACGCGGATGTAGTTATTACGGAAATCGGCGGTACAATAGGTGATATTGAATCCCAACCCTTTATTGAAGCCGTAAGACAGATATCCTTGGAAGTGGGCAAGGAAAACAGTTTGTTTATCCACGTAACATTAGTTCCGTTTTTGAGCGGTTCCGATGAACACAAGTCAAAACCCACACAGCATTCCGTTAAGGAACTTCAGGGTATGGGCGTCAACCCGGATATTGTTGTTCTTCGTTGCGATCAACCTCTTGAGGAGTCTATTTTCAAGAAAATATCAATGTTCTGTAACGTAAAGCCCGACTGTGTAATTGAGAACATAACACTTTCAAATCTTTACGAAGCACCTTTGATGCTTGAAAGAGCCAATTTCTCCTCAGTTGTTTGTCGTGAATTGGGTATTGATGCTCCCAAGCAGGATTTAACTGAATGGACCAATATGGTTGATAAAATAAAATCAAGAGAATACAGCGTGGAAATAGGTCTTGTAGGCAAATATGTGGGACTTCATGACGCATATCTTTCCGTTGCTGAAGCACTTCGCCATGCAGGCTATTTCCATAATTCACATATTAAACTGCGTTGGATTGATTCCGAGGGTATTACTGCCGAAAATGCGGGAGAAATTCTTGGAGGCCTTGACGGTATTATTGTACCCGGCGGCTTCGGAAACCGCGGTATCGAAGGTATGATTTTGGCAGCAAAGTACGCAAGAGAAAATCAGATTCCCTATTTCGGAATATGTCTCGGTATGCAGATTGCAGTTATTGAATATGCAAGAAATGTTTTGGGCATCAGCGACGCAAATTCAGGTGAGTTTGACGAGCAGTGCAAAAACAAGGTTATAGATTTTATGCCCGGACAAAGCGATGAAATTGACAAGGGTGGTACACTCCGTCTCGGTGCATACCCTTGTGATATAAAATCCGGAACAACTATGGAGCGCTGTTACGGTAGTACGTCAATCAGCGAGCGTCACAGACACCGTTATGAATTCAATAACGATTACTGCGAGCAGTTCCGTAATAACGGTCTTACGCTCAGCGGTACCTCTCCGGACGGCAGACTCGTTGAAACAGTTGAACTTACCGAGAGAGATTTCTATGTAGGTGTTCAGTATCACCCCGAATTTAAGAGCAGACCCAACAGACCCCATCCCTTGTTCAAAGGATTTATAGGTGCGGCATTGAAACATTCAAAGGCAGGAAAATAATGAGCGTTCATGAAGAATGTGGAGTTTTCGGTGTAATTTCACCCGAGAATTGCGATGTAGCAAGTATGTCATATTACGGACTCTATGCTTTGCAGCATAGGGGACAGGAAAGTTGCGGAATAGTAGTCAATGATGACGGTGTTTTTGTGTCCCATAAAGACTTGGGATTAGTTAACGAAGTCTTTTCAAAGGATGTTTTGTACTCTTTGCCGAAAGGTCGCTTGGCGGTTGGCCACGTAAGATACGGTACCACGGGAGCGACTAACAGAAACAACTGTCAACCCATAGAGGTAAATCATCAAAAGGGCAAAATGGCTTTGGCGCACAACGGCAACCTCAGTAATGCCGCCGTACTCCGTAACGAATTGGAGTTATCGGGAGCAATTTTCCATTCCACAAGCGATACGGAAACAATAGCGTACATCATTACAAAAGAGAGACTGAAAGCACCCTCTATTGAAGAAGCGGTAAGCCGGGCGATGAACACACTTGACGGGGCTTATTCATTGGTGTTGATGTCCTCACAAAAATTGATTTGCGCAAGAGACCCCTACGGATTCAGACCCCTTTGTTACGGTAAAACAGAGGACGGAACATACGTGGTGGCTTCGGAAAGCTGTGCAATTACTGCGGTGGGAGCTGAGTTCATTCGTGACGTTGAACCGGGTGAAATACTTGTGTTCAGCGAACAGGGAGTAGTTTCCAAAAGAGAACATTGTAATAAAAAAGAAAAAAAACTTTGCATTTTTGAATATATCTACTTTTCCCGCCCCGATTCGGTAATTGACGGTGTTTCCGTACATGCATCCCGTGTTCGTGCAGGGGAAATTTTGGCAAAGACTCACCCTGTGGATGCCGATATTGTAATCGGCGCCCCCGATTCAGGTCTTGATGCCGCATTGGGCTTTAGCAGGGAGTCGGGTATTCCCTACGGTATAGGTCTTATAAAGAATAAATACATTGGCAGAACCTTTATTTCTCCCGGTCAGGGAGCAAGGCTTGACAGCGTGAGAATAAAACTTTCGGCGGTGGAAGAAACAGTAAAAAATAAAAGGGTAGTTTTGGTGGATGACTCCATTGTCCGCGGAACTACAATAGGCAGGGTGGTAAAAATTCTCCGTTTGGCAGGAGCAAAGGAAGTTCATATAAGAATTTCATCGCCTCCATTTTTGCATCCGTGTTATTACGGTACCGATATTGATTCCGAGGAAAACTTAATAGCCTGTAAGTACAAGGTTTCCGAAATTGCCGAGAATATCGGTGCGGACTCCTTGGGATATTTTCCCGTCGAAAAACTTAATCTTCTTGCAAACAACAACTGCTTTTGCAGTGCTTGCTTTAACGGAGATTACCCCACAGAAATACCCTTGGACAACAGGAAGGACCGCTTTGAACAAAAATTATCGTTTGTGAAGAAAAGAGATGCCGAAAACTGATGGATTATAACAGAAAAATAATTTTGGAAGACGGTGGAGAATACTATGGTTATTCCTTCGGTGATAAAGAAGATAAAATATGCGAAATAGTATTCAATACTTCAATGGTAGGTTATCAGGAGATAATTTCCGACCCGTCATACACTTATCAGGCGGTAGTTATGACTTATCCTTTGATCGGCAACTACGGTATGGCGGATGATGACTACGAAACAAAAACTCCGACAATCGGAGGTTTAATTGTTAATGAATATAACGACGAGCCCTCAAATTTCAGAAGCACCGCAACTCTTTCGGAGGTAATGGAAAAATATAAAATTCCCGGAATATACGGTGTAGATACCCGTAAACTTACCCGTTCCATAAGAGACTTCGGCTCCCGCAAGGTGTTGATTACCGATGCCGCCACTCCCTTGGAAAAAGGTCTTGAAATATTAAAAAACAATTCCGTACCCTGTGATGCTGTGTCCCGCGTCAGTTGTAAAAAAATGTGGACGTCGCCTGCGGAGAATGAGAGATTTCATATTGCCGCTATTGATTGCGGTATGAAGATGAATATTGTCCGCAGCTTAAACCAAAGAGGTTGCACCGTGACGGTAGTACCGTGGGATACAGCCGCAAGGGCTATTGAAATACTGGAGCCCGACGGGATTTTTATTTCCAACGGACCCGGAGACCCTACGGATGTGCCCGAGACAATTGATACCATAAAATCACTTATAGGAAAGTACCCCGTTTTCGGAATATGTTTAGGACACCAGATTATTTCCCTTGCATACGGCGCGAGCACATATAAACTGAAATTCGGTCACCGTGGCGGTAATCATCCTGTAAGAAATCTGGAAAACAATAAAATTGAAATTACATCCCAAAACCACTCATACGCGGTGGATTCGGAAAGTTTGAGGAACACGCCGCTAAGGGTAACACATATAAATTTACTTGATGAAACCATTGAGGGAGTAAAATGTGATGCGGACGGTGTTTTCAGCGTTCAGTATCATCCCGAAAGCGCACCCGGACCTCAGGACAGCGCTTATTTGTTTGACAGTTTTATAAAACTTATGGAGGAGAAAAAAGCAAATGCCTAAGAGAGAAGATATCAAAAAAGTTCTTGTTATCGGTTCCGGTCCCATTGTTATCGGTCAGGCGGCAGAATTTGATTACGCAGGAACCCAGGCTTGTCTTGCCCTTAAAGAGGAAGGGTATGAGGTAGTGCTTTGTAACTCCAATCCCGCAACCATAATGACGGACACAACCATTGCGGACAAAGTGTATATGGAGCCGTTGACCCTTGAATATATAGCGAAAATTATCCGATATGAACGACCGGATGCAATTTTGCCCGGTATAGGCGGACAGACAGGTCTTAACCTTGCTATGCAACTTGAGAAAAAAGGTATTTTAAAAGAGTGCCGTGTTGAGTTGTTGGGAACAAAAAGCAGCAGTATTGAGCGTGCAGAGGATCGCGAAATGTTCAAAGAACTTTGCGAGAGCCTTGGAGAGCCGGTTCTTCCCTCCGATATTGCAAGTTCTATGGAGGAGGGCTTAAAGGTTGTTGAAAAAATCGGTTACCCCGTTGTTTTGAGACCCGCTTTCACCCTTGGCGGTACTGGCGGCGGCTTTGCCGATAACGAGGAAGAACTGATGCCATTGCTTAAAAATGCCCTTTCGCTTTCTCCCGTAAATCAGGTGCTTATTGAAAAGAGCATAAAGGGTTACAAGGAAATTGAATATGAGGTAATGCGAGATAAAAACGATACGGCGCTTACCATTTGTAATATGGAAAATCTGGACCCTGTCGGTATTCATACAGGTGACTCCATAGTAGTGTGTCCTTCACAGACTTTGACAAACAAAGAGTACCATATGCTAAGGGACAGCGCTCTTAAAATAATTCGTGCTTTGGAGATTGAAGGCGGCTGCAATGTTCAGTTCGCTCTTGATTCAAAATCATTTCAATATTATCTTATTGAAGTTAACCCAAGGGTTTCCCGCTCATCCGCACTTGCGTCCAAAGCGAGCGGATATCCCATTGCCCGTGTATCTGCAAAAATCGGCGTGGGTATGACTCTGGATGAAATTAAAATTGCCAATACACCGGCATCGTTTGAGCCCACATTGGACTATGTGGTTACAAAAATGCCCCGTTTTCCCTTTGATAAATTTGCTGATGCCAATAATTCACTTTCCACGCAGATGAAAGCAACCGGCGAGGTTATGAGCATCGGCAGAACCTTTGAAGAAAGCCTTTTAAAAGCAATTCGTTCATTGGAAATCGGTCTTTATCACTTGCACAGCAGTAAATTTGATGAAAGTACCCAAGAAGAATTGCTTGAATATATAAAAATCGGTACTGATGACCGTATATATGCAATAGCGCAACTTTTGAGAATGGGTTGTGACGTTGACAAAATTAACAGTGTAACCGCTATTGATAAATTCTTCATTCGTAAACTTCGTAATATTATAGAACTGGAGCAAAGAATTGAAAGCAATCCCCAAAATGCCGATGTTTTGCTTGAAGCCAAAAAATTCGGTTTTTCCGACAGGAAAATTGCAGAACTCTGGGGCTTAAAGGAGTTGGATGTTTTTGATTTAAGGCGAAAGAATTCTATTACACCGGTCTATAAAATGATTGATACCTGTGCCTCGGAGTTCGACAGTTATATACCATATTTCTATTCAACATACGAGGAAGAAAACGAGTCCGTAGTGTCCCAAAAGAAAAAAGTTATAGTGTTGGGCTCGGGCCCTATCCGTATCGGACAGGGTGTTGAGTTCGACTATTCTACCGTTCACGCAGTAAAAACCATTAAGGCGGCGGGCTTTGAAGCAATTATTATAAACAATAACCCGGAAACAGTTTCCACGGACTATACTTGTTCGGACAAATTGTATTTTGAGCCTCTTTGTGTGGAAGATGTTATGAACGTTATCGAACTTGAACAGCCGGAGGGTATAATTGCAACCTTGGGCGGTCAGACTGCCATAAATCTTGCAGAGCCTTTACGTGAAAGAGGAGTAAAAATCATCGGTACGGATTGCGAAGCCATTGAACGTGCAGAAAACAGGGACGCTTTTGAAAAACTTCTCAGCACATTGAATATTCCCCAGCCTAAAGGCAGAGCAGTAACAAGTATCGAGGAGGGTGTTAAAGCAGCGGCAGAAATCGGATATCCCGTGCTTGTTCGCCCCAGTTTCGTTTTGGGCGGCAGAGCAATGCAGATTGTTGCAAAGGAAGAAGCTCTCAGAAACTATTTGAAAACCGCAGTTGAAATTGATGAAGATAAGCCGGTTCTTGTTGATAAATACATCCGCGGAAAAGAACTTGAAGTTGATGCAATTTGTGACGGAAATCAGGTTTTCGTTCCCGGAATTATGGAACTTGTTGAAAGAACGGGTGTTCATTCCGGCGACTCTATCAGTATCTATCCCACGTACAGTATTTCCCAAAAGGTTAAGGAAACAATCCTTGATTATACTAAGAAATTGGGACTTGGTATCGGCATTGTGGGTCTGTTCAATATACAGTTCATTGTTGATGAAAATGAGAATGTGTATATTATAGAGGTTAACCCACGTTCCTCCAGAACGGTGCCGTTCCTCTCAAAAGCAACGGGTTACAGTCTTGCGGATATCGCAACTCTTACAATTCTCGGCAAGAGTTTGAAAGAGCAGGGCATTGATGTGCTTTATCCTACGGAGAAAAAGCGTTTCTATGTAAAAGTCCCCGCATTCTCATTCTCAAAATTGCAGGGTATGGACGCATATCTGTCACCTGAAATGAAATCCACGGGTGAAGCTATCGGCTATGACAGAAAACTGCACCGTGCAATGTACAAGGCGATGATTGCGTCGGGTATCAAAGTTCAGAATTTCGGTACGGTGGTAGTAACACTTGCGGATGAAGATAAGGAGGAGGCTTTGCCCCTTGTTCGTCGCTTTTACGATATGGGCTTCAATATTGAAGCAACTATCGGTACGGCATTGTTCCTTAAAGAAAACGGAATCCGCACCCGTATAAGAAGAAAACTTTCCGAAGGAAGCGAGGAAATACTTGACTCTATTAAAGCGGGTTATGTAAGTTACGTTATATGTACCCGTGCAATTCTTTCGGGCATACATTATGAGGACGGTGTGGCAATTCGTCGCTGTGCTTCCCAAAATAATATTACTATGCTTACTTCTCTTGACACCGTTAAGGTGTTGCTTGATGTTTTGGAAGAAGTAACTATAGGAATATCAAAAATTGACGACGAATAAAAATCAGTAAAACGATTGGAGGTTTTGTTATGCACTTTACAAAAATGCATGGATTGGGAAATGACTATTTGTATGTTTACGGCGAAGTGCCGGAGAACATTGCAGAACTGTCGCAGTATTTGTCCGAAAGACATTTCGGAGCAGGTTCCGACGGTATGATTTATATATCAAAATCAAATATCGCGGATTTTAAAATGAGAATTTTCAATGCGGACGGCAGTGAAGCGAAAATGTGCGGCAACGGTATTCGTTGCGTGGGTAAATATGTGTATGACAAAGGATATACCGATAAGAAACAGTTGACCGTGGAAACTTTGTCGGGAATTAAAACTCTCGAACTTCATATTGTGGGCGATAAGGTTAAATCCGTAACCGTAAGTATGGGTAAGGCGATTGCCGAAAAGTCAAAAACCATAGATGTGAACGGAGAAAACGTGGAACTTATACCCGTTTCGGTAGGAAATCCTCATGCGGTTATTTTTGTTGATGATATTGAAACCGCGCCCCTTACAACTCTCGGTCCCCAAATAGAACATCATCCCGAATTCCCTGACGGAGTCAACGTTGAGTTCATTCAGGTGGTAAACGAAGAAACAATCCGTATGCGCGTTTGGGAGCGAGGAAGCGGAGTGACAATGGCTTGCGGTACGGGTGCTTGCGCCAGTACAATGGCGGCGATATCGGCGGGTTACTGTCGTTATGACGAAACCGTTTCCGTACAACTTGACGGCGGTACATTGAAAATCAAAATAGACGGGGACAATGAAGTACAAATGACGGGCCCCGCAAAGTTTGTATATGAAGGAGAGACTATGGAATGATTACACCGAATATGCATTATGCGGACTTAAAGGATTCATATCTTTTTTATAACATAGCACAAAAAACAAAAAAGTATCTTGAAGAGAATCCCGAAAAACACCTTTACCGTATGGGAATAGGGGATGTGTCATTACCTCTGTGCGATGCGGTTATAAACGCATTGCACGAGGGTGTTGAAGATCAGGCAAATAAAGACAGTTTTCACGGCTATATGCCCGAATGCGGCGCACCCTTTCTCCGTGAAACCATTGCAGAGTATTACGGCAGAAGAAATGTAGAACTCTCCGCTGATGAGGTGTTCGTTTCAAGTGGTGCAAGTGACGAATTGGGCGATATTCTCGACTTGTTTGACAGAAGCAGTTCGGCTCTCGTTATTGAACCTGCATATCCCGCCTATGTGGATGCAAACGTAATCGCCGGAAGAAAAATTGTGCATCTTTCTTCAGGTAAGGAAAACGGATTTTTGCCCTCTCCCGATGAAAATACAAAAGCGGATATTCTCTATATCTGCTCTCCCAACAATCCTACGGGTGCAGTGTTCAGTCGCAGTCAACTTAAAGAATGGGTTGATTTTGCTAACGAGAACGGCTCGGTTATTCTCTTCGACGCCGCTTATGAGGCATTTATTGAGGATGAGGATTTACCCCACAGTATTTATGAAATTGACGGCGCCAAAACCTGCGCTGTTGAGATTTGTTCCCTCTCAAAAACCGCGGGTTTTACGGGTACACGTCTCGGCTATACGGTTATTCCGAAAGCACTTGTAAGAAACGGTATGAACTTTAATGATATGTGGGTTCGCAACCGCACAACAAAAACCAACGGTGTGTCCTACATAATCCAAAAAGGCGGAGCGGCAGTATTTACCGATGAAGGACAAAAGCAAATACATAGCAATATAAGTATCTATAAAAACAACGCAAAAGTTCTTATGAAAGCCTTGGACGAATTGGGTATATGGTATTGCGGAGGAAAGAATGCACCGTATATCTGGCTTAAATGTCCCAACGGTATGGGAAGTTGGGAATTCTTTGACTATTTGCTCAATGAAATTCAGGTGGTAGGTACTCCCGGTGAGGGCTTCGGCGCTTGCGGTGAGGGCTATTTCCGCTTCTCAACCTTCGGCAGTCCCGAAGACACAAAGGAAGCCGCCCGCAGACTTGTGGAACTTCTCGGAAAGTAATATACCGTTTACTTCATTTTTAAATAATAAAAACATATCTATGCAATAATCAGATATAAAAAATCCGAACCGGATTTTCCCGATGGGAAAAGAGTTCGGATTTTTTGTTTTGTGCGGGCGTTTATACCAGATTTTAATTATAGAGAAAAACTGTAAAAAAAGAAGAGCCTCAACTACGCGAATTGCGTGTCGAGGCTCTCGACTGGTGCCGGTGACCGGACTTGAACCGGTACGATGTTGCCACCGAGGGATTTTAAGTCCCTTGCGTCTGCCTATTCCGCCACACCGGCACATCCTCTAAATTATAATATTATTGAACTCTGTTGTCAAGAGTTTTCCGGTTAAAATTTCCGGGTTAAGTTTGAAAATATTGTTCGATTTAAGATTGAAGAATTGGCGAGGATTGCTGTTGAGGAAATGACATTATATGTAACAGGATATCCGTTATTTCTTTATATGAAACAACAAAATTTGAAGAATTAAATTACACTAAGCGGATTGTGAAAAGTTCAGCCTTTTCACAACCCGCTTTACAGATATTTTATACCGTTTTAGAAAGAATGAAACAAGTCCAGAGGGCGATTACAAAAAATCCCTCCGCAGGAATGGCAAGTTTTGTATAGGGGCATTTCCAGCCTTTATCAACAAAGAGGAAAATTGTTCGTGTTACGAAAACCGTTGTTGCAAAGAAAAGACCTCCCGCAAGGGAATAGACCGCGGTATGTAATGAAATTGCAAGATACAGAAGAAATGCACCTAACGCAAAGGAGATACCGCCGTAGTAAACGCGGATTTCCGTTTTACCTGCATTGTCAACAGGTTTGATCGAAAAACTTTCCGCATTTTTCAAGGGTTTGGAAATAAAAACTATTGCCATACCCCAGAAGTAACCGATAAGACACAGAACGGCAAAAGCCGCCGGCGTGTTTTCAGCCCATATTTCTTTAAAAAGTTCCATATAATCACCTCCCTACGATAAACATATCATATATCTTTATAAAAATCAATGTTGGTATAATTTAATACATTCTTGGAAAATTAAAATAAACAACATAAAACGGAGTGTAGATTTAATGGAAATAAATACTCGGGTAAGACCTTTCGGAATAAAAGATAAATTGGGTTATTTGTTCGGTGATTTCGGAAATGATTTCACCTTTATTCTTTCGTCATCGTTCCTTATGAAGTTCTATACCGATGTAATGGGAGTTTCTCCCGCGGTAATCGGCTCCATAATGGCTATTGCGAGATTTGTGGATGCTTTTACCGATGTAACAATGGGGCGCATCTGCGATAAAAGCAAAAGCACACCAAAGGGAAAGTTCCGCCCCTGGATTCTGAGAATGTGCGGTCCTGTTGCCATATCTTCATTTTTAATGTATCAGTCATCTCTTGCAAATCTGCCCTATGCCGCAAAGGTTGCTTATCTTTTTGTGACATATATTTTATGGGGCTCGGTGTTCTATACTTCCGTTAATATTCCTTACGGTTCGATGGCGTCTGCAATTTCCAACAAACCCGAGGACAGACAGTCCCTCTCAACTTATCGCACCATGGGGGGAATGTTGGCAGGGGCTTTTGTAACGGCGGTGATACCCCTTATTGTTTATGATAAGGTGCAAGGCAAGGATGTAATGAATGGCGGTCGGTTTACTGTTGTTGCAGGCGTGTGTTCGGTACTTGCCATTGTCTGCTATTTGCTTTGCTACGGCTTAATCAGGGAAAGAGTTACCTTTAAAAGCGAGCCGCAAAAACATGGGGACAATAATGTTTTTAGAATGTTGGGGAATGCGGTTAGGAACAGGGCATTGATTTCCATAATTGTTGCATCGGTTGTTATGCTCCTGGCACAACTTACACTTCAGCAAATGACAAACTATATATACCCAAATTATTACGGCAATGCAAGTATGCAGAGCGTGTCAACCCTTGCAATGTCCGGCGGTATGATTGTTGCCGCATTTGTTGCAAAGCCATTAGCAAAAAAATTCGGCAAAGCGGAGGTTAGCGCCGTTTCCAATCTTGTTGCCGGTTTGGGTAGTTTGCTTTTATATTTCCTGCGTCCCCAAGATGTTTGGGTGTATATTGCAATTCAGACAATTTGTTGGCTCGGTTTAGGTGTGTTCTCAATGGTTTCCTGGGCTCTCATAACTGATGTTATAGATTATTCGGAAATTAAAAACGGAATCAGGGAAGACGGCTCCGTTTATGCTCTTTATTCCTTTGCAAGAAAACTGGGTCAGGCGGCGGCATCAGGTGTAACCGGCGCACTTCTGACCGCCATCGGTTATTCGGAGACTACGGCTTTTGACGAGAATGTTTTGGAGGGTATATTTGATATTTCTACCATAGTTCCCGCAGTCGGTTTCATTTTACTCGCGGCCGTTCTGTGGTTCTGGTATCCGCTTCATAAAAAACAGGTTGATGAAAACGTGGCAATATTGGAGAAAAAACATTCAAAATAAGGTCGGGGTTGTTAAAAATGTGTAGATCGCATAAAACACTTAAACATATTGGGTTTATATTTCCTCCGAACAACTTAAACCGTTATTAAGAGTAATAAAACCCTAAAAACAAAATAAAGAATATTGTTTTATGCTATGAACAAACTTCGCCGCTCGCCGTATTTTTATACGGCTTCGGGTAACCGCCGACAAAGTGAACTTTGTCGGCGCTCGGTTTGTCCGTTTTACGCATTTTTTCCTAACCCCAAAAAAGCGGATGTAAAAAAACTTACGCTTTTTACATCCGTTTTTCCTGTTATCTACCGTATTTTTCCCTGTATTTTTTCGGTGTTAAATCAGTATATTTTTTAAACATTTTTGTGAAATAGTTTACATCAAGCATACCGCAGCGTTGGGCAATATTTTGAATTTGAATGTTGGTGGAAACAAGAAGTTCTTTTGCACGGTCAATTCGCATTTTGTTTACATAATCCGTCAGGGTGCTGCCTGTTTCTTTTTTGAAAAGGGTTGACAAATAACTGGGGTTAATATTGAACATTTTTGCAAGAGTATTTAAGCCCAAATCCGAGGAAATATCGGATTCAATTTGAGTGATTACTTTTTGAATTAAAAGGGAGTAATTACGCTGAGAGTGTTTATTAACCAGTCGGCAATATTTTTTTACCATATATTTGAGGAGTTCTCCGCATTCTGCAACGCTTTGCTTTGATTCGATTTTTAAAGCAAATTCGGAGGAAACCGCATCAATATGAACAGGGTGGACTTTTCCTTGCTCCGCGCCCTTTCTCAGTAGGGTGTTTAAAATAATCAGGTAATTTTTTGTGTTTCTTAATGTGTCGGTGCTCCTCACTTCCAGAGAGTTTTCGGGTGTAATGTTTGTAAAAATCATTTCTGCTTTGTGGGAGAGTCCTTTGGAAACTGCGTCTATAAGTTCGTTTTCTTTCGCATACCGTCTTTCTAAAAGCTGAATTGCCATAAAAGGCTCGTTTTCCTTTATGTTGTGACTGTTGGGTGGGAAGATAGGAATTTCAATTTCTTTTTCCATGTGTTTGTGAATGATTGTAAAGTTTTCAAGCCCCTTGAAAATAAGTTCACCGAAACAGTTTACAAGGGCGAGTACGGTGTCGTCATTGGGGAAATAGGGGACGGAGTTATAGAACTTTTCAAGTTGAGCGCTGATATGTGGGGGGAGTACGTTTTCAACGGTTTTTTTGTTTATGGAGTTTTTTGTGATAAGTTCATTTGTATAGGGACCCAGTACAAGTATTGACGGTGTGTCACTTTCGGGCAGGGGAATGAAAATATATTTGCACATAAACACATCCGAAACTACGGCTATTTCATTTCCTGAAAAGATACAATTTTCCCCGAAAAAAGCCAGGTATTCGTCTTGAAGATTCAAAAGACGTCGAATACCTAAATCAATGTCATTAGGTAAGTTTTCTCCAATAATTAAATTACCCCTGATTTTAAGACTGTCCATTGATTTAACAAAAAAATCAAGTTCCTTTTCATAAAACATACTAACACCTCCCATATATTATCGTATAATTTTTATGAAAATTCAATAGTATGCAAAAAATAATACTAAAAAAAGCAAAAAAAATACTCACGGAAAATCGTGATTTATTATAGAATTATGTTGTCAAAAGGTTTTGTGTATTTTTGACAAAAAATATTGACAAAACCGGAAAAATTTAGAAAAAGGAGTGAATCTATAATGTCTACAAAAGAAAAAGCATTAGATTCAAAAGGCTTTCCTGCATTTGGTATTAAGGACAAACTCGGCTACTCGTTGGGTGACTGCGGATGTAACTTTTCATTCCAATTAGTTTCAACTTATATGTTGCTTTTCTATACTCAGTGTGTGGGACTTAAAACAACCGACTGGGCATGGATTATCATTGTTGCAAAAGTATGGGATGCTATTAATGACGTTTTAATCGGCAATATGGTGGATAACATTCACCTTGGCAAAAAGAGTAAGTTTATGCCTTGGATAACTATCGGCGGCATATCTCTTGTTGCAACAACAATTCTTTTGTTTGCGCCCTTTACGGCAAACTTCCCTTATATCGGAAAAGTTCTTTGGTGCTTACTTATGTACTGCTTGTGGTCTGTGGCTTATACTATGGTAAACGTGCCTTACGGCTCACTTCACTCCGTTATTACGGATGACCCCAAAGAGCGTACATCCCTTTCAACATTTCGTAGTATCGGAGCATCGCTTCCCGCTGTTCTTTGTATGATTCTTCCCACAATTGTTTACAAGAAAACCGCAGACGGCGATATTCTTGATTCAACGAAGATTTTTGTAGTGTCTATTATTTTCTCTTTGGTAGCGGTTGTTGCTTTTTTCGGACTTCAAAAGCTTGTTACTGAACGTATAGTTCGTACCCCGGCTCCTAAAACGGAAAGCGGTCCTAAGAAAAAAACAAATTATCTCGGCTCGGTTAAGTCATATTTCACAAACAGGGCTCTGATCGGCATCACAATATCCACAGTTGCTTTGGTTATCTTCTACAATTCAACTATGTCTATGAATAACCTTGTGTTCCAATATTTCTTCGGTGATGCGGGTAAAGCCACAATCGGTCTTGCTTGCGGCTATTTACCGTTGCTTCTCTTTATGCCTTTTGCTTCAACTATTTCAGCAAAACTAGGTAAAAAAACCGTTAGCTGGTCAACTGCAATTTTCAGTTGCGCTGTGGGTGTTTTAATGCTCGTCGGTTGCTTCACAGGTGTTATCAGTCCCGATACAAAGGGTATGATTCTTTACATTGCAGGTCTTATGTTCGTAAATATCGGTTGTTGCTGTTTCCAAATCATTGTTTGGGCAATGGTTGCCGACTGTATTGAAATGAACTTCAGAAAAACGGGCAAACAGGAAGAAGGCACTCTCTATGCCATTTACTCTTTCTTCCGTAAACTGTCACAAGGTATAGGCTCATCCATGCTCGCATTGGGTCTTGGTGCAATAGGCTATGCCGAAGGTCAGGCAGCTCAAACTGCACAGTTCAAAGCAAATGTACCCACACTTTATATTGGCTTCTTGGTAGCAGGTCTTGCTATTATGTTTGTTGGTATGTTCTTTGTTTATAACATTGATAAAAAGAAAGAACTTGAATTTGCAGCGTCACACAATGCATAAATTCCCCAAATTATAAAAAACTAACAAAAAGCCTTTCAGCATACTAAATGTTGAAAGGCTTTAATAAAGGAGAAAACTATGAGAAAAATTCAAAATATTAACAGAAAATGGGCTTTTTCAAAACAGGCTAAAACGGTTCCGTCCGTACTTCCTACGGATTGGTGTTGGGTAAACCTTCCTCACTCCTGGAATGCAATAGACGGTCAGGACGGTGATAACGACTATTTCCGCGGTACTTGCTATTATGTGAAAAGTTTCAAAAAGTTTGAACTTCCTCAAGCGGACAAATATTACCTTGAAATCAAGGGTGCAAACTCCTCTGCGGACGTATATCTTAACGGCAAGATTCTTGCCCATCACGACGGGGGCTATTCGACATGGAGAGTTGATATAACAAACGGCGTAAAGGATGAAAATCTCCTTGTTATTGCAGTTGACAACGGGGCAAACGATAAGGTTTATCCTCAAATGGCGGACTTTACATTCTACGGCGGTCTTTACAGGGATGTTAACATAATCGGTGTTAATAACAGCCACTTTGAACTTATGTACCACGGCGGTCCCGGTTTAAAGGTAACACCCGATATTAAAGGCGGTGACGCGGATGTCGAGATTGAAACTTGGGTTGTGGATTTTAAGGATTCCCAGAAACTTCGGTATGTGATAAAAGATGCAGAGGACAAGGTCGTTGCTGAAAAGTTGACAAAAGAATCAAAGGTTTCTTTGAAAATTTCGGATGTTCACCTTTGGCACGGAAAAAAAGATCCGTATCTTTATACTGCTGAAATTGAACTTATCGACGGTGAAAATGTTGTTGATAATATTTCAACACGTTTTGGTTGCCGTACTTTTGAAATCAGTCCTGAAAACGGATTTATTCTCAACGGCGAGGAATATCCCTTACGCGGTGTCAGCCGTCACCAGGACCGTTGGGGCTTTGGCAATGCGCTTCTTCCCGAGCATCACAAGGAAGATATGGATCTTATCTGCGAGTTGGGCGCCACAACAATCCGCCTTGCTCACTATCAGCACGACCAATATTTCTACGACCTTTGTGACGAAAGAGGTCTTGTAATCTGGGCGGAGATTCCCTATATTTCAAACCATATGCCCGGCGGCAGAGAAAATACGATTTCTCAAATGAAAGAACTTGTTACACAGAACTATAATCATCCCTCCATCGTTGTTTGGGGCCTTTCAAACGAGATTACAATGAAAGGCGATGCCGACCCGGATTTGATTGAAAATCACAAAATTCTCAATGACCTTGTTCACGAAATGGACAAAACGAGACTTACAACTATCGCCGCAGTTTCAATGTGCGATATTGACAGTCCCTATATTCAAATTCCCGATGTTGTTTCCTATAACCACTATTTCGGTTGGTATGGCGGAGACACTACCATGAACGGCCCGTGGTTTGACGATTTCCACGCAAAATATCCTAACATTCCCATCGGTTGCAGCGAGTACGGATGCGAGGCTCTTAACTGGCACACATCAAATCCCCAACAGGGCGACTACACGGAAGAATATCAGGCATATTACCACGAGGAACTTATTAAACAGTTCTTCTCAAGAAAATATATGTGGGCAACACATGTCTGGAATATGTTTGACTTCGGTGCGGACAGCCGTAACGAAGGGGGAGAGAACGGTCAGAATCATAAAGGTCTTGTAACCTTTGACCGTAAGTATAAAAAGGACTCGTTCTATGCTTACAAAGCGTGGCTTTCAGATGAAAAATTCGTTCATATCTGCGGTAAAAGATATGTGGATAGGGTTGAGGATGTAACAAAGGTTACGGTTTACTCAAATCTTCCCGAAGTTGAACTTTTTGCCAACGGAAAGAGTCTCGGCAAGCAAACAAGTGATGTGCATTTCTTCTATTTCGATGTTCCCAATGCAGGTGAAACAGAACTTAAAGCAGTGGCAGGCGACTGCACCGATACTTCAAGAATCCGTAAGGTCGAAGAATTCAACGAATCTTATCGACTTCGTGAGCAGGGCGCTGTTCTTAATTGGTTCGATATAACGGAGATTGACGGTTATTTCTCTCTTAATGACAAAATGAGCGACGTTATGGCTTCCAAAGAAGCAATGCAACTCTTTATGGGACTTATGGCAAACGTTATGAAAAATCACGGCGATAAGAGTATGATGGGCGGAGATATGGCTCAAATGCTCACAGGACCCATGGCACAGATGATGGGCGGCTTCACCCTTATTCGCCTTGCAAATCTTATGGGCGCGGCAAATCTTCACTTTACAAAGGAAGAACTTCTCCAACTTAATGCCGCTCTCAACAGAATTAAAAAGAAATAATTTCTGTAATGTTAGTTTTAACCTCATTAAATTTGTCAAATCAATCAAAAAGCACTTGCAAAAATGCAGGTGCTTTTTGATGTAAATAAGTACGAAACCGCAAAAAAGCGGTATTTGTTTTTGAATTTTGATTTAAAAACAGTTTTATTTTGTTTTGTACTTGAAAACTTTTTAAATATGTTTATAATAATATCATAATATTTCCGTCCATGGCGCAGTTGGATAACGCAGCAGATTCCGATTCTGAAGAACGGGGGTTCGAATCCCTTTGGGCGGGCCAACAAAAAAGTCTCTTTTGTCTATCGGACAAAAGAGACTTTTTTGAGTGATGCGTTCCTTTCGGAACGCGAAGCGCACTTCGTACGTGATGCGGCTTCGCCTGTGATGCACGCCTTTGGCGCGTGTAAGAACGCATCGCATCACTTATCACAGCGCAGCGGCATCACTTATCACTTATTTGCAAAGAGGTTTATTTTGTTATATTATATTCAAAAAGGCGGTGAGATTATTGAAAAGCATTTGCTATGAGTGTTATGAAACAGGTTGCATAACGGAAAAAGAAATATATGATATTGCTCAATTTATACCATAAAAAATCCCGAGACTCACTTTTTTGTGAATCCCGGATTTTTCTTAAACTGTTTTTTTACAGCCCCTAGAAAATAATTATCAAGTTCAATATGTTCAAGAACAAATATAACTACTTATACAATCGTACCAATGAATATATGTTTTATCATTAACCTTAATGCTATCGTTGTTTGGTAATTTCTCACTCCATAACTGGTTGTATTTTTCATACTTCCAATCATCAGCATTAAATCTACGCCACAAGATTGTTCTACCGTTTTTATTAATAAACTGTTCTGTAACTACACCTTCATCATAAGTTTCAATATCTATGAGACAAACTGTATCATAAGTTTTTCCATTTATTGTAACAGCGTATCTTCCTACTATATCCATAACATTAGAATCGGATATAATAATATCATTATCTCTTGTTACAAGAGAATTAGGTGTTAAATTAATTTCTTTACCACAGTTGTCAACGCCATATCCCCAATTTTTAGTGAACTCATTGTCATCCAAAAATGTGTAGTAGTGAGTAATACCATTTGACTTGTGACTTTCTGCCAGGAATCGACAATGAGAATCTGTTAATTGTGCGATAAATCTTCTTTCTGCAAAAGCATTCAAATCCAATTTGTTTGATTCAACAGGATTGTATTCTTTAGCAATTATTTCAACACCCTCAATATCATGAACGATTGCTTTGCCTACAACTTCCAGTTCGCATCTTTCTGTTTGCTGCTTGGTTTCATATTCATACAATGCCCATTCTATTTTTTCATCAATTTTAGGAATGATTAACCAACCCATAAGCTCTTCACATTTAACATCAAAAGGCACTTTGTTAAGCTTTGTGATTGTATATTCCGGTAAGTATTTAGGTAAACTCATATTAGCATCTCCTTTTATATCATTGCATGGTGCATACTTCAATTTGAAATTATTACGTGCATTATATAACCTGCTTTTAACCGTTCCAATAGGAATATTAAGTGCTTGTGATATCTCTTGCTGGGAGTATCCAATAAAATAATAAAGAGTTAATATTTCTCTATCATTTTCATCAAGCGATTTGATTAATTCCATAATTTCAAATCTTTCGCCAATACCAGATTTTCCAATGCATAATTCAAAATCATAATCATAAACAATATCAATTTTATCTTTACGATAAAAATCGTTGCATTTGTTTCTGGCAATTCTAATTATCCATGACTTGAAATGCGATTTGTCATTAAGGTTATCAAAGCCTTTCAATGCTGCTAAATATGTTTCTTGCAAAATATCTTCTGCATCTTCAGTATTAGCAATACGAAAACGCACAAATCTTTCAACGACACTTTTATTTTCAGCAAGTAATTCTTCAAATTTCATATGTACACCTCCTTTTCAAATATCGAAATCGACTTCATCTATATAGACGTTTAAATAAAATAAAAGGTTCACCAAAAATATAATTAAGTATTTTGATAGAAAAAAGGGGCTGTAAAAAACAGTTTAAGAAAAATCCGGGATTCACAAAAAAAGTGAGTCTCAGGATTTTTTATGGTATAAATTGAGAAAAATATGTGAAGTTGTGTGTTGTTGGGCTAACCGTTTAAAATGGTATTTATGAAGATTAAAACCGCAGAGAAATCTTTGTTATTTTTTCAATTTCCAGTGGTAATTTTAATTGATATGGGTATTATTTATCTGTGGGTTAATTTGTTTTTTCACAACTCAATTATACCACAAAAATGACTGCAAGCATATCCTTTCTCGGATTTCTTGCAGTCGTTTTTTATTCACGCTGTTTTTTTATAACCCCTTTTTTACCATTTTTCGGCGGACAGTATTCCTTTGCGGTTTTACTGTACCGCCCAAATTTTCCTTTGTAACACTCGGTAACGCTTTTTACTGCTTCCAAAACTTCCTGTCAAGGCTTCTGTACTGTATTGCCTCAAGAATGTGTCTGTTTTCAATGTTTCCGCTTTCGTCAAGGTCTGCAATAGTACGTGCAACCTTTAAAATTTTATCGTATGCTCTTGCGGAAAGTCCCAGTCTTTCAAAAGAAATCTCCAGGGTCTTTGCGGCTGAGGGGGACAACTGACAGTATTTTCTCGTTAGAGCAGAGGTCATTTTTGCGTTACAACTGATTCCCGTTCCTTTGAAACGTTCAATTTGTATTTGACGGGCTTTGTTAACTCTTTCGCGGATTGCGGAGGAACTTTCGCCCTCCTCTTTATCGGAAAGTTGAGTGTAATCCACAGGCGGAACTTCAATATGTATATCAAGTCTGTCAAGTAAGGGTCCCGACACCTTTGAAAGATAACGTGCAGGGGCGCCCTTGGGACAACTGCACATTCTTGTGGGATGTCCGTAATATCCGCAGGGACAGGGGTTCATTGCACAAATAAGCATAACGGAGCAGGGATAGGTCAAGGCACAGGCGGCACGTGAAATTGTAATAGTACCGTTTTCAATGGGTTGCCTTAAAACCTCCATAGTGCTTCTGTTGAATTCGGGTAACTCGTCAAGGAAAAGCACACCGTTGTGGGCAAGGGACAATTCGCCCGGTTTGGGTATTGTTCCGCCGCCGGAAAGCCCCGCAGGGGAAACGGAGTGATGGGGTGCGCGGAAAGGTCTGTAATTGATTATTGATTCTTCCTTTGATAAATTCCCCGAAAGAGAGTATATCTTTGTGGTTTCAAGTGCCTCGTCAACGGTAATATCGGGCAAAATAGTTGGTATTCTTTTTGCCAACATACTTTTTCCAGAACCGGGCGGGCCGATCATCATAACATTGTGACCGCCCGCAGCGGCAACCTCCAAGGCTCGTTTAACTTCAAACTGTCCTTTTACATCTTTGAAATCCGGCAGATGCTCGGGCATTTCGTAATGCTTAAAAGGAATGGGTTCAACAGGAGGGATTCTTTTGATGTCGTTTATGTGGTCAACAAGTTGCTTAAGGCTTTCGACACCATATACATTAACACCCTCCACAATGGCGGCTTCCTGACAGTTATCAAAGGGAACATAAATATCTTTAACACCGTTTTCCTTTGCGGCAATTACCATGGGTAACACGCCTTTTACGCTTTTTACCGCTCCGGAAAGGGATAACTCACCGATAAATACCGCTTCTTTGTAATTACCCATAATCTGTTTTGTGGCGGAAAGGACGGCGATTGCCATGGGCAAATCGTAAAGAGAGCCTTCTTTTCGCACATCGGCAGGGGCTAAATTAAAGGTGAAGTGGGAGGTCAAATGCATTATAAGTCCCGAATTATTTATTGCCGCAATAATGCGATCCCGAGCTTCGTTTACGGATGTATCGGGAAGTCCGACAATATCAAGCATGAATTTACCGTTGGTAATATTAAGTTCAACATCAATCATATAGGACTCGAGTCCCAATAAACCAACACTTTTGATTTTCGTAAACATAATTATTCAACGTCGCTTTCTTCCGATATATTTTCTGTTACGGAAACATCAACGGACAACTCTTTTACTGTTTTTTCGGGGATATCTTCAATTACAGGTTCCAAATCTTCCGGTTCTTCAACATAAAGAGGAGGATTGAAGTCCAAAAATCCTGTTTTCATAAGAGATATAAGCAACAGGAAAATAACCAGAGTGATTGCAGAAATTGCACAGCCGATTAAAAGTCCCTGGGGAATATATTTGAATCTTACCGTATGCTCACCTGCGGTTATATAAACACCCAAAAGCGCTTCGTCACCGATGTCAACAATATCTTCTTCTGATACCTTTTGACCGTCGATATAAACATCCCAACCGCTGTCGAAGTTAATGGAAGTGTAAAGAACACCGTTTTCGGATACGTTAATTGTACCCTCAATTTCAGTTTCTTCGAATTTTGTTACATTGAGAGAATCCGCCTTTAACTGTTGGTAGCCCTGCTCAAATGCATCTTGATTGAGAGTAACACCGTAGAGGTATGCATAACCATCGGTGCCCTCGGCAATGGGTGCGTATATTTTTACTGTTTCGCCCTTTTCAAGATAGCCCAAATCCATAATATAGGGTTTTGTATCAACACTCTGGGCAATTACCGTTCCGTCTTCAAGGGTGAAAGTAATGCTGTCTATATTGTTATTACTCGTTTTGAAATAAACATATGCATTACCGCTTTCTTTGATTTCAAGCATAAATGTCAGGGATGCTCCCGCAGTATTGGTGACAGTATAAGGGTAGCAACCAGAACTGCTGAAGGATAAGTCGTTACAGGAAGCACCCGTACCCGAAATGTCGGTAACTTCCATATCGTTGAAAACTGTATGAATACCCGTAGCGGAGCCGAATAATTCGCTTTGAACTTCAAAGGGATTTGAATTGTCATGGGACCATTGAGTTATTTCTTCATTAACTCTGAATGCAATGGGTAATTGATAGAGATTTTCATAAGCGGTATATTTATCAACCGTGAAAAGTTCTTTGTAAAGTTCGGGATTCATTTCGGCTTTTGAGCCTGTAAAGTTATCCACAATATAATCAAGGGCAAAGAAAGAATTGTAAACGGGGGTTTGTCTGTGATAGGTGTAACTGTTAATGAAGTTACTGAACATACCCAGATTTGACTGCATATTGGCAACGCTTTCATAAGCCATGGATGTGAAAGTTGACATACCGTTGTAGTAATACCAACAAGGGTCCATACGGGCTCTCAAGGAGGTCAATTCCATTCTGTAAGAGTCATTGCCCTCGTATTCATCAATTTTATCTTTTATTTCCCGGAAATCGTCATAATCGCCCACAAAGTTTGTTTTGGTTTGATCCATGCTGTAATTATTGGTGTTGGCAACGGTATATTCCGCACAAACGGAGCAAAGTACAAGAGCCGCCGCGGCAACTGCCGGGTATTTATCGTTTTTGAGAATACCCAAAGCAAGGCAGTAGATGCCGATGAATGCAACGCAAATCCAAACACCTGTTTCGCTGAAATTTTTAGAACCGATTTCCTGAACAAGAATTATAAATGCGATTGTTGCAACTCCCACTCCGATGATTTGCCTGTTGGTGTATTCCTTGATGTTTTTTATTGCTTTGTAAGCAAAAATCAGTAAAAGGAAGGAATACATGTAAGAGAAGCGGTAGGGCAGGTCATTGGGGAAGTGGAAGCCGTGCCAGATATAGTTAAGATAGTTAGTATAACAACTTGCAAACATTACCCCGAGAATACCGATGCTCATGATTTTCTCTTTAACATTTATTTTGTTGGAGAAAATGAAAAGGGGAACAAGCATAACCGTGATTATACCGCAATAAACATTGGGTAAGACATCGGTTCCGCTGCTTCTTATGGTGGGGTCAAGATATGCAAGGTGATTTGCAAGGAAATCGAATATTGAAAAATATGTTTTGAATTCTTCAGGGAAAGTGCCGGATGTGGCAGAACAGTTGGAAAGAACGAAATAGACGGGCAGCAGCATAAACGCGGAAAGCATCGCCGCACCTACGGAACAAAAGGCAAATTTTGCACCGTTGTCAAAAAATCTTGAGTTCCTTAAATTGCTGTATCCCCAGGAGAAAAAGCCTTTTATACCTTTTTCACGCTTTCTGAGCCGTCCGTAATATGTGTCCGTAAAGTTGTATGAACTGAAGTAACAGTATATGAAATAAAGAACGGAGAAAATGCAAACCATATAGCCCATATAGTAGTTAGTAATAAGGGTGAGCGCAAGAGTAATAGTGTAAAGTTTGCATTTTCTTTCATTTATGAGTTTCTCTATTCCCAACATAACAAGGGGGAACAGATAGAAAGAGTCAATCCACATAATGTTCCAATAGTAAGCAATAAAGTAACCGCTGCAAGCATAAAGAACTCCGAATGCGGAGGTGAGGGGGGACACATCCTTATCTTTCTTTGATAGGAAGTAAGAGAAAGTAAATGACGCAAGCGCGGCTTTAAGAAGCACCATAACAGCGATTGCTTCGGGCATATTCTTATGACCGAATAAAAGCATTACTATAAGGAACGGTGACGAAAGATAGTTAAAGAAGTTTCCTAAAAACGCACTTCCTCCTCCGGAAGTCCAGGAGTATATCAGACTGTCAAAATTTGTGATTCTTTCATAAAGTTCCGCAAAAAGCGGTCCGTATTGATGATAAAGATCCATTCTGAGAATTGTGGTGTCGCCAAAAGGAATTAAATCGTAGCAGTAATATACAACAAGCATAATTCCCATAGTGCAGGCGGCGGCAAGCCACGAAAACCGAGTGTTATAAAACGGCTTGTAAAGTTTGGTCTTTTTTGCCTTTTCTTTTAAGTTCTTAAACATTTTAAAAATCTTCCTTTAAGAGCAAAATTATACATAGTAAATGATACCATATTGTAGGGCATCTTTCAATCTTTTTTAACTTGATTTTGTTAATAAACTTTAAAAAGTGTTCTAAATTCGGACAAGTGATAATAAGATTTTTTGAAAGGATTGATGATTATGAAGGATTTCCTGAATGCAATATCACTTTTGCCCGATGAATACAAAAGGGTGTTGGAGCAAATTCCGGAAAAAATTGCGGCTTCGGTTAAAGAAGTGCGTTTCCGTAACGGAGAACCCGTTACCCTGAGTACGAAGGATGAAATATACTACGTAAGACAAAGCGGGATTCCAACAGTGTCGTTTTGTACGGATTTACTTTGTACCGATGAAAAAAATTTACAGGAGGTTGTTTTTCACCTTTCAAGGCGCTCCCTGCATACATACCAGGATATGATTGCAAAAGGATTTATACCTTTACGGGGCGGATGCAAAGCGGGGGTCGTGGGGAGAGCAGTTATGAAAAACGGCTCTGTTTACTCGGTGTCATCTTTTAACTCTGTAAATATACGTGTTGCAAGAGAGTTCTATGGCTGCTCAAAACAACTTATAGAATGTCTGGGGGAGGATTGCACTTCTTTTTTGATAATCGGCGCGCCTCTTTCGGGTAAAACAACTCTTTTGAGAGATTTGTGTCGGTATTATTCGGGGAAAAACAGGCTGAATCCCCTGAAGACCGCCATAATCGACGAACGTGACGAAATTGCTTCCCGTTCCTTTGGGGATGGTGTTGATGTGGGGTTACATACGGATGTTTTAACCCTGTACCCGAAAGCCGTAGGAACGGAAATTGCAGTAAGAACGCTTTCTCCGGATATAGTTGTTCTTGATGAAATCGGCTCCGATGAAGAAGCGAGAGCAATGCTTTCGGCTGTTAACAGCGGTGTAAGTTTCATTGCAACTGCCCACGGCTCAAGTTTTGAGGAGGTATTGAGGAGACCCAACATAAAAAGACTGGTTAACGTGGGCGCTTTTAAGAAAGCGGTTGTTTTGTGCGGCAAGGAAGCCCCATGCACCGTAAGGGAGATGGTCACATTTTGAAAACTCTGCTCGTAATACTTCTGGCATGCGGTTTTTTAATTTCAGGCGGTATAAATGTCCTTAATCAAATAAAAAACACGGGGACACTTGATGAAATTATGAGGTTCATTGTTCTCGTTAAAACAGAATTGAGATACAAAACTGCCGAATATGATGCCATCTATTCAAAAGGGAAAGCCCAAAATTATAAATATCTTTCCTTTTCGGATGGGGAAATATACGCCCCGGAGTCAATCGGAGTTGATTTAAATGAAGAATTTAAAGAATTTATAAAGAAAATCGGAACAACGGATGAAGCGGGACAGTTGACTCTTTGTGATGAGTATAAGGAGCGTTTTGAAGAAGCCTTGGAAAACAGAAGATCAAGAGAAAAGGAAAAAATTCAGGTGAACGCCGCCCTGAGTGTGTTCGGCGCATTAACGGTGATTATATTCTTTTTGTAGGTGAATTATGGATTTTACTGTTATTTTAAAAATTGCGGGTGTGGCCCTTGTAATTGCCTTTTTGAATCAATTACTTCAAAAGGCGGGTAAAGAGGAATATACATTGCTATTAACAATTTCGGGACTTTTAATTGCCTTTATGATGCTTATTCCCGAACTATCTGAATTAAAGGATGCTTTGTCATCGGTGATGGACTTTTGATGATTTTAAAACTTGCGGTTTTCGCCGTTGCAGGTATTGTGTTTCTTGCTCTTGTAAAGCGTAACGCACCGTCTTTTGCGATTCTGTGTGAAATAACACTTGTGGCAATAATTTTGTTGACTATTGCTCCGGAAATACAAAATCTGCTTTCGTTGTTTGACAGTTTTGAGGTTTTTTCATCTGTAAGCGAAACTTCGGTGAAAATTATGTTTAAAACTTTCGGTATTCTTGCCGTGGGTGCAGTGGTAGCCGATATTTGCCGTGATAACGGCGAAAGTGCGGTAGCCGGTATTGTGGAGTTGAGTATGAAAATACTTGCAATTTCCTGTGCTTTGCCTGTGTTCACAGCGGTTATTGAAATTGCATCAGCCTTTTTTAACAGGTGAAAAAATGAAAAGAATTTTAAAAAAATGCATTTATACCGCCGTGTTTTTGATTGCGTTTTTCTCTTTATCGGTCAATGTAAGTGCTTTTGAAGAAAATATTGACAGTTATAAAGATGAGTTCGATTTTGAAAGCATTACCGATGCAATAGACGGAGAAACGGCGGAACTTCTGCAAGAAATAGGAATTGACGAAATCAGTGCTGAGAAAGTTTTTTCCATAGGATTTACAAAGGTATTTGAAGTGCTTTTTGACATAACAAAACGCGCCCTTACAGTACCCGTTAAATTTCTGATAACCGCAATCGGAGTTTTGATATTAACCGCTCTGTTTTCTTCCTTGCTAAACTCCGCGCAAACAGTTTCGGTTATCGGCAATTCCGTGTTGGCACTCTGCTTGGCAGTACCCGTGGCAAAGGCGGTGACAACTGCATTTTCCGTGTTGGAATCGCTGAATGTCTTTACCTCAGCGTTTGCGGGAGTGTTCAGTATGTTGGTATCTTCTTCGGGAAAGGTTGCTCTGGGTACTTCTTACGCGTCCTTTGCGGTGTTGTCGGATACTTTGTTTTCCGCCCTTTTGTCAGGGGTCAGTCAGCCGGCGGTAAACGCTATGTGCTCCTTGGGATTTTTGTCTTGTTTTGATGTTTATAAGTTCAGTGAAAAAATTTCCGGAATTGTTAAAAAGATTTATATAACCTTTTTAGGATTTATCGGTACATTCTTTTCAGGTATTGTAACCTTAAAGGGAGTAATGGGTGCGGGGGTGGATTCCCTGACATCACGGGGAATTCGCTTCGTGGTAGGAAGAACCGTACCCGTTGTGGGCGGTGCTATGAGCGATACCTATTCGGCCCTTGTGTCAAGCCTTTCCCTCATAAAGAGTACCGTGGGAATTTTCGGTATTGTTACCGTTGTGCTGACGGTAATGCCGTCACTTATGGAACTTGTAGGTTGGGTGTTCGTTCTGAGCGTAGTTATTTCCGTTTCGGAACTTTTGGGCTCCGGTGAGTGCGTGGGTATGCTGAATATCTTTAAGGACGCGTTAACTCTTTTGGGAGCAACAACGGTTTTTTCGGCGGTCATATTTATTGTGTCGGTGGGTGTGGTTATTTTTGTAAAGGGTGTTTAATGTGTCGGAAACAATAAAAACAGTTTTTTTGAATTATGTAACCTGCGCGTTGGTGGGCGGAGTGTTGGAATACATTGCACCCGAGAAAACAAGAAAGGTTTTGCGTATTGCGGTGGTTTCCGTGTTGCTGTTGGGGATTATTTCTCCCATTGTAAAAAGTGACATTTCCGTGGATGACTTGCTCCCCAAAACGGAAATCAAAGAAAATGCGGATTATGACACACTTATGCACACGGCCAATCTTACGGAGAAAAAAATACGGGACGAAATGAAAGAAATACTCATAAACGAAGGTGTAAATGAATATGAAATATATGTAAGTACATCCGTTGATGCAGAGGAAAACACCGTGTATCTTGAGGAAATAAAAATAGAAGTGGGAAATGTTTTTGCAGATGAAATCGAAATAATTAAAGACAGCGTTCCCGATGAATACAGGCAGATTTTAAAAGTCGGTGTGAAAAATGAATAATTTGTTGAAAAAACTCCAAAAAATCAAAATCGGCAAAAAAAATACGGTTTTGATTATCGGTGCGGTTTTGGTGTCCGTTTTGTTGCTTGGAAGCGAACTTTTCAGTACCGAAAATTCCGAACCGATTTCGAAGGAAGATACTTCACGATATTCCGCTCAGTATATTGAAAAAACCGAAAAAAACCTTGAAGCCCTACTTGAGAAAATCAGCGGTGCAGGAGAGGTTAAGGTTATGATTACCCTTGAGAACTGTTATGAAAATGTTTATGCAAAGGGTTATAATGAAAAGCAGAACAGTGAAGAAAACTCAGAAAAATACGAATCCGAGGAGGAATACATAATTGTAAAAAACGGCTCCAATAATGAAGAATGCCTTGTCATAAAGGTCTATGAGCCAACTGTAAAAGGTGTTGCCGTAATTGCCGAGGGAGCGGGGAACGCCAAGGTAAAAAATGCAATAACCCAGACTGTTTGTGCCTTGTTTGATATAGACAGTACAAAGGTCTCGGTTGAAAATTAAGGAGTGTAGCTATGAACATTATAATTAAAAGACGACAATTGATACTTGCCACTCTTGTGGTGGCATTGGGGGCGGCTGTGTTTGTTAACTGGTACTACAACGGTAATAAGGCAACACTGCCGACCACTGAGGAAACCACCGGAAGCGAATACGTGCAAAATTTAGGCGAGGCGAAATATGTTAACGCATCGGGAGAAACGGCGGACTATTTCAGCGAGGTGAAACTGAATCGCCAAAAATCAAGGGATGAAGCCTTGAACAAATTGAACGAATCACTGAAAAGTGTTAAAAGTTCAAGCGAAGAAGCCAAAGAAATTACAAAATCCATTGAAGAACTTTCCGCTCAAATTAAATCGGAAAGCGATATTGAAGCATTGATTTCTGCAAAACTTGCAAGCGAGTGCATTGCGGTTATCAATGAAAAGTCCGCACAGATAGTTGTTGCAAAGGATTCCCTCGGCGAAGATGCGGCACTTCAGATAATTGATATAGTAACCTCAAACACGGATATAACGGCGGATAATATTAAAATCACACAGTCGGAGTAATATAAAAGGTAGCATGGAGAAAAATCCCTGCTACCTTTTTCTGTGTTTCAGAATTCTTGTAATGTATAAAAATCAACTCTTTCGGGGTTTGCAATACCGCCGTACAGTTCGTCTGTTAAGTGCCCGATTTTACAATAATGCTCAATAACATATTGTGCGGTAAAGGGCATTTCCAAAGAGCCGATTTCCGACAGGTCAAACCATTTGCATATTCCCTCGTTTGAAGACAGGTTTTCGTTGACGGAGTCCTTCAGTCGAGCAAAGAAATAATAGTTTTGTCTTATTTCGCCCTTTGTATATCTCAAGGTGACATATCGGAGTTTTAACCCCTGTATATCGTGGGGCTTTAATCCCAACTCCTCGTTCATTTCTCTCAATACACAAGATTGTGCATCGTTCAGTTCATAATTTTCAAAATGACCTCCTGCGGAGCCTGTCCAAACATTGTTGACAACTCTGCCGCCCTGTCTGTAAAGCAACAAAATTTTTTCGCCTTTAAACAGATAGACAGAAGTCATATTTCTTAATTTCCCGTCCATATAAATACCTCATAAATCGGCTTTCTTACACTTTAATTTCTTGCTTTTTCTCTCGATATCAAGCAGTTTCTCTTTTACGTCCAATCCGCCCGCATAACCCGTTAAACTCCCGTTAGAGCCTATGACACGGTGACAGGGTATTATGATGTGTAGCGGGTTTTTATTGTTTGCCATTCCCACGGCTCTCGAGGCTTTGCTGTTTCCCATAGCCGCGGCAATTTCCTTGTATGTCCTTGTTTCTCCGTATGGGATTTTTAATAATTCTCTCCATACGGATAATTGAAATTCCGTACCCGATAATCTGTAATTTAAATCAAAATCAGTTCTCTCACCGTTTATATATTCCTGAATCTGTCGGAACACTTCATTTGAAAAGTCCGAAAATACCCCATTGTCGGAAGAAACCTCCGGCTCCTTTTGAGTACAAGTAAGCGACAGCAGAACTTCATCCTCGTATTGTATTGTAATGTACCCAAAGGGAATCTTATATATTGCTTTTGGCATATTTATTATCCTTTCTGTTTCGGGAAACAATTCCGGACAAATTCAAGTTTTGTACTCTCATTATATCAATTTTCAAGTATTATTCAAGCGGTTTTCTGTTTTCTTAATCTTTCTTATTTGCTGTTTGACGTCCTGTGTTGTCAATATCATAATCATCCCAATAAATCAGTTCACTGACGGTTACAAATGCGTAGCCGTCTTTTTCTAATTTTGTAAGGATTTTGTCCAGAGCCTCGGGTGTGTTTTCCACTCCGTTGTGGAACAGCAGTATTGAACCGTTTTGCGTTTTACTTACCACTCTGCTGTACATTTCGTCAACGGAAAGTTTTTTCCAATCAAGGGAGTCAACATCCCATTGAATCATTTTCATATTAAGGCTTTCAGTAACTTCAATGCTTTTGTTGTCATAGTCTCCGCTCGGCGCTCTTACAAGTTTCGGCGCGACCCCTATAACACTTTCGATTTTTTTGTTGCAATTAAGGATTTCCGACTTAATTTCTTCGCGGTTTATGTTGCTGAATGACGGGTGGGTGTCGGAATGGTTCCCTATTTCGTGCCCTGTGTCGTATAGTTTTTTTACTGCATCGGGATTTTTCTCCACCCAATCACCAACGGCAAAAAAAGTGGCTTTCGCACTGTGCTTTTTTAATATTTCAATGATTTCGTCCGTGTCCTCGGCACTCCAAGCCGCGTCGAAGGTTACGGCAATTTTCTTCTCCTGTGTTTCAACGCGATATATGGGCAGTTTCCTCAAAGAGTTCCCAACCGTTGTGCTGATATGGGAAAGTGTGACGGTTGATATTACGGCAACCGACAACATAAATAAAACCGCAAAAGCCGTACTGAATTTTATAACTTTGTATCTCAAAAAAATCACCCCGAGAAATTATATTCTCGGGGGAGTTTGTTCTATACTCAATATTCGCCGCTTAAAACTGCTTCTGCACAACGTATTCCGTCAACGGCTGCGGAAACAATGCCACCCGCATAGCCCGCACCCTCGCCGCAGGGGTAAAGACCCCGTAGTCTTGTTGCCTGGAAGAATTCGTCGCGGATAATTCTTATGGGCGACGAACTTCTGGATTCGGGAGCGGTAAGGACCGCATCGTATAAGTTGAAACCGTGGAGTTTGCTGTCAAAATCCTGTATTGCACCCGCAATAGTGTCCGTAACCTTTGGGGGCAACACCTTTCGAATGTCGGTCATTGTAACACCCGTGGGGCAGGAGGGATTTACCGCCCCCAATTTAGTTGAGGTTACATTTCTCAAAAAGTCGCCCAAAAGTTGTGCGGGAGCGGTATAATCTCCGCCGCCCAGTTTAAATGCCTTTTGCTCAATTTCTCTTTGCAGATACATTCCTGCAAGGGGGTGGTCGCTTTCAAAGGGTGGCTCAATACCCACAAGCAAAGCGCAGTTTGCGTTCTCTTTGTCACGGGCATATTCGCTCATACCGTTAACAACCATTCCGCCCTCCTCGGAGGATGCGGCAACAACCGTTCCTCCGGGACACATACAGAAAGTGTAAAGGCCTCTGCCGTGTTTTGGGTGGCAGGCTAATTTGTAATCTGCCGCAGGAAGCAACGGAGAGTTCCAAAGATTTCCGTACTGCGCCTTGTTGATATGCTCCTGCGGATGCTCAATTCTTGTTCCCACGGAAAAGGGTTTTTGGATTATTTCAAGACCTTTTTTATATACAAGTTCAAAGGTGTCACGCGCGGAGTGACCGATTGCAAGAATCAACGCGTCCGTTTCAATATCGGTGGTTGTTCCGTCGGGATTTTTGTAGGTGACTCCTTGAACAAATCCGTTTGCGGTTATAATATCGACAAGTTGCGTGTTGAATTTAATTTCACCGCCCAGTTCTATAACTTCATTACGAAGATTTTTAACAACGGTTTTTAATTTGTCTGTGCCGATATGGGGTGTTGCGGAATAGAGTATTTCTTCGGGTGCGCCAAATTGGGCAAAACGCAAAAATACCTCTCTGCATCTTCCGTCCTTGATACCCGTTGTCAGTTTTCCGTCGGAGAATGTCCCTGCACCGCCCTCGCCGTACTGAACGTTGGAATTTGTGTTTAAAACTCTTTCAGTCCAAAAACGGTTAACTTCCCGCGTTCTCTCCTCAACTGCGGAGCCCCGTTCTAATACAATGGGGTTTAAACCCGCTTTTGCAAGAATCAGGGACGCAAACATACCCGCAGGTCCAAAGCCTACAACAACGGGACGTAAAGGAAAATTCCGTTTTGCCTCGGGCAGAATATATTCGTATTTCTTTGTCACAAAAGCCTTGTTGGGCGGGAAAGGAGCAACTATCTTTTCTTCATCAAGGTCGGTTTCAAACTCTGCGGAATAGACAAGAATTATATTGTCTTTCTTCCGTGAGTCAATGGAACGTCTTGCAAGGGAAAAGTTCTTAATATCGCTTTCTTTAATTTTTAAAGCCTTTGCCGTGGCACTCTTTACTTCCTCGTCCGTTGCACCCAAGGGCATTTTAATTTCGTTAATTCTAATCATTTTTAATCCTTATTTCAAATGTTTTCCTGCGCTGTTTCCCGCAATTCTGCCCGTTGTAAAAGCAAGGTGCAAGTTGTAACCGCCGCAGTCCCCGTGTATGTCCAAAATCTCACCGCAAAAGAAAAGCCCGTCAACCTTTTTTGACATCATTGTTTCAGGTGAAATTTCACTTGTATTTATACCGCCTTTTGTCACTTGCGCGTTGTCAAAACCTTTGGCGGAAGAAATGCCGATTTCAAAGCATTTTATAACTTTTAAAGTTCTTTGAATTTGGGTATTTTTTAAATATTTGCATAAAGTTTTTGCTTTTATTCCCGCTATGTTCATAACCGCAAAAGCAAGTTTAAGATTTACAATGCCGTTTAAAATTACCTCATATTCGGTATCGGGGGAGTTTTCTATGCACTTCTTTATGTGTGAAAACAAAGCCTTTTCGTCAAATTCGGGGCATAAATCAAGCCGTATCTTTAAATCCTTTTTGTTCTCGCAAAGATGGGAGAGATTCATAACGGGTATTCCCGAAATTGCTTGGTCTGTGAATTGAACCTCACCGCTTTCGCACCCTAAAATCGTTTCGTCAGAATAAAGACCAACGTTACATTCCGCCCGCACACCTTTTAGCAAATTCAAATTCTTGTCTTGTATAACAAGACCGCAGAGAGCGGGGTACAGGGGAGTTATGCTGTGACCGAAACTTTTTGCAATTTTATAGCAGGATCCGTCGGATCCGTGAACGGATGCGGCTTTACCGCCGCCGCTTATAACGACTGCGTCAAATATTTCGCCGTAAATATTGAAACCGCTTTTCCCTCTGCTGATTTCCGTAACGGGACAATCGGTTTTTACGGTTATATTGTTGCTTTCAATCTTGTTAAGCAAAGCATCCCGAACTGTTGAGGCTTGTTGGGAGCGGGGGTAAATACGTCCGTCCTCTTTATAGGGAAGAATACCGAAATTTTTAAAAAAATCCTCGGTATCGGAGAATTGAGAATTTAAAATGCTGTTTAAAAGTTCAGTGTTTCCGTAAAAACGGGAGGGGGGAAGGTCTTCGTTTGTGAAATTGCATCTGCCGTTACCGGTTGCAAGAATTTTTTTCCCTGCCTTTGACATTCTGTCAAAGAGGACGATATCAATATTTGGGTTTTCTCTTCGTGCTTCTATTGCCGCACATAAACCCGATGCGCCCGCACCGATAATCGCAAGTTTCTTCACAAAACCGCCCCCTTTAAACAATTTTTTAAATTATACAACAACTTCTCAAAACTTACAATAGTTTGAAATGATATAATTACGGAGTTTTATCACAGATACTTTAAAAAAATTTATAATATATATGTAAAAAGGTTTACAAAATCGCAGAATTTTGATATAATCCACCTCGTATATGTATTTTTGGGGGTGGTGTACTTTGAAGCCGAATATCATTTTTTATTTTTCCGATCAGCAGAGATGGGACACTCTTACCCCGGAACTTATGCCAAATGTTTGGAATTTGGGTGAAGAGGGAACAATGTTCTCAAATTCTTTCACCTGTCAACCTGTTTGCGGTCCTGCCCGTGCCTGTCTTCAGACGGGACTTTATGCCACGGAATGCGGGTGTTATTGGAACGGAATACCGCTCCCTGAGAATTCTCGCACTTTGGCGGATTGCTTTAACGAAAACGGTTACGACACCGCCTATATCGGCAAATGGCATCTTGCCTCGGACAGATATGCCGGAGTAGGTTTTCATTGTGAAAAAACTGCGGTTCCTTCGGAAAAACAAGGGGGCTACAAGTATTGGCGTGGAGCGGACGTTTTGGAATTTACGTCCCACGGCTATGACGGATATGTTTTTGACGAAAACGGAAACCGAATTGATTTCACAGGATACAGAGCCGACTGTATAAATGATTTTGCCATTGAATACATCAATAATCACAAGGGTGAAAAGCCTTTCTTTATGTTTGTTTCCCAGTTGGAGCCCCATCATCAAAATGACCATCATCATTTTGAAGGTCCCAAGGAGAGCGTGGGCAAATATAAGGATTACCCGTTGCCCGAGGATTTGACCTTTCTGAAAGGGGATTATAAAGAGGAATACCCCGACTACCTTGCGGCAATAAACAGGCTTGACGAAAATGTGGGGAAACTCATTGCAACCCTTAAAGAAAAAGGTATTTACGATAATACGGTTATAATCTATACAAGTGACCACGGTTGCCACTTTAAAACCCGAAATCTTGAGTACAAACGCAGTTGTCACGATTCTGCGATTCATACACCCCTTGTAATAGGCGGCGGATGGGTTGAAAAGAACGGTGCCGACAACAGACTTGTCAGTTTAATTGATTTACCGCCCACAATTCTGAATATTGCGGGTATTTCCGTTCCCGAAAACTATTCGGGGAAAGTGATTCCTTTGAATTCAAATGAGGAAGAAAAGAGGGATTGCGTATTTGTTCAAATCAGCGAATCACAAATCGGCAGAGCGGTCAGAACAAAGGGATATAAATATTCCGCACGTGCTTTCGGATCGGGGCAGTTGGGACATTCGTCCAAGGTTTATTTTGACGATTTTCTCTACGATTTGAAAGAAGACCCATTAGAAAAAAATAATTTGGTAAATAAAAAAGACAGTAGAAAAATTCTTTTCGAAATGAGAAAACTTCTTGCTCGGGAAATGGAAAAGGCAGGGGAGAAGAAACCTATTTTCTTAACTCCCTTAAAGGCGCAGAAATATTAAGTTATAAATAATCAAATTGCTTTCAGGCATAGTTTGGAGGAAATAAATATGAAACGTGTTGAAATTGCCCAACTTTACAAGGATGCAGAGCAATTCACAAAGGGCGAAATTACTGTTTGCGGATGGGTAAAAACTCAAAGAGCATCAAAGGCAATCGGCTTTCTTGAAATAAATGACGGCGGTTGCTTCAAGGGCTTGCAGGTGGTTTTTGAAGATGCAAAAATTTCTAATTTCAAAGAAATTTGCAAAATCAATGTAGGTGCCGCGGTTATCGTTAATGGTAATCTTATTCTCACTCCCGATGCGGCTCAACCCTTTGAAATCAATGCAACTGAGATTGTTATTGAAGGCGAATCAACACCCGACTATCCATTGCAGAAAAAACGTCACACTCTTGAGTATCTTCGTACGGTAGGACATCTGCGTCCCCGTGCAAACACCTATTCTGCGGCTTTCAGAGTTCGTTCCGTTGCCGCTTTTGCAATTCACAAATTTTTCCAAGAGCGTGGCTTTATGTATGCCCACACACCCCTTATCTCATGCAGCGACTGTGAGGGTGCGGGTGAGATGTTCCAAGTTACCACTTTTGATGTGAATAATGCACCCGCAAAGGAAGACGGAACTGTTGACTATTCACAGGATTTCTTCGGAAAGCCCGCATATCTTACCGTTTCCGGTCAACTTGAAGGCGAGATTATGGCGCAGTCCTTCGGTAAAATCTATACTTTCGGACCCACATTCAGAGCGGAGCGTTCCTATACCCAACGTCACGCGGCAGAATTCTGGATGATTGAGCCGGAAATTGCTTTTGCGGATTTGACAGATGATATGGACCTTGCGGAAGATATGATTAAATATGTTATAAAATACGTCCTTGAAAACTGTTCGCAGGAACTTGAATTCTGCAACAAATTCATTGATAAAGGACTTATTGAACGTCTTACAACCGTTGCAAATTCCGATTTTGCAAGGGTCACTTATACGGACGCCGTAAAACTTCTTGAAAAGAACAACGACAACTTCCAGTTTAAAGCATATTGGGGTTGTGATTTACAGACCGAGCACGAAAGATACCTTACGGAACAGATTTACAAAAAACCCGTATTCGTAACGGATTATCCCAAGGAAATTAAGGCATTCTATATGCGTCTTAACGATGACGGAAAAACCGTTGCCGCCGCCGACCTTCTTGTAATGGGTATCGGTGAAATTATCGGAGGAAGTCAGCGTGAAGAAAGGCTTGATGTTCTTACCGAAAGAATTAAAGAACTCGGTCTTAAAGAGGAAGACTATTGGTGGTATCTTGATCTTCGCCGTTACGGAGGAACACATCACGCAGGCTTCGGTTTGGGATTTGAAAGACTTATTATGTATTTGACAGGTATTTCAAACATCCGTGACGTGCTTCCTTTCCCCAGAACAACAGGTAACGCAGAATTTTAATTTTATAGGAGTATTTTATGCTTAAATCTTATTTGTCCATGTCGCAAGAAGAGTTGCGAAACGAATATAACCGAGTGAAAGAGGACTACGAAAAACTTAAAGCCCAAGGTCTTTCCATTGATATGTCCCGAGGAAAACCCGGTGCGGACCAACTTGATATTTCCGACGGTATGCTCAAAGTTTTGGAGGACGGGAACTTCAAGTGCGAATCGGGTATGGATGTCAGAAACTACGGACTTCTTGACGGTATTCCCGAGTGCAAAAAACTTTTTGCGGATTTGTTGGAAGTGAAACCCGAAAACATTATTGTCGGCGGTAATTCAAGCCTTTCTCTGATGTTTGATTATGTAAGTCAGTGTATGTTTACGGGTGCGGGCTTTACCCCTTGGTCACAGCAGGGTAAAGTGAAATTCCTTTGTCCCTGTCCCGGTTATGACAGACATTTTGCTATTTGCGAATATTTCGGAATAGAAATGATAAATATTCCCATGACTGCAACAGGACCCGATATGGATGCCATTGAAGAAGCAGTAAAGGACTGCTCCGTTAAGGGTATGTTCTGCGTACCCAAATACTCAAATCCCCAAGGTATCACGTACTCTGCCGATACTGTTAAGCGTATTGCAAACCTTGATACTGCCGCAAAGGATTTCAGAATAATTTGGGATAATGCTTATTGTGTACACGACCTTACCGAAACTACGGATGAACTTCTCAATATATTTGATGTTCTTCCCGAAAAGAATAAAAATATGGTTATTGAAGTGGCTTCAACTTCAAAAATCTCCTATCCCGGAGCGGGTGTTTCCTGCATTGCAACCTCCGTTGATAATGTTAAGGAAATCCTTAAAAGGCTTACCATACAAGCGATCAGTTACGATAAAGTTAATATGCTCCGTCACGTTAAATTCTTCAAAAATCTTGACGGTATAAAGGCGCATATGCAACTTCACGCAAAAATACTCAAGCCCAAGTTTGACGCGGTTATTGATACACTTGAATCCGACCTTGCAGGTTTGGGAATTGCCGAATGGGTTAACCCCAACGGCGGTTATTTCATCAGCCTTGATGTAACGGGCGGCAGTGCTTCAAGAGTGGGTGTGCTTTGTAAGGAAGCGGGAGTTACTCTTACAAATGTCGGTGCAACATTCCCTTACGGAAAAGACCCCACGGACAGCAATATCCGTATTGCTCCCACATTCCCGTCAGCCGAGGTTCTTGCAAAAGCGGTTAAGGTGCTTACAACTTCCGTTAAACTTGCCTGCCTTGAAAATCTTTGTAAATAAGAGGTTAAAATATGTTGAGAATAGGTCACGGCTATGATGTGCATGCCTTTGCCGAGAACAGAAAATGTATTATCGGCGGTGTGGAGATTCCTTGTGAAATGGGGCTTTTGGGACATTCGGACGCGGATGTTCTTCTCCACGCAATTTCCGACAGTTTGTTGGGTGCAGCTGCATTGGGAGATATAGGAAAGCATTTTCCCGATACAGACCCGAAATATAAGGGTGCGGACAGTCTTAAATTGCTTTCCTGTGTAGCTGAACTCCTTGCCCAAGAGGGCTATAAGATTGTCAATATTGATGCAACCGTCATAGCACAGGTACCTAAACTCGCTCCCCATATTGAGAAAATGCGGGAAAACATCGCAAAGGTATTGGAAATTGACGTTGATTTTGTCAGCGTCAAAGCCACAACGGAAGAAAAATTAGGTTTTACGGGACGTAAAGAGGGTATATCAGCCCATTGCGTTTGCCTTATTGAAAAGTAAACATTGTAAAAGCCCTTGCATATTATGTACAAGGAGGTCTGCTTGTCAGATTCCCAACTTAATACGGAAGGGTCTTTTTATGAACAAAAAAGGTATCAAGGTCGGCTCTTTGACCTACGCTATGAAAGGGCGTGACCTTTTGCAAAAAAACGGCTATAAAGCGTATTTGACCCGCAATCCCCGACCGGAAACGGAAGAGGGATGCGGGTATGTTATTTATGTTAATAATATTGACAAGCGTTGCTTTTCAATTTTGAAATCAAACGGAATAAAGGTATATGGTGTTGTGGATTTGGGTGATGCACTGTGATTTATTTGGACAATGCCGCAACAAGTTATCCAAAGCCCGGGTCGGTTATAAAAACGGTAAGCGGAGCATTTACGCAATACGGTGCAAATCCCGGCAGAAGCGGTCACGATATGTCCGTGGCATCGGCTTCTCAGGTGTATTTGTGCCGTGAGGCTGTTAACGGCTTTTTTAACGGCTACGGCGGGGAGTATGTTTCTTTCTTCCCAAACTGCACTTATGCATTGAATACTGCCATTAAAGGTATTGTTAAGAAAGGAAATCATATTGTCATTTCCTCCCTTGAACACAATTCGGTGTTGCGTCCCGTCCATAAGTTAAAAGAGGTGGGATTTGCGGATTATACGGTTTTTAAGGTTAGCGAAAATGACGAAGAAACTATTGAAAATTTTAAAAAATCCTTCAAAAGCAACACAAAACTGTGTGTGGTAACAGCCGTTTCCAATGTTTTCGGAAATATATTGCCTTTAAGGGAGTTGTCCCGTATTGCCCACAGAAACGGAGCGTATTTTTTCGTGGACGGAGCGCAAGGTGCGGGAGTAATTAAATTGAATATGAAAGAACAGGGTATCGACTGCCTTTGTGTGCCGGGACATAAAAGTCTTTTGGGTCCCATGGGTACAGGTGCATTACTCCACAATAATCTTGATTTTTCAACAATTATTGAGGGCGGCACCGGAACCTCATCATTTGATTTTTCACAACCCGGAGCATATCCCGAACGTCTTGAAAGCGGTACGCTGAACGTACCCTGTATTTGCGGTTTGAAGAAAGGAATCGAAATAGTTGAAAATATCGGACTGAACAGGATTTTTTCCAAGGAAACAAAACTTTGCGAAGGACTGTTTTACGGCTTAAAAGAAATGCCGGAAGTAGTGCTTTACAGAGACGATTACGACAGTTCACATCACGCGCCGCTTGTAAGTTTCAACGTGAAAAACATGCACAGCGAGGAGGTTTGTGCGTTTTTAAATTCCAACGGAATTGCAGTCAGGGGAGGGTATCATTGTTCGCCGTTGGCTCATATTACCAAAAAAACAGAGAAGCAAGGTGCAGTGAGAGTTTCTCCCTCATTTTTTAACGGTGAGAAAGATATAAATATTCTGTTAAATTTAGTAAGAAAAATTGCAATCTGAAGAAATATATGATATAATTACAATATATTGGGTAAAAATGTTTAAATACGGACGGAAAGCGGTGGTTTAGTGCGCACTGTAATAAGTATTTTTGAAAAAATGGGCGACGCTCTTTTGAGCTTTAATTTTTTATCGGATTTTCTTGATATTCTTCTTGTTGCTTTCATTATCTATGAGGGTATTAAGCTTATAAGAGGTTCAAGAACATTTCAACTTATTAAGGGTATTGCAATTCTCGGCATAGTTTACGTGTTTGTTAAATTGCTTAATATGGAAGCATCCGAATACATTATGTCGATTTTGTTCCAAAACGCTCTTATTATTCTTGTTGTTCTGTTTTCACCCGAACTCAGAAATATTCTTGAAAGATTCGGTAGGCGTTCAATTTCGGATTTTTCATTTTTTAACTTCAAAAACAGTGAAACCATCGAGAAAGAGATTACTTCCACCGTAAACGATTTTTGCAAAGCGGCGGCGGATTTAAGCGAAACAAAAACCGGCGCACTTGTTGTTTTTGAAAAAAATGCCCCACTTCAAGATATTATCAAAACAGGAACGGTTCTTGATGCACAGTCATCACCGGAACTTTTTAACGGACTGTTCTTTAAAAACTCCGCTCTCCATGACGGCGCCGTTGTTGTTCGTGACAGCAGGATTTATGCCGCCGGATGTATTTTACCCCTTACACAAAACAACAGTCTTGACAGCGAATTGGGAACACGTCACAGAGCCGCAATAGGTATGAGCGAACAGAGTGACGCGGTGGTAGTTGTAGTTTCTGAGGAAACTGGAGCAATCTCCATTGCCTTAAACGGAGAATTAAAAAGGGATGTAACCCGCGGTGTGCTTCGTGAGGTGCTGTTGGGTCAGTTGATACCCAAAAATTCAAATAGCGACGATAAGAAAAAACGTGTTTTTTTCAGAAAGAATGATAATCAAAATTCAGGAGGAAACAAGGATGAAAAATAAATTCAAACTGAATGACCTCTTTAATAATGATGTATTTCTTTTAGTATTTTCCCTTGTGGCGGCGCTGTTTGTTTGGCTTTTGGTTGTAATAAACGTGAGTCCTGCAACTACTCGCGTCATTAAAGGTGTTAAAGTTAATATAGATTCAACAATACCCTCACAGTTCGGTCTTGAGGTTTTCGGTGAGAAAGAGTTTACGGTTGATGTTACCGTTAAGGGTAAAAAGTATCAGATTTCTTCTGCGGCACTTTCAGCCGATGATATTACTGTTACTGCCCAGACGAACAATGTTGATTCGGCGGGCAACAGAACTCTTCAATTAAAAGCGGAGCCCCCGGAGGGCGCGGATTACACCATTACTAATATTTCTTCAAAAACAATTGATGTTTATTTCGATACGGCAAAAACTGTGCAGATGGTTATTGAACCCCAGGTTGTGGCAGATGATTTTCCCATAGTTGAAGAGGGATTTACTTGCGGAAATATTAATTTGTCGGAAACATCCGTAACCGTTACGGGTCCGTCAACGGAAATCAACCGAATTGAAAAGGTTGTTGCTCGGCTCGTTTTGGAAAAATCACTTTCTTCAAATAAATCGGTGGATGCCGAAATCGTTTTGTTGAATGACAAAGATAAAAGCGATTTCAAATACGTCACAATGAACATTGATAAGGTTGTTTTGACAATTCCCGTATTACAGGTTAAAGAACTCAGGACCGTTGTGGCGTTTAAAAACGCTCCGGACAATTTCGTGGTAACACCGTTGGAATATACAGTATCTCCTTCAAAGGACTTGTTTAACATTTCCGTTGATGATTATGAAAAAACCGTTGATTTCACTATCGGCACAATAGATTACAAAAATCTTTCACCGTCCAACCATGTGTTCACTTTTTCGGCAAATGATGTATCAATTTCCGAAGACAGTGATACAGAAGAATTCAGAGTTAATGTGGATATGACGGGAATAAGTCAGGAGTATATAACCTGTTCTTCGGAAAAATTCCAAGTTAATAATCCCGACAAGAAGAACTATAAAATTTCCGGTCTTAATAAATCCGTAGTTGTAGTCGGAAAGAAAAAGGATCTTGAAGCAATAACCGAAGACAATATAAAGGTGGAAATCGACTTGTCCGAAATTGATATAAGTAAGGGTCAGTCGGTTACGGTACCCGCAGTTGTCAGTGTTGATAACGCAGGATGCTGGATTTACAGCACCTATTCCGTTGAAGTGAGTTTATAATTTCTTTGAAGAGAAAGGAGGGCAATCCTAATGAAATTGAAAAAAATTATTGCATTACTGTTGTGTGCGGTATCAATTCTTTTGTGTTCGGGTTGCTCTCTTAATTTCTTTTCCGTTGAAAGTTTAATGAGCCCTCCCTCTCAGTCGGGTAAAAAAGGCGAGGTTGAGAAAGCCTTTAAAAAACTGATGACGGACAAAAATATACAACTGAAAACTCCTCAGAGCGGTGATTATCAAACAGCCTTTATTTTGTTTGATATTGACGCGGACGGGCAGGAGGAAGCCGTTGTATTTTATGCCGATTCCTCCGTCGATACATCGGTCAGGATGGCTTTTATGGAGTGTGTTAACGAAACATGGGTGATTTCAGCCGATGTAAAGGGTCCGGGCAGCGGAGTCTATGATGTTTCTTTTTCGGATATGGACAATAACGGTGTGTATGAAATCCTTGTGGGTTGGTCACTGTTTGATACCAAAACCAGTAAAATTTTAAGCATGTACGGAGTTTCGGTTGGCGAAAAGGGTATATTTACACTGGATACTCTGGGTAATGAGTATTATAATTCAAAAGCGATAACCGACTTCAACGGCGACGATAATGATGACTTGATACTTGTGTATCTTGACGATACCGGAGAGGTTCAAAAATCCTATTTCCGTTGTTTTTCCCTTTCCGAAAGCAATGAAATAGTAAAATTCAGCGACATAAAATTGGATAGCCATATAAGTTCCGTTTCAAAAATACAGTTTGATATAGTTCGTTTTGACGGAAATGTTTGCAAAAGGGCATTTATAGATTGCATAAAAACCGACGCTTTGATGTTTACCGAAATGCTCTATTGGGATTTTGAAGATTTAAAAACAGTAAGATATATTAAAAATCCGGTTTCCGAAACCCCAAGGAGTTCAAAGATTTATTGCCGTGATATAGACGGTGACGGACTTTTGGAAATTCCTTCGAATACGACTCTTTTGGGCGACGAGAAGTTTTTGACGGTGAAAACCGCGGATACAAAATATACATTTACAATGTTGGAGTGGCTCAACTCTTACGCAGATAAAAGCGAAGGAAGTATCAAGACGGTATTTAATCCCATTGATTCATATTTGTACAGAGTAACACAGGCGAATGTTGTTACGGTTTATTACGATACATTGGAACAGGCGCTTAAATTCTGTCTGTGGGACAGTAAGGACGAATTAGTGAAAGACGAACTCTTGTCGATTGCATTCAGAGCGGAAAAGGATGAAACTCAGGCAGTAGGCAAGAAATTGTACAATAGCGAAAACGGAACTTATTATTATAAAATAACTTCTTATGGTGAAGAATTCGGGATTACTGATGAGGGTGTAAAATCTTCATTTATTATTATCAACTGAAAGCGGGAAAAGTTATGAAAAAAGTACTTATTGCTGAAGATGAGGCGGCTATCAGAGAAATAATCGGCATAACTCTGCGTAGAGCGGGGTATGAAGTTACGGAGGCCTGCGACGGTCAACAGGCATTGGATTTGTACAGCGAAAAAAACGGCGAGTTTGATGTGGTTTTGCTTGATATTATGATGCCGAATGTTGACGGACTTGAAGTTTGTAAAAGATTGAGAAGCGTAAGCGGAACAGTGGGCATAATAATGCTCACCGCAAAAACTCAGGAAATGGATAAAGTTTCAGGACTTCTTATGGGGGCTGATGACTACATAACAAAGCCTTTCTCACCGTCGGAACTTATGGCGCGTGTTGACAGTGTGTATCGTAGGGTTGCAATGAATAATCAAAACAAGCCCCAACCATCCAGAACGGACAAGATTACATTGGAGCCCTTTGAACTCAATCTTCGTAACAGAACACTTTACAAAAACAATGAACTCATAGAACTTACTCAGGTTGAGTTTCAGATTATAGAGTTTTTCTTCGCAAATGCAGGAAAAGCCTTGAGCAGAACGGATATTTTAAAAGAGGTTTGGGGCGAATCCTATTTCGGTGACGAAAAAGTTGTGGATGTTAATATTAGGCGACTGAGAATGAAAGTTGAGGAAGAACCCTCAATTCCCAAACACCTTGTAACAGTTTGGGGTATGGGCTACAAATGGATTTAATGTGAATTTCATATAGTTTAGAAAGAGGTGAGAGCGGTGAAGATTAAAGGTATTACAAAACGGTGGGCAACAAATACTCTCCTTGTTACCGCTCTTGTTATGCTTGTGCTTTTTGCTGTATGTATTGTTTTTATTGTCAGTTATTACAGAAACTATGTTTCAGGCTATCTTTCAAGTTATGCTAACGAAAGTGTTACAACATTCTTTTCGCCCTATGTGAGCGGAAACGATGAGATTTTTAATCAGAAAGCAAAAGAATTTGTGGATAGTTTCTCTGACAAAAACCGAATGGAGATTCAGGTTGTGAACCGAAAAGGCGCTGTTTCCTTTTCGTCATCGGGTTTTGGCGTCAGTGAAAAGCTTGAAGATATGAAAGATGTTCAGGAGGCTGCGGTTTCCGCAAGCGGAATCAGTAGGTGGACGGGCTTTAACGGCAACGGAGAACATATTATGGCGGTTGCTATGGCGTTGCCGCAGGATGACGGTAATTTTACCGGTGCAGTTCGTTTTATAACCTCCCTGAGAGGAATAGACAGACAGATAATAGGGTTGGTTTTAATAATATCGGTTGTTTATGTAATAGCCTTGTTTTTCGTTTCTTTGTCGGGTATTTTCTTTATTCAGACAATCGTGACACCTGTGAGGAAAATTAAAGAAACGGCAAAACGCTTCTCAGAAGGTGAATACGATGTAAGAGTTGAAACCGACGGACGAGAGGATGATGAGATTACAGAACTTGCCGAGTCTTTAAACAGTATGATTGAGGAAGTTGCCGCAACCGATAAATTGAAAAACGACTTTATTTCCACAGTTTCCCATGAGTTGAGAACTCCTCTTACGGCAATTAAAGGTTGGGGAGAAATGCTCAAGGAATTGGACGGAGAGGACAGAGAGATTGCACGAAGGGGTACGGAGGTTATAATAAACGAATCCGAACGGCTTTCACGCATGGTAGAAGAACTTCTTGATTTCTCCCGAATTCAAAACGGAAATATGACGTTGAAACTTGAAAAAATTGATGTTCTTGCAGAACTTGACGAAGCAATTTTTGTTTTTAAAGAACGCTCAAAGCGGGACGGAATCGAACTTACCTATGATGTTCCCGAAATACCCGCTCCCATGATGGCGGACCCCAACAGAATAAAACAGGTGTTTGTTAATATACTCGATAATGCATTCAAGTATTCCGAGCAGGGAGGACGGGTAAATGTCAACGCAACGGTTTCGGACGGTACGTTGGTTATCAATTTTTCCGATAACGGTTGTGGAATCGCCCCCGAAGATTTACCGAATATAAAAAAGAAGTTTTACAAAGCAAATTTACAGGTCCGCGGTTCCGGCATAGGACTTGCGGTTGTTGATGAAATAATCAAACTTCATAACGGCGCTTGCGAAATCAACAGTGAACTCGGAGTGGGTACAACGGTAACGGTTATTTTACAGGTTGAAAAGGTTGCGGTTGAACCCATAGTGCCCATTATTGAAGAAGTGAAGGTGGAAAACAATGAGTGATAAAGAAAAGTGTTGCAAGGTTTCCGTCGGCGGACAGGCTCTCATTGAGGGTATAATGATGCAGGGACCGAAAGGTGCCGCAATGTCCGTAAGACTCCCTGACGGAACGATAGATACGGAAATGTTGGAAGTTAAGCATATCCGGGACAAATTTAAACCTGCGGGTTGGCCTTTAATCCGGGGAATTTTCAATATGGTTGAAAATCTTATATTCGGTTTCAAATGTATGGAAAAGTCGGCGGAAAAGGCGGGTATTGATGACGATACCGATCCTGAGAATATGTCAAAACTTGATAAATGGATTTCCGACCACTTTGGTCCCAAAATGATGGCTGTTATAACGGGTATTTCAATGGTGTTGGGATTCGGTATAGCCTTTGTTTTGTTTTTCTATTTACCCACATTCCTTGTAGATTCCGTGGATAAATACCTTTTCAAAGATGCTTTAGCAAATATTCATCCTCTGTTTGAGGGTATAATGAGAATGATTATTTTTGTTGCGTATATTTGGATTGTTTCCAAAATCCCCGACATAAAGCGGGTGTTTATGTACCACGGTGCAGAGCATAAGTCGATTTTTTGCTACGAGAAAGGCTTGGAACTTACCGTTGAAAATGTAAGGAAACAGAAACGTTTTCATCCCCGTTGCGGAACAAGTTTTATTTTCGTCATACTCATAATAAGTATCTTTATTTCTTCAGTACTTGTGGTTGTTTTCCCCGGTATCGACAAAGTCCGTGCCGTTTGGATGTTAATCAAACTTTTGATTATTCCTTTAACTGTGGGCATCGGTTATGAATTTATACGTTATGCAGGCAAGCATGACAATCTTTTAGTTAAGGTACTGTCCGCTCCCGGTCTTTGGATGCAGCATATTACAACTCAGGAGCCCACGGACGATATTATTGAGGTAGGTATAGAGTCGCTCAAAGCGGTTCTTGATGATAAAGCGGAGGAAGATGAGGCTTGAAAAATCTCTATTCGGTCTATCGCGAAGCCATAAAGTCTCTTACTGAAGCCGGATGTGACAGCCCTGAGTTCGATGCACAGCAACTTGTTTCCTATTGCTTGGGAATGAACAAAACTCAACTTCTTTTAAATTCGGGAAATGAAATTGAAGACGGAAAATTGATTTTCTTTGAGGAATGTGTAAAAAGACGTTGTTCCCACGAACCTCTGCAATATATTATAGGTATGTGGGATTTTCACCGTTTTAGTTTTAAGGTTGGTGAGGGCGTTCTCATTCCGCGACCGGAAACAGAACTTTTAGTGGATTTTGCCGTGGAAGAAATACGCAAAAACAATTACGCGGTTGTGTATGACCTTTGCTGCGGAAGCGGCTGTATCGGTCTGAGCGTCGCAAAACTTTGCCCCAATGTTAAGGTATTCTGTGTCGATATTTCCGATAAAGCCATTGAATATACAACAAAGAACAAGGATCTTTTATGTGCGGACAATGTGACGGTAATTAAATCCGATGTCCTTGATTCAGTAGGGTTTTTAGGATTGCCCCGTCCCGATATTATTCTTTCAAATCCGCCCTATATCAGAACAAAAGAAATTGAAAATCTTCAACCTGAAATTGCCTTTGAGCCGATTATTGCTCTGGACGGGGGAGAGGATGGACTTGTTTTCTATCGATCCCTTGCAGACAGTTGGTTCACCTATATTAACAAGGGTGGATACATTGCAATGGAAATCGGAGAGGATCAGGGAAAAGATGTTTTATCGCTTTTTGTTGATAAGGCAGAAAAAGCAAGAATTATTAAAGATGCAAGCAATCTTGACAGAGTGATTGTTGTAAAAAGATAGGAGAATAAGATGCTTAGTTATATTGTTGATTTGTTCAGCGGGGAACTTTCTTTAATTAGTTTTGTTGTTTATCTCAGTTCCATTGCTTTTGTAGTGTTTTGCGCAACACCGTTGCACGAGTTTGCCCATGCGCTTATTGCTGTAAAATTGGGGGACGATACACCGCGTTTGCGCGGACGTCTTACTATCAATCCAATGGCACATATTGATGTACGCGGTGCGTTGATGATTTTTCTTTTCGGCTTCGGTTATGCAAAGCCCGTTGAGGTAAGAATGAGAAACTTCAAAAATCCGAAAAGAGATATGGCTCTTGTAGCATTTGCGGGACCCGTCAGCAACCTTATACAAGCATTTGTAACCCTTTTTATTTACAATGCATTTGATTATTTTAGTGTGAAAAGCGGAAATATGGGTCTTGCATATATGGGTATGTTTTTCTATTTTGCGGCAGTAATAAATATAAATCTTGCGGTGTTCAATCTTTTGCCCGTGCCGCCCCTGGACGGCTCGAGGCTCGTTACCGCCTTGCTTCCGTCAAAGTATTATTATAAAATAATGCAATATGAAAGATACATTATGATAGGTTTATTTGTATTACTTTTTACCGGAGTGCTTACGATACCGTTGAATTATCTTTCAAGTCTTGTGTTATCACTGTTTCAAAGAATCACCCAAATACCTTTTGTTTGATAGGAATAAGTATGGAGAAATTAAGCTATAAACTTGAGGTGTTCGAGGGTCCCATGGACTTGCTTTTGCACCTTATAACAAAACATAAACTCGATATTTACGATATTCCCATTGCGGAACTCGTTGAACAATATACCTCCTATGTGCGGGAAATGCAGGAAGAAAATATGGAAGTGGCAAGTGAATTTCTTGAAATGGCTGCCCGACTTGTATATATAAAAACCGTTTCTCTTTTACCCGTGTATGAGGAGGCGGAGGAGTTGAAAAATGAACTTCGTGACGAACTTCTGGAGTATCGGGACTGCAAAATTCTTGCGGGAAAACTTTCCCAAATGACCGAGGGTTTCAATTATACAACCCGTGAATTTCAGGAAAGCGTTTCACCCGACAATACCTATAAAAGACTTCACGAGCCGACGGAACTTTTGAGTGCATATTCTCTTGCGGCGGGCAAAAAATTAAGACGTCTGCCGCCCCCTGTTGAATCATTTAAAACTATCGTTACGAAAAAAATCGTATCCGTGGGTTCAAAAATTGATTCAATAGTGACGTCGCTTAAAAAACGCAGAAAACGTAAACTTTTCGATATATATAAGGAAGCGAAATCACGCTCGGATCTGGTTGCCGCTTTTCTTGCCATATTGGAACTTGCTAAGAATAAAACAATTTACATTTCCGGTGACGGAGATGATGCTCAGATTGAGATTTTGGAAGGAATGGAAAATTCTTGATAGAAAAGAAACAGATTGCCGCCGCCGAAGCTGTGCTTTTTGCCGCGGCGGAGCCTATTGATTATTTGAAAATTGCAAATGTTTTGGGTTATGACGGAGAAACGATGCTTTTAATTCTTGACGAATTGAAGAAAAAGCTCGATACAGAGGATAGCGGCATTTGTCTTTTGCAACTTGATACCAAATATCAACTTTGCAGTAAAAAGGAATTTGTTGAAGAAATAAGGACGGTTCTTGACCTTAAACGAAATGCTCCGCTTTCTCAGGCGGCTTTTGAGGTTCTTGCGATTATTGCCTATAATCAACCCATTACAAAGCCGTACATAGAACAGATTCGCGGTGTGGATTGCTCCGGTGTTGTGAACACTCTTTGTCAAAAAGAACTTGTTGAAGAAAAGGGGCGGCTTGATGTTCCCGGAAGACCCGTTCTTTACGGTACTACCGCCAACTTTTTAAGATGTTTTTCATTGAATTCCCTTGAGGAACTTCCCGAGTTACCATCCGCGGACAGAGAAGTTTTAATGTCCGATGTTGATAACGGACAGTTGTCGCTTTTTGAAAGTGATGACGGGGAAAAGAAAACGGAACAAGAGGAAGTTGTTTCCTGAGACTAATATTCAAAATGAGGGGGCGGTGCAATGCCTGTTTTATATACCTTATTAGGTATAATACTTTTCATAGTTATTTTGTTTTGCATAAAACTTACCGTGGTTTTGGAATACGGTGAAAATACTGTGGTAAGAATAAAATATCTTTTTCTTGACATTCCGGTTGTAGATACATCAAAACCGAAGAAAGAAAAGAAACCCAAAAAAGAAAAGAAGCCTAAGAAAGAAAAGGCTAAAACCGAAGATGCTACGGAAAATACAGAAAACACAACTGAAACTCCGACTCCTGACGAGAACGTAAAAACAGAGAATACTGAACCCAATAAGCAAAAAAAACAGGGTAACAGTCTTTTAAAGCAACTGTATCTCGACCACGGTTACGAAGGTCTCCAAAAGATGATTCGGGATTTAGGAAAATCTTTGAGTGGATTTTTCGGAAAATTGTACAAAACCTTTACAATAGACGAACTTTATATTACAATGTTAACAGCGGGAAATGATGCCGCAGATACGGCTATAAAGCACGGAAAGTTATGTTCCATGGTTTATCCCGTATTGGGTAAACTTGTTTCCACCTGTAAGGTGAAGAAATATGATTTTGACATAAGCCCCGATTTTCTTGCAACAAACTCAAAAGGTGAGGCTTATGCTAAAGTTCATGTTATCCCAATAAAAGTTACCAATGCCGCGGTTGTTTTGGCGTTGCAGTTGGTATTTAAGATTCTATTTAAAATCATCTTTTCTAAAAAGAAAAGCGATAAAAGTAAAGTGATTTCTCAACCGACAACGGACAAGAAAGAAAACGTGCCGGCCGTTACGGTTGAAAAAGAAAATGTTATTTAATAAACTAAAAATATAAGGACGGTGTCTCCATTATGGAAAAATCAGCAAACGGAATTCTTCAGACAACAATCGAAAAAGTAAGAGATTTAGTTGATGTAAGCACTATCATCGGTGACCCCATCAATCTTCCCGACGGACTTACAATAATCCCCGTATCAAAGGTTACATACGGTTTTGCATCGGGCGGTTCGGATTTTCCCTCAAAGAACAATGTTGAACTTTTCGGCGGCGCAGGCGGTGCCGGTATTACCATTAACCCCGTTGCTTTTCTTGTTGTAAAAGACGGAGAAGTTTCTATTAAACACATTGTATCAAACGATAATGCAGTTGAAAGGGCTGTTAGCCTTGTTCCCGAAATGTTTGATAAGGTTACAAAACTCACAAGCAAGAAAAAAGAAGAAACGGTTGAAGAATAAACCGTAAATCATTACAATATAACCACCTGCATATTATTATTTGAAAGCGGGTGGTTACTTTTGCTAAAAAGAATAACGATATTGCTAATTGTTTTTTTGTTTGCACTCAGTTCCCTGTGTATAAATGTCAGTGCACAGGGGCTTTCCCTATCAGCAAAGTCCGCGGTGTTGATAAACGCGGAAACAAATGAAATCGTTTATGAAAAAAATGCTTATGAAAGACGGGGAATGGCGAGTACAACAAAGATAATGACCTCGTTGCTTGCAGTTGAATCCGATAAATTGGACAACAACGTAACCGTAAAAGACGGTGATGTTCGCGTTGAGGGGACTTCCATAGGTCTCAAAGCCGGCGACAGAATTACTTTACGGACGCTGGTTTACGGAATGCTTCTCGAAAGCGGAAACGATGCGGCAAATGTAACCGCAACGGCAATCAGCGGTTCAAGGGAAAAATTTGTTTCCTTAATGAATAAGAGAGCAAAAGAATTGGGGATGACGGATACATCCTTTAAAAATCCCTCCGGACTTACAGAAGACGGGCATTACTCAACCGCTTACGATATGGCGATTTTGGGCAGTGCTGCAATTAAAAACAGTGAATTTTGCAGTATTTGTTCCCAAACTTCAATAAGGGTTTCTTACGGAACCCCCGAATATGAACGCACATTTTCTAATCACAATAAGTTTTTGAACGCCTTTGAGGGCGCTTTCGGAATTAAGACCGGATTTACAAAAGCATCGGGACGTTGCCTTGTAACAGCCGCCGAAAGAGACGGTGTTACTCTTGTTGCAGTAACACTTTCTGCGCCCGATGACTGGAATGACCATAAGAAACTTATGGAGTACGGTTTTGATAAAGTAAGGGTATATAAAGAAGAATTTAATACAGAAAACATAAAAATCAATGTTGTGGGATCCGATAACAAATCCGTAAATGTTAAACTTGATACGGATTTAACCTACACATCCGCCGAAAAACTTAATACGCAGAAACTTGTGATTTGTGAAAACTTCCTTTATTCCGGTGTGAAAAAAGGGGATGTAGTGGGCGCAGTTAAGGTCTATTCAACGGGTGGAGTGCTTTTATGCGAAAGTAAACTTGTAAGCACGGAAAACGCACCAATGAATTTTGCCGAAAAAGAAAAAGCAAACTCCTTATGGGAGATAATAAAGAAATTTTGTAGAAGTTAAAAAAGATAGGAATAATTATGGCTCTTGTAAGATTACAAAAGTATTTATCGGAATGTTCCGTTGCTTCCAGAAGAAAGTCGGAAGAACTTATCAATGCCGGTAAAGTTAAAGTAAACGGCAAAACCGCCGTCGTAGGTGATAAAATCGATCCCAAAAAAGACACGGTGATAGTCAGCGGAAAAAAGGTTGTTGCCGTGAAACAGAAATATTATATAATGTTAAATAAACCTCGCGGCTATGTTACAACAATGAGTGATGAGTTGGGCAGAAAATGCGTTGCAGAATTGGTTCAGGACGTTGGTGCAACTGTTTATCCCGTGGGACGTCTCGACAGGGATTCCGAGGGGCTTTTGCTCCTTACCAATGACGGTGAATTTGCAAATGCGGTAATGCATCCGAGAAAACATGTTCCCAAAACATATCGTGTAACCGTCCGTTCAAACATAAACGATGCCCAGATAGAAAAACTTGAAAACGGAATAGATATTGATGACGACGGCAGAGATACTCTGCCCGCATCTGTAAGGGTTGTTGAAAAATCCGCCGCAAGAAGCGTTTTTGAAATAACTATTTATGAGGGCAGAAACAGACAGATACGCAAAATGTGCGAGAACGTAAGTCTTGATGTTATCAGGCTCAAAAGGAATGCAATAGGCTCAGTTAAATTGGGAATGCTCAAGGTGGGAAAATGGCGGGAACTCACCGAGGACGAGGTTCATCGTCTGCAAAGTCAGTAAATTGACAATTTACAGTCTATTTAGTATAATAAATAAATAATTTTTTTGGGGCGAAAATATGATTAGAAGCATGACAGGCTTCGGCAGAACACAGATTTCTGTTGAGGGTTACAATATTACAGTAGAAATAAAAAGCGTAAATAACAGATATTTCGATTTTTATGCAAAAATTCCGAGAACTTTTTCATTCCTTGAAGAAAAGGTGAAATCCTTGCTTTCAACGGAAATATCTCGCGGTAAGGTTGAATGTTCCTTGCAAATTGAAACAACTGCGGACGAAAGCGTTGTTGTAAGTATCAATGAACCCCTTGCCGCCGGTTATGTTAACGCCATTTCCGTACTCTCTGAAAAGTTTGAAATCAAAAACGATTTGACGGCACTTTCTCTTGCACGCTTTTCCGATGTTTTTTCCATAGCAAAAGCGCCCGTTGATGAAGAATACTTGTGGGAAAAGGTTAAAGCGGCTGTTGAGGGCGCTCTTGCCGAATTTATTAAGATGCGTGAGGTTGAGGGCGAAAAACTCAAAGCGGACGTGCTTTCAAGAGCGGACGCAATAATCGAAAATGTTTCTTATATTGAAGAGCGCTCGCCGGAAACCGTAAAGGCATATTCCGAAAAACTTCTTGAACGGATGAAGACCGTTTTAGGTGATACCCAGGTTGATGAATCAAGACTTCTTACGGAAGCGGCAATTTATGCGGACAAGGTTGCGGTTGCGGAAGAAACAGTAAGATTGAGAAGTCACATTGACCAACTCCGCACAATGTTGGATTCCAACGAGGCTGTGGGAAGAAAATTGGATTTTCTTGTGCAGGAAATTAACCGCGAGGCAAACACCATCGGTTCAAAAGCACAGGATGTTGATATCGCACGCAGAGTTATTGATATAAAAGCAGAAGTTGAAAAAATCAGAGAACAAATTCAAAATATCGAATAAGGTGATTGTATGAAGCTTGTAAATATCGGTTTCGGTAACCTTATAAATGCGGACAGAGTAATTGCCGTAATCAGCCCCGATTCTGCTCCTGCAAAGAGAATGATTCAGGAAGGTCGCGAAAGAGCAAGGCTTATCGATGCAACTCACGGCAGAAAAACAAAGGGTGTTATTGTTACGGACAGCGATAACGTGGTATTGTCGTTCTTGTCCGCCGAGCAGTTGCTTACAAGGTTTAATGACCAAAAGGGAGGACGGGATTTTGGTTTTGAAGGATAAAGGTTTGCTTGTTGTTCTTTCCGGTCCGTCCGGTTCGGGAAAAGATACGGTTTTAGACAGATTAAAAGAAAAAGTTTTAAGTTTTGACAAAACCGTTTCCGCTACAACCCGTCCCGTACGCGACGGTGAAAAAGACGGTATAGACTATTATTTTATTGATAAAACTACCTTCGAAAAGAGAATTGAAGAGGGGTATTTTCTCGAATATACCGTATATAACGATAATTATTACGGAACGCCCAAGTCGGAAGTGGAAAAACGCATAGACAAAGGCGGATGCGTACTTTTGAAGATTGAGGTTGAGGGCGCCGGCAATGTGAGAAGGGCGATACCGGAATCTGTTTCCATATTCATTATACCGCCCTCAATGGAAGAACTTGAAAGACGTTTGAGGGGCAGAGGAACGGAAACGGAGGAGAGTTTCCGTAGGCGTTTAGAAACCGCCAAACAAGAGCTTTCAAGAGCTTGTGAATACGATTATGTTGTCATAAATAACGATGTTGAACTTTGTGCGGAGCAGATATCACACATTTTGGAATGTGAGAAATTACGCTACTGCAATATGAAGGACATTGTAAATGATATACTTAAAAATTAAACCCGAAAGGAAGATTATTTATGTTAAATCAGGATCTCAGTAAAGTTCTCACAGGACATATCAGCCGTTACTCCCTTGTAACAGCCACTGCGAAGTTGGCACGTGAGATTTCCGACAAAAACCTTGAAGACAAGGTTATTACAACGGAAAAACCTGTCAGCGATGCTCTTAATCAGCTTCTTGACGGTGCATACAAAATTGTTGAACCCGAAGAAATCGCAAATATTTAACAATGAGTATCGGTGCTTATTTTGCCGAGGTAGCCGTTGAGGGTCTTGCATACCATTTTGATGCTGTTTATTCTTACAAAATCCCTTTAAATTTAGAGAAACGGGCAGTTGCAGGTTGCAGGGTTATGGTGCCTTTCGGTAACGGTAACCGAAAAAAGCAGGGACTTATATTGTCCGTGAAGCCGCTTCTTGAATCGGAAAATAATGCGAGGCTAAAATCTGTAATTGATGTGCTCGACGAAGAGCCGCTTTTTGACGATGAAATGCTCGCCCTTGTTTTTTGGATTAAAGAAATGACCTTTTGCACTCTTTTTGAGGCGGCAAAAGCGATGCTTCCGGCCGGTATAGGTCTTAATTACGTTGTGTCTTATATGGCAAACAATATTTCAGAGGACGAATTAAGTAAACTCGATATTGATGAAATGCGTATTTACAATTATCTTAAAGACAAATGTAAATACATCAAAAAAGAAAAGATTATATTGGATTTGGGACTCAATTCCGATTGTAAACGCTTTGACAGACTTGTAAAAAACGGTGTTCTTTTAACAAATGTTGATGCGAAACGTAAAACAGGGGATTTGACCGTTAAAAATGTTCGTTTGGCGGTTGATGAAACTCAGGCAGAAACAATTTTGGGAACACTTACGCCCAAACAAAAAAGCGTTGTAAGACTCCTTCTTGACATAGGCGGTGCTTCCGTTAAAGAGGTCTGTTATTTTACCGGTGTTACTCCGGCAGTAATAAATGCCATTGTAAAAAAAGGCTATGCCGAACTTTATGACAGTGAGATTTACCGTAAGCCCAAATACGAAAGATCAAAGGAGAAAGCATCCTCACCGATGTTGACTGTTTCTCAGAACAGGGCATATACTCAACTTTTAGATAAATACAAAAGCGGCAAAGGTTCCGCCGCACTTCTTTTCGGTGTTACAGGTTCGGGAAAAACTCAGGTCTTTCTAAAACTTATTGAAGAAGTTGTAAACGACGGCAGGGATGTTATAGTTATGGTCCCCGAAATTGCCCTTACGCCTCAAACATTGGGGATTTTCTATTCCCATTTCGGTGATAAGGTGGCGGTGTTCCACAGCGCGCTTTCAGCGGGCGAAAGAATTGATGAATGGAAAAGAGTTAAAAGCGGCGAGGCAAAAATCGCAATTGGTACTCGTTCAGCAGTTTTTGCACCCTTTTCAAATTTAGGTCTGATTGTAATTGACGAGGAGCAGGAGCATACTTATAAATCGGAAATGACTCCGAGGTATCACGCAAGAGATGTTGCCCGTTTCAGGTGTGCAAACAAAAATGCCTTGTTGTTGTTGTCGTCTGCCACACCGTCAGTCGAATCGTACAAAAATGCTGTTGACGGGAAATATGCTCTCATAAAATTGACGGAAAGGTACGGAAAAGCCGTTCTGCCCGATGTGGTTACTGTTGATATAACCGATACCAAGGGGGCAATCAGTAACGAACTTTACTCAGCCCTTGAAGAATGTCTTGAAGATAAAAAACAGGCAATACTGCTGATGAACAGGCGGGGTTTTAACACATTCGCTTCCTGCGGTGCCTGTAAAACTGTTTTAACCTGTCCAAACTGCAGTATATCTTTAACTTATCACAGTGCCAATAACCGCCTTATGTGCCATTATTGCGGTCATTCCCAAGTGTTTACGGATACCTGTCCCGAATGTCACGAAAAAAGTGTAAGGTATTTGGGATTCGGCACACAGCGAATTGAGGAAGAACTCCAAAATGTTTTTCCCAAAGCGAAAATTTTACGTATGGATGCGGACACCACTATGGCAAGGTATTCATACCAGGATAAACTGACGGCATTTGCCAATGGCGAATACGATATTCTTTTAGGTACGCAGATGGTTGCAAAGGGGCTTGATTTCCCCAAGGTTACACTTGTTGGAGTAATTTCCATTGATCATCAACTTTATAATGACGATTTCAGAAGCAGTGAAAAAGCCTTTGATTTGCTTACTCAGGTCGTGGGCCGTTCAGGTCGAGGTAATTATAAAGGCAGAGCATTTATACAAACTCTGTTGCCCGATAACGATATTATAGAACTTGCGGCACAACAGGATTATGAATCCTTTTACGAAACAGAAGAAATCATAAGAAAGAGTATGGTTTATCCGCCTTTCTGCGATATTTGCAGACTAACTTTTGTAAGTGAGCAGTTTAATCAGTCCGCTGCCGGTGCAAAAGCTTTCTTTGAAATGATAAAATCCGCGGTGACGGGGGAGTACAGCGACGTTAAAGTAAGTTTGCTGGGGCCCTTGCAACCACGTGTTTCAAAAATAAGTAACAAGTATAGAAATATAATAACTGTAAAATGTAAGAATAACAAGCGATTCCGTGAAATGATGTCAAAACTGCTGAAAGAGTATATGAAGAATTCAAAATACTCCGCGGCAAGCGTTGCATTGGATATGAATCCCTTATCATAACTAGCAAAGGAAGAGAAAAATGGCAATTAGAAATATCAGGGTTGACGATGATCCGATTTTAAGAAAAAAATCAAGAGAAGTCACGGAGTTTAACGACAGGCTTTTTGAACTTCTTGACGATATGAAAGAAACAATGTACCATTCCGGCGGAGTGGGGCTTGCAGGCCCACAGGTCGGTGTCCTCAAACGAGTTGTTGTAATGGATGTCAGCGAGGAAAGAAACGAGTTTATTGAACTTATAAATCCCGTTATAACCTTTGAGGACGGCACACAGACGGGTAACGAGGGATGCCTTTCTCTGCCCGGACTTTACGGTGTGGTTACAAGACCTTATACCGTTAAGGTTAAAGCCCAAAACCGCGAGGGTAAATGGTGCCTTTACAAAGGTGAGGCGTTGAAGGCAAGATGTTTTTGTCATGAAATAGACCACCTGGACGGTATCCTTTATAAAGATAAACTGGATGAGGGCGAACAACTACACAGAAATGACGGTGAATAAAATGAAAGTTCTATATATGGGTACTCCCGATTTTGCGGTTGAGCCGCTGAAAGCCCTTGTCAGCAACGGATATGCAGTTTGCGGTGTTGTAACCCAACCGGATAAGCCCGTGGGCAGAAAAGCAATATTAACTCCTCCTCCCGTTAAAGTAGAGGCAGAAAAACTCGGTATAAAAGTCTTTCAACCGCAAACACTAAAAAACGGCGAGGGAATGGAGATTCTCAGAGAACTAAATCCCGACATTGTGGTTGTTGTTGCTTACGGAAAAATACTTCCCAAGGACTTTTTGGATTATACAAAATACGGTTGTATCAATATTCACGGTTCAATTCTTCCTAAATACAGAGGTGCCGCGCCCATTCAACGCTGTGTTCTTGAGGGAGAAAAATATGCCGGTGTAACATCAATGCAGATGGATGAGGGTCTTGATACGGGGGATATGCTCCTTGTTGAAAAAACCGAAATAGGAGAGAACGAAACCGCTGGGGAACTTTTTGACAGACTTGCGCCCATGGGAGCAGAACTGCTTATAAGAACCCTTGTTGCACTGGAAAAAGGGGCGATTACTCCCGTAAAGCAAAATGACAGCGAAAGCACATACGCTTCAATGCTTGATAAATCTATGTCACCGGTTGATTTCAATGAGAGTGCCCGTGATGTTCATAACAAGATACGGGGGCTTGACCCATGGCCAGTTGCGTTGACGCATCTTGAAGGAAAAACCCTAAAACTTTTCGGTTCAACAATTTCAAATGATTTGAAAGGCGGTAAAGCGGGGGAAACAAAAGCCCTTAAAAACGGACTGGCAATTTTTTGCGGTGACGGTAAAGCCGTCGTTGTTTCCCAAGTTCAGTTTGAGGGAAAAAAACGTATGAATGCGGCGGATTTTTTGAGAGGACACCCCATACCCGACGGCACGGTTTTACAATAGTTTACATTTTGTTAATATAGCGTTATTCATTGCTTAATCATATTATTATAGAATTAGAATTAAATAAATCTTATTCTATCAGGAGGTTATTTAATGCCTTTTTTCTATTTTGACTACTACTATATAATTCTCGTTGTTCCGGTAATCATAGCATCGCTTATTATTCAGTCAAGATTGAAATCCACCTATGCAAAATATTCAAAAATCACCAATGTGCGAAACATTACGGGAGCACAGGCGGCACAGATGGTTCTCGGTTACTACGGTATCCATGATGTTACTATTGAACACGTAAGCGGCAATCTTTCGGACCACTATGATCCCACAAGTAAGGTTATCCGACTTTCCGACGGGGTTTTCAACAGTCCTTCAATTGCGGCGGTAGGTATTGCCTGTCATGAGGCAGGTCATGCCGCTCAGCATGCAGAGGCTTATTTGCCCATAAAAATCAGAAATTTAATTTTGCCCGTATGTAATATCGGCTCAACACTTTCAATTCCGTTGCTCATAGTCGGTTTGATTTTCGGTTATGAACCTTTGATTTGGATCGGCATAGGCTTTTTCTCATTTGTTGCAGTATTTCAACTTGTAACATTGCCCGTTGAATTTAATGCAAGCAGAAGGGCTTTAAATGTTATCGACTCAAACGGACTTCTGTCATTTGAGGAGAAAAACGGCGCCGCAAAGGTTTTAAAAATGGCGGCAATGACCTATGTTGCGGCTTTGGCAACAAGTGTTGCACAACTTTTGCGCTTGATATTGTTATACGGCGGTAGGAGAAACAGGAGATGAGTAAATCGGCAAGGCAAATTGCCTACGAAATACTTTTAAAAATTGAGGTTGATAAAGCGTTTTCAAACCTTGCAATAGACAGTGCTGTTAAGATGTATAATCCTGACAGCACTGATTGTGCTTTTATTTCCCGTCTTGTATATGGTGTTATTGAAAGAAAAATCACCTTGGATTACGTTGTTTCCCGACATTTATCGAATCCCGCAAAAAAGATGAAACCGGAAATTATAACGGTTTTGAGAATGGGTACATATCAGATTCTTTTTATGGATAAGGTTCATTCCGGCGCCGCGGTTAATGAAAGCGTAAAACTTATCAAAGCAAACAAATGCGAATATGCCGCCGGACTTGTTAATGCGGTTCTGCGAAAAATTTCTCAAAATGACCTTGATTTTGACGGTGATTTAACCGAAACACAAAAACTTTCCGTTGCTTATTCCGTTCCCGAAGAATTGGTTAAGTTTATGATTCACCACTACGGAAAGGAAAATGCCGAATCATTCTTTCAAGCATCGCTGCAACCGAAAGAGATTACTATACGCGTAAATACTTTGAAAACAACGGCCGAAAAGTTGAAAATACTGTTACAGGATGAGGGTGTACGTGTTTTTGATACCTACTTACCCGATGCTTTGAAAATAGAAAGTGACAGGGCAGTATATAACCTTGAGTGTTTTAAAAACGGATTGTTCCATGTTGAAGACCTTTCCTCGCAACTTTGTATTGAGGCTCTTGAACTTTTTGACGGAGCAGGGGCTGTTGATGTTTGTGCCGCACCGGGAGGTAAGAGTTTTACCGCGGCCGAGTATATGAAAAATAACGGTGTTATTTATTCCTGTGATGTGTATCCTCAAAGAACGGAGTTAATAAAACAGGGGGCACAGCGACTCGGTATTGAAAACATTATACCCCTTGTGAATGATGCAACAATATTTAACGAAAACTTGCCCGAAATGGATAGGGTGCTTTGTGATGTGCCCTGTTCAGGGCTTGGAATAATCGGGAAAAAACCTGAAATCAAGTATAAAAAGTTGGAAGACACAAAAAGTTTGCTACCTATTCAAATGCAGATTCTAAAAACTTCTTCAAGGTATGTTAAACACGGAGGTCGTTTGGTTTATTCCACCTGTTCGGTCAATCCTAATGAAAACCGAAGAATCTGTGACAGTTTTCTAAAAGAAAATCCGGAGTTCAGTTCCGTTAAGGTTTTGCCCCAAATTGAAAGAACGGTTGACGAAGGGGACTATTTAACCCTCTTTCCGCATAAAAATAATTGTGACGGCTTTTTTGTTGCCGCCTTTGTCAGAAAGTAAGGTTATATGGAAAAGAAAGATATTGTTTCAATGACTTATGATGAACTCTCACAAGAGTTTAAAGATATGGGCTTGCCCAAATTCAGAGTCGGTCAGGTGTATGATTGGCTCCATAAAAAGTGCGTTTCTTCTTTCGAGGAAATGACAAATATTTCAAAAGAACTTATAAGGCGATTAAATGACAATTTTGTCATATTTTCCTGTACTATTGAAAAAAAACTTGTTTCGCGGTATGATAATACAGTAAAATACCTGTATTCTTTGCCTGACGGAGAGTATCTTGAATGTGTGGTTATGGATTATAAATACGGTCACACAATTTGCGTTTCCACACAGGTTGGATGTAAAATGGGGTGCGCTTTTTGTGCTTCCGGTATAGGCGGTTTCCAACGTCACCTCGCTCCATCGGAAATTCTCAGCCAGATTTATACCGCTCAGCGCGACTTAGGATTGCGTATTTCCCGTATTGTTTTAATGGGAATGGGGGAGCCCCTTGATAATTTCGATAATGTGATGCGTTTTTTGGAACTTGTAAGCGATGAAAGAGGTCTCAACATCGGAATGAGGCATATTTCACTTTCAACAAGCGGAATAGTTCCAAAGATATATGAATTACTTGAACGAAATTTGCAACTTACCCTATCAGTTTCACTTCATGCGCCCAATGACGAAATACGTTCACGTATTATGCCGGTTAATAAATCCTGGAATGTTGATGAACTATTGAAAGCATGTAAAATTTATGCCGACAAAACATCCCGTCGCATTTCCTTTGAATATGCAATGATGGAGGGAGTAAACGACACTCCCGAATGTGCTCGGGAATTGGGGGCAAAATTAAAAGGGATTCTTTGTCATATCAATCTTATTCCTGCAAATGAAGTTCCTGAAAAGGGGCACGAAAGAAGCAGCGATGATGATATAAAAAACTTCAAAGCCATATTGGAAAAGGCGGGGCATACGGTGACAATCCGCCGTACTCTCGGCTCCGACATTAACGCTTCTTGCGGACAACTTCGCAGGGAGAAAATGAAAGAAAATAACTTATGAAAAGTGGTGAAACACCGTGAGAATTCTTGCACAAACAGATATAGGATTAGTCAGAAACAGTAATCAGGACGCTTACAGAGCGGGCACCTTTGATACGGGTGATACCTGGGTAGTAGTCTGTGACGGAATGGGCGGTGTTTCGGGCGGTCAGGTTGCCAGCGAAATTTGTGTTACGAGGGTTTCCGAAGCCCTCAAACGCGGCTACCGCAAAAAAATGACGGTTAGCAGTGCCAAAAACCTTTTGATTTCCGCAATAAGCGCGGCAAACTCAGAGGTGTTTAAAGAGTCCCAAGAAAATTTTGAACTTAAGGGCATGGGCACTACCGTTGTGGCGGCTCTCGTTTTGGGCTCCGTTGCGGTTATTGCACATGTGGGTGACAGTCGGGCGTATATTTTGAACGAAAAAGAGATAATTCAGGTTACCAAAGACCACTCCTTTGTTCAGTTACTTGTGGATACGGGCAAAATCACAGAGGAACAAGCAAAAACACATCCCGACAGAAATGTTATAACAAGAGCCGTGGGCATAGAATACGTTGTGGATGTTGACGTAGATGTTGAAGACCTTAAAGTCGGAGATAAACTTCTTATTTGTACGGACGGACTCAACGGTTACGTTGAGGATGTTGATATATTAAAAACAGTTATTGAATACGGTGATTCTTCAGCCGAAAAACTTGTGGAAACGGCAAATAATAACGGCGGACGGGATAACGTAACCGTTGTTATTTTAACCGCAGATGTTCAAGGAGAGTAAGTATGGAAAATTATGTAGGAAAAAGACTTGACGGAAGATATGAAATTCAGGACGTTATCGGTGTAGGCGGTATGGCGGTTGTTTATAAGGCCTATGATAATATCGATGACAGAATTGTTGCTGTAAAGGTGCTTAAAGAGGAGTATCTTGCAAACGAGGAATTCCGTCGCAGATTTAAAAATGAATCAAAAGCCATTGCAGTTTTGTCCCATCCCAATATCGTTAAGGTATATGATGTCAGTTTCGGTGACAGATTGCAGTACATTGTTATGGAGTACATTGAGGGAATAATTCTCAAAGAGTACATAGAGAAACGGGGCGTTATTGATTGGAACGAAGCCTTGTTCTTTATTATTCAGATTCTGCGTGCTCTGCAACATGCACACGATAAGGGCGTCGTTCACAGAGATGTCAAGCCCCAGAATATTATGCTTTTGGAAAACGGCACTATAAAGGTTGCCGACTTCGGTATTGCAAGATTCAGCCACAGCGAAAGCCGTACTGTTACGGAAAAAGCAATCGGTTCAGTTCACTATATCAGTCCCGAACAGGCAAAGGGCGAACTTACCGATGAAAAGGCGGATATTTATTCCGTAGGTATTATGCTTTATGAAATGCTTACGGGTCAGCTTCCGTTTGATTCTGACAACGCAGTAAGCGTCGCACTTATGCAGGTTAATAAAGAGGCTGAGTTACCCAGAACAATAAACCCAAACATCCCCGTAGGCTTTGAACAGATTACAATGAAAGCCATGCAGAAGAATACTCGCGAGCGTTACCAAAGCGCCGCAGAAATGCTTTTGGATTTAGAGGAATTAAAGAGAAATCCCAATATTAAATTTGACTATCAAACCTACTTTGTTGACACCGATGCAACACGTCCCATCGGCAAGATTCAAGAAAAAACCCGAACAATGCCCGTTGTGAGTGATTTGAATTCGGATTCTAACGGTACTGCGGACATGGTTCCGCCATCCTCAGAAGTTGAAAAAAGAGTTCGTGCAATTTCCGAAACAAGCGAAAACGAAGCGGTGCAGGATGTTCAAAAAAAGCAGTTTAACAAAAAGACTGCCGTAATAGCAGGTGTTGCGGTTGCGGTGGTATTGTTTGTAATCATTCTCTTGTGTGCAAAGTTTTTCGGCAACAAGAAAATTGAAGTCGATAGTTTTGTGGGGATGAATTATGAACTCCAAATTAAAGATAACGAGGAGTATAACGAAAAATATAATTTTGAAGTTTATTACGCTTCCTTCTCCGATGCACAGGAAGGCTGTGTCTATGACCAGGACCCCAAAGCGGGAACAAGTCTGCCGAAGGGTTCAACAATTATTCTCTATGTTGCAAAAGCCGGTGTGGGTCAGGTGATTCCCGACTTTACGGGCAAAAATTTCCGTGAAGCAAGCGACGCGTTGGAAACCCTCGGCTTTAAAGTGGTGACTGTTCCCACGGAAGACGGTTCCGTTACCGTAGGACAGGTAATAAGGACGGAGCCTTCAGCTAATTCCACGGTTTCCGTCGGTTCAACTGTTACGGTTTATTATGCCGCCGATATGGATTCGGATAAATTATTTAAAATGCCTAAGCTTGAAGGCAAATCCCTTGAGGATGCGAAAAAGATAATTGAAGAAAACGGACTTGTGCTTTATAAAGTTGAAAGTTCGGACAGCAGTGTTGAGAAAGACTATGTTCTCAGTCAATCGCCCACGGACGGATCTCCCGTAAGAGAGGGTGACACGGTTGTAATTACCGTAAGTTCAGGTTGCGTTAATGCACAAAAAACTATTACACTTCCCAAGGTGGGTAGCGTTACCGTTAAGGTATATTTAGACGGCGAGATAATGAAAAGCGAAACGGTTAACACTTCCGTAAATCCGTCTTATTCGATTTCTGTAAGCGGAAGTAAGGATGACTCCGAATTAGTTGTATATCTTAACGATGCAATTTATTATGAGGCGACGGTCAATTTCACAAGAGAGCCTGCTAAATTTACTAAAGAAAAAACCTACGATGTTGCATTTTATGCCGATGTGACAGGGCTTACTGAAACAGAAGCGGTTAACACACTTAACAGTTTGGGTTATAAGAATATAACTGTTAAATATGCAGAGAGTTTTGAAAGAGAGGGCACTGTTATTAACCAGTCACCCGCCTATTCAACGGCACCGAATCTTGATAAAACGGCATCCATTGTGCTTACTGTTGCCAAAAACGATATTACCGAAACACCTTCTCAGGCAATTCCTGATGAAAGCGGCGAAGACGCACAGGTACAGTGATTTATGGAAAAAGTTTTAAACGGAACAATAATTAAAGGAATCGGCGGTTTCTATTATGTAGAAGCCGCCGGACAGGTTTTTGAATGTAAAGCGAGAGGTGCATTCAGAAAAAAGAGAATAACCCCTCTTGCCGGTGATAATGTAACAATAACCGTTCGACAGGACAAAGAAAACACCATTGACGAAATTCATCAGCGTAAGAATTTTCTTTTGCGTCCTCCCGTTGCGAATATTGATACTCTTATTATAGTATCATCCGTTAAAGAGCCCGTACCCAGTCTTTTGGTTATAGATAAAATGACCTCCATTGCTGTGGATAAAGGAATAAAACCCTGTGTCGTTTTTTCAAAAAGCGATTTGGGGGAAACGGAAGACCTTGAGAATATCTATAAAAAAGCGGGAATACCGGTTGCCTCAGTGTGTTGTAAAACAGGTGAGGGAATTGAAAAAGTCAGAGAGATGATTGATGACGGTATTACTGTTTTTACGGGCAATACAGGTGTGGGAAAATCATCCCTTCTTAATTGCATAGATGAACGGTTTTCTCTTGCAACAGGGGAAATCAGCGATAAATTGGGCAGAGGTAGGCACACTACCAGAGAAGTCACCCTTTATCATGTTGAAAACGGTCTTGTTGCAGATACACCCGGCTTTTCTTCTCTTGATATTGAGCAAAGCAGCGAGGTAATTGTTAAAGAGAATTTACCTTTCTGTTTTCCGGAATTCAGCGAATATTTAGGAAAGTGCAAATTTGCTTCCTGCTCGCACACGGTGGAAAAGGGTTGCAAAATATTGGAGGCTTTGGATGAGGGCGTAATACACCAAAGCCGTCACAATAGTTACTTGACTATGTATAACGAGGTTAAAGACTTGAAGGATTGGCAGTTGTAACACTTTTACTGAGCGCTCATATTATGTAGTAAACATAAAAGGAGTGGTGCTTTGTGAAAGTTGTTGTATGTCGCAGTCCTAAATTCTTGAGAGGAATCCTCAAACTCGTATTCGGAATAAAAGATGAATAATACATAAAAACAACTCGGCAACTGCCGAGTTGTTTTTTTACATATAGTGGTATTTACAGTTTAACTCTTTCGCCCGTATGTGCATTTACGATTGCCTTGTGGACGCCGATATAGGTATTGGAAATGTATTTGTCAAGATGAAGGCTACCAAAGAACCAGCGCCGGAAGTCACTGCACTTTGAAAGCTCGTCAAAATATGCATTGAGAGTTGTAACACGTACGGCTTCGCTTTCGCCTAACTTTAAAAAGCCTTTGATTGTGGAAGATGGCTCGTGGGTGATTATAACGTCAATTTTGCAGTCGTTTTTTTCGAGATTTTCCGCACCCTCAAGGAGTTCTTCTTTTGAGGGAATTTCATATTTTAACCATGGGTTGTCCTCAATTCGGGAATCAAGGTCGGGGCTTTCTCCGCCGCCCATAGTAAAAATTTTCAGTCCGTCAATGGTGAATACCTGACCGCGCATAAGGTGGAAAATATTGTCGGAAATCTGATGTACCTTACCGCCGTTCCAGGTGGTGAGGGGGTAGGCGTTTAAAAGGTCAAAGTTTTCGTGGGTTCCGTCGATAAAACATATGTTGTATTTCCTTTTGGAAAAGGACTTGAGTATTTTTTGCTCGGCTTTTGATCTGTCCCATATAAAGCCGAAATCACCGCATATAATTAAAGTGTCCCCGTCATTCAGATTTTTTAAAGCGGTCTTTGAGAGCCTTTCGGGGTCGCCGTGAGTATCTCCGGTAACAAAAACCATAATTTTGTACTCCTTTTTTTCATAAATACTATTTTAATTTTTACAGAAAAATGATATACTTTTTTAAACAAGTATATTCTATAACATTTTCCGGTGATTGTCTATGAAAAAAATACTGATTTTAATAAATTGTTTACTTTTAATTATTTCTTCCACGATTCCCGTTTTTGCCACAGAGACAGGGGATGAGGAAGTTAAGACCAAGGGAGCCTATTATGATATTGAGGCTCACGACTATGAAACAGAAATAGCCCTCCTTGTAAATGCCGATACCGATACTGTGATTTACAGCAAAAATGCTGATAAAATTACTGCTCCCGCTTCTCTTACAAAACTTGTTACTGCAATGGTTGTCCTTAACGAATGCAATGATTTGCAGAAAGAAATAGTTTGTTCATACGACGCGGTACATAGTTTGGACGGAACCGGCAGTTCTGTTGCGGGGCTTTTGGCTGACGAAAAAACCACTTTGGAAATGCTGTTGTACTGTCTGTTTCTTCCCAGTGCCAACGATGCGGCGGCAGTTTTGGCGGAAACTTTCGGTAACGGCGATACGGATGTTTTCGTTTCAAAAATGAATGTATTTGTTCAGGAGTTAGGGTGCAAAAATACTCATTTTGCCAACTCCCACGGACTTGACGATGAATCCGTAAAAGGCTTTGACAGTGATACACAGAACAGAACAACTGCCTCGGATATGTATTTGATTGCAAAAAAAGCATTGAGCAATGAAACAATAGTGAAAATATCTTCAAAATACGGCAAAACTATGCCCAAGACCAACAAAAGCGACGTCAGATATCTTTATAATACGAATGCGCTTCTTAACAGTTATTCCGATTATTACTACGAGGGCGCAATAGGTTTGAAGACGGGCACTACCGACAAAGCGGGTGCTTGCCTCATTTCAAGCGCAACAAAGGACGGATATACATACATTTCAATTGCCATGCGCGGTGTAACCGACAAGGTAATAGACGGCAAGCAGTACAACACGGCTTTTCTTATGTGCCGTTATATGCTTCGTTGGGCATTTAATAACATTAAAATGAAAGCCATTGCCGATGACAACTATATTTTGGGTGAGGTAGGCGTTAAGTTCGGCAGGGGTGCTGATTACGTGGGACTTGTGCCGAAAACTTCCGTTGCGGTAGTGTTACACGAGAATCTGACCATTGACGATTTAACCGTTAAATTTTCGGACTCATTCCCGGAAGAAATTGACTCTCCCGTGGAAAAAGGGGACAGCGTGGGAACGGCACAGTTAATGTATAAAGATGTTGTTGTTGCCGAGGTGGAACTTGTGGCATATCGGACAGTAAAGAAAAACTATGTCTGGGCAATGTTTAACTGGATTGAAAAAATTGCAACGTCAAAGGTATTTATCGTGATAGTTATTGCGGTTGTTGTTCTGATTCTTCTTTTCTATTTCGGAACTAAAAATCAGCGTAAACGGAAAAAGCGCCGTAAGAATACCGTGGAGGTTGTAAAGGATTACAGTAGGCTTGCAAGGTGAATATTATTCAATTTATACAATGTGGGTTTTGTGTTTTGTTGCAAAACTCACATTGTTTTTTACTAAAAAATATAATTTGCCGCGTGAGAAAATGATATGAAATAATGAGAAAAACAGAGAAAACAGAAGATAGCAAGAATTATTTTGAAATTAACCGAAAAAAGTGTTGACTTTGAAAACTCCTTGTGATAATATATCAAGGCATGAAGAGGGGAAAACCCTCAAAACTATTACGGAGGTAACTGTTATGTCCACTTATATGCCCAAAGGCAAAACCGAGCGCCAGTGGTATGTTCTTGACGCAGAAGGCAGAACTCTCGGCGAAGTTGCTGTTGAAGCCGCTGTTCTTCTTCGCGGTAAGCACAAACCCACATTCGCTCCTCACGCAGACTGTGGCGACAGCGTTATCATCATCAATGCTGCTAAAGTTGTTCTCACAGGCAACAAACTTGAAGACAAATACTACTATCATCACACCGGCTACATCGGTAACATGAAATCCGTTAAATACGGCATTCTCATGAAAGAAAAACCCGAGTTCGCAGTTCAGAAAGCTGTTAAGGGTATGCTTCCCGACAACACTCTCGGCAGAGCTGCTATGGCTCGTCTTCGTGTATATGCAGGCGCAGAACACGAACAGACCGCTCAGAAGCCCATCGTTAGAGAATTTTAAGGGAGGAGGCACTAATTATGTACGAAAGTCAAGCATATTTCTACGGCACAGGTAGAAGAAAAAAATCAGTTGCACGTGTTCGTGTATATCCCGGTACAGGTAAGGTTACAATCAATGACAGAGATATCGACGATTATTTCGGTCTTGAAACTCTTAAACTTATCGTTCGTCAGCCTCTCACTCTTACAGAGACTCTTGACAAATACGATGTTGTTTGCCGTGTAAACGGCGGCGGTGTTACCGGTCAGGCAGGTGCAATCCGTCACGGTATTGCAAGAGCACTTCTTCAGTCCGAAGATGATGTTCGTCCCGTTCTTAAGAAAGCAGGACTTCTCACTCGTGACCCCAGAATGAAAGAAAGAAAGAAATACGGTCTCAAAGGCGCACGTCGTGCTCCTCAGTTTTCAAAGAGATAACCTGTATTTTACTGGATCTTTATCCCTCCCAAGTCAAAAGACTTGGGAGGTTTTCTGTTTAAATTAGTTTGTTACACTGGGCGCCCTCGCGGCACAGCCGCTGCGGTCTAAACTAAAATAAGGTATAAAAAACAGGCCCTCCAATGAGAGCCTGTAAATTATGTAGAGATATTAGTCCTCGTCTGCAAAGAAGTATGTTCTTTTTTCTGCATCGGGATCAACAAGACCGTTGTAGTCATTGTATGCTTTAGCCATTTTGTTGAAGTTCTTAATAAGAATGAAGTCACCTAAAACAATACCGAGCAATGAGAATACAACAACAAGTGCGCCGCTCTCGCTGAAGTTAAGTTCATAGCGTTCTGCATTCTCTTTAAGTCTGTTAGCAACTTTGCATCTCCAAACAAGACCGAAGATACCGAAAGTGATAATGCTCAAAAGAACAACATATTTGAATTTCATTGTTTTCTTTCCGTCACCTTCACAAAGAGCGTTAACATCTTTTGCGTATCTTCCCCAGAAAACAAGGGAGTAGATGCCAAAGGTGATAAACGAGAAGATGTAGTAAGCGATAAGGCTTCTTTCTTTCATATTTTTCATTTTTACAAAACTCCTTTAAGCAGTTTTTATTTGTTATTTTTAAGTATATTATATTTTTTTGTAAAAATCAAGCATTTTGAAAATATAGATGTGTATTTCTTTTGTTAGAATAAGTGAGCAACAAAGAACAATATTGTATTTATATATAAATTGTTTGAAAAGAAAAGGAAAATCGTTTCTTTGTCATTGACATTCTTTTGAATATATGTGATAATATGCGATGAATGATTTTTAACTAAGGGGGAGTTTTTTTGAAGAAAGAACTCGCAAAACAGTACGATCCTAAAAATGTTGAGGAACGTATATATAAATCCTGGCTTGACGGTAAATACTTCCATGCTAAGTGCGAAGAGGGTAAGCCCACCTATACAATAGTGATTCCGCCACCGAATATTACCGGTCAACTTCACATGGGACATGCTCTTGACAACACTCTTCAGGATATTCTTATCCGTTGGAAGAGAATGTCGGGTTATGATACGCTCTGGCTTCCCGGTACAGACCACGCTTCCATTGCTACGGAGGCTAAAATTGTTGAAGCAATGCGCGGCGAGGGAATAACAAAAGAAGATTTGGGACGCGACGGCTTCCTTGAAAGAGCATGGGATTGGAAAAAACAGTACGGCGGAAGAATTGTTGAACAACTCAAAAAACTCGGTTCTTCCTGCGACTGGGACAGAGAAAGATTTACTCTTGATGAGGGCTGTAACAAAGCGGTTAATACAGTTTTCAAAACTCTTTACGATAAGGATTTGATTTACAGAGGCAACCGTATGGTTAACTGGTGTCCCTGCTGTAATACATCCATTTCCGACGCAGAGGTTGAATACGAAGAAAAAGACGGCAATTTCTGGCATCTTCTTTATACTGTTAAGGAAACAGGGGAGAAACTTGAACTTGCAACGACCCGTCCCGAAACAATGCTTGGAGATACCGCCGTTGCTATTAACGCAGAGGACGAAAGATACAAGCATCTTCACGGTTGCCATGTAATTTTGCCCCTCCTTAATAAAGAGATTCCCATTGTTTGCGATGAACACGCGGATATGACAAAGGGTACGGGCGTTGTTAAAATTACACCTGCTCACGACCCCAACGACTTTGAAGTGGGTCAGAGATGCAATCTTCCCATTGTTCGTACATTTACCTACGACGGTCACCTTACAGGAGCGGAAGATAAGAGAATTGCCGATGAACTCATTGCAAGCGGCAGAGCAACTGAAAATGAACCTGAGGTACTTGATTGCGGTAAATATGCGGGTATGACCACAATGGAAGCAAGAAAAGCGATTCTTGCAGACCTTGAAGCAGGCGGTTATATTAAAGAAGTCGAGCCCCTCAAACACGAGGTTGGCACTTGCTACCGTTGTCACAGCACTATTGAACCCATGGTTTCAAAACAGTGGTTCGTTCGTATGGTTCCTCTTGCAAAACCCGCCATTGAAGCAGTTGAAAAGGGCGAAACAAAATTCGTCCCCGAAAGATTTACAAAGAACTACCTTAACTGGATGAATAACACCCGTGATTGGTGCGTTTCCCGTCAACTTTGGTGGGGTCACAGAATTCCTGCATGGTATTGTGCTGATTGCGGCGGTGTTACGGTGAGCGTTGATGCACCCGAAAAATGCTGCAAATGCGGTTCTGTTAATCTTACACAGGACGAAGACACACTTGATACATGGTTCAGTTCTGCTCTCTGGCCCTTCTCAACTCTCGGCTGGCCCGAAAAAACAAAGGATTTGGAGCATTATTATCCCACAAATACACTTGTCACAGGTTATGATATTATCGGTTTCTGGGTATCAAGAATGATCTTCTCCGCCCTTGAATACACGGGCGAAGTTCCTTTTGACACAGTTCTCATTCACGGTCTTGTTCGTGACGCACAGGGCAGAAAGATGTCAAAATCCCTCGGTAACGGTATTGATCCCCTTGAGATCATCGACCAATACGGCGCAGATGCTCTGCGTTTCTCACTTGCAACAGGTAACAGTCCCGGTAATGATATGAGATTTATGCCTGAAAAAATTGAGGCAAGCCGTAACTTTGCAAATAAACTTTGGAATGCCAACAGATTTATTCTCATGAATCTTGACGAGGACGAACCCGCACCGTATATTCCTGAAAATCTCGCCACAGAGGATAAGTGGATTTTGAGTAAGTTTAACGCTCTTGTTAAAACCGTTACAAATTCACTTGAAAACTATGAATTGGGTATTGCGGTACAGAATCTTTATGACTTTATTTGGGACGTATTCTGCGATTGGTATATTGAAATTGCAAAAATCCGTCTTAACGGCGATAACGAAGATGGCAAAAAGACAGCAAGAGCAGTCCTTGTTTATGTTATGTCAAACACTCTCAAACTTCTCCATCCCTTTATGCCCTTTATTACAGAGGAAATCTGGCTTGCGCTTCCCCATGACGGCGAATCAATTATGATTTCCGATTGGTGCAAATATGACGAGAGCCTTAATTTCCCCGTGGAAGAGGAAGCAATGGAGCGGGTTATGGCGGCTATTAAAGCAATCCGTAACCGCCGTGCTGAAATGAATGTTCCCCCCTCAAAGAAAGCGAAACTTTATATTGCAACAAAGTATAAAGAGGATTTCACGAACGGCGCTGTGTTTATGAACAGACTTGCTTCCGCATCCGAGGTTGAGATCGGTGACGAATTTGAAATCGAAGGTAGTGTAAGCGTCATTACGGAAAGTGCAAAGATTTTCATTCCTCTTAATGAACTTGTTGATTTTGAAGCAGAAAAAGCAAGACTTGAAAAAGAACTTGCCGCCGCTAAGAAAGATCTTGAATTTGTTGAGAATAAACTCAACAATCCCGGATTTATGGCAAAGGCTCCCGAAAAGGTTGTTGCACAACAGAGGGACGCTCAGGCAAAGCATGCGGCAAAAATTGCAATGCTTCAAGAAAGTATTTCTAAACTCAAATGAATTATATTGAATCGGTAAATTATATACATTCATTATTAAAATTCGGTATCCGTCCCGGTCTTTCCGGGATGGATGCCTTGTTGCGTTTACTCGGTGAGCCCCACAAGAATTTGAAATTTGTACATGTTGCCGGTACGAACGGTAAGGGCTCAACCTCCACCGCCGTATCAAATGTTTTGACAGAAGCGGGGTATAGGGTGGGATTATATACATCCCCATACGTTACGGACTTTCTCGAAAGAGTTCAGTTTTGCGGTAAGCCCGTTGACAATTCGCTTTTTGCATCAAGTGTTGAAAAGGTTGAAAACGCGGTTGAGGAACTTGAAAAGAAAGAGATTATAATTACTGAATTTGAAGCATTAACCGCCGCCGCTTTTTTATGCTATAAGGAACTAAAATGCGATGTTGTTGTTCTTGAAGTGGGCTTGGGCGGCAGGCTCGATGCAACAAATGTAATTGATACACCTCTCGTAAATGTCATAACTTCTCTTTCCGTTGACCATTCTGCAATTTTAGGCAACACCGTTGAGGAAATTGCCTTTGAAAAATGCGGTACGATAAAAGAAAACGGTAATGTTGTATGCTCTTTCGGACAACCCGCGGGCGCATTAAAGGTTGTTGAGAATACCGCAAGAGAAAGGAAAAACAAACTGATAATACCATCGGAGAATGATATAAAAATAATCAAAAGTAATATTTTCGGTACGGAATTCACTTATAAAAATCAGGATTATTATGTTAAAATGCCCGGTGAACATCAGGTGAAAAATATGACCTGTGTTATGGAAACCTGCCGTATATTGAAAAATACTTTTAATATAACCGAAGATAATATCAAAAAAGGAATAGCCGAAACGGTACTGCCCGCAAGAGTTGAAATAATATCAAAAAATCCCCTTGTAATTCTTGACGGCGGTCACAATGAGGACGGAGCAAAAGCTTTTTACAATGCGGTTTCTCCCGTTTTGGATGAAAAGGAAAAAGTCTGTGTAATAGCAGGTATGATGGGGGACAAAGCGGTGGAAAATTCTTTAAAACCCCTTATTAAAAAATCCGATGTTTTTATTTGTGTCACTTCCGAAAATCCGCGGGCTATGAAAGCCCGGGAACTTGCCGAGATTGCAAAAAAATACTGCAAAAACGTGTTGGTTGAGGAGTCGCCCGAAAAGGCGGTTAAAAAGGCAAAAACTATGTTGAATGAAAAAGATGTTCTGTGTGTGGTTGGATCCCTGTATCTTGCGGGAGAAGTCAGAAAAACAATGCTTGAAATCTTTTGAAAAATTCACATATCTTTGTTGATTTGAACTGTAAAAAATGGTAGAATATAAGTGATACGAAGGGAGATGTTTTTATGGTTAAGTTCGATGCCTTTGCCGGTGGAATTGAATTCGGCGGTCTTCGCAGTATGCTTGAAATTAAGATTCTAATTTGTTATATACTTGATTCGGTGAAAACACCTATGACGAGAAATCAGATTTGCGATGTTCTTCAAAAGACAGGGTTGGTTAATTTCTTTGACGCAAATTCCGCTATAGATGAACTTTTAGAGAGTAAAACTATTAAAGAAGAAGAATTTGTGGGAGAGCCCCACCTGGTTGTAACTGCAAAGGGAAGCAGTAGTGCAAAAGAACTTGAAAAACAACTTCTTCCCGGTGTGCGTGACAGAGCGGTTAAGGTTGCTCTCAATACTGTCGCACGCGCTCGCTCCGAAAGAGAGAACACGGTGAATATCAAAAAAGTCGATAATGGCTACGATGTCACCTTTGAAATTGAAAGCAGCGGAGATAAACTTCTTTCCTTGACTCTCAATGTCTTTGACGAATGGCAGGCGGAGCAGTTAAAGGATGGCTTCCTTGATGACCCGGGGGCACTCTATTCGGATATTATCAACAGGCTGATAGGTGAATGAATTTAAAAGGGGCTGTTTAAAAATCGTAGATCGCATAAAACCCGATATACAAAGGTTTAAAAACGCCCCGAACTACTTTAAATGGTGGCAGAAGTAATAAAAAAACAAAAACAAAAAAATAATGTTTTATGCTATGAACAAATTTCGCCACTCGGCGTACCTCTGTACGCCGTCGGGTAGCCGAAAACAAAGCAATGCTTTGTTTTCGCTCAGTTTGTCCATTATACGCATTTTTTCCAAGCCCCTAAAAAGGTACTGTAAAAACGGAAGTTTTTTACAGTACCTTTTGTATTAAATGTAAAAAACAGTCAATACTATTTTTGAAATCAATTTTTGTAAACGGAGGAATAAAAATGAATTTCAAAAAAGTGTTGGCTGTTTTTATGATTGGAGTTCTGTGTATCTCACTTTTTAGCGGATGCGGCGGGGAAGCAGGAAAAGAAAATGTGACTACAACTGTGCAACCCAATGCAACCGCGGGAAAAACTATTGTTGTTGCAGGTCAAAATGAAAATTTAGGGTTTTGGCAGAATGTAAAAAAAGGTGCTGAAGAAGCCGCTAAGAAATACGGCTATACACTTACCTATATAGGTACGGATGAAGATAATCCCCAAGATATTTCCACCCATGTATCAATTATTGGAAAAGTAATTGATAAAGATATTTCCGGTTTTGTTGTGGCACCGTTGGGTGAGGGGTACTCACAGGTTTTGAGCAAACTTTATGATAAATCCGTACCCGTTGTTCAAATTGATACCATTGTTGACGATGATGTGGAAAAACTTGAAGCAAACCGCAAAAATCCCATTGTTTCTACGGTTTCAACTTCCTACGAGGACGCGGGTGCTATGTGTGCAGAAAAACTGTTTGAAGCGGTTAAAGAGAGTATCGAAAAATCGGAAAACACCTATGTAATAGGGGTTTTGGTGCGTGAAGACAACGAAGCCGATGAGTCGAAAGCGAAGGGCTTTACGGAAAAGTTCAGCGAGTTAGCCGATGCCGACAGCGCTGTCAAAGACAAATACAAAATAGAAAAAGAATCAGGCAATAAGTATGTTGAAAATTTTGGAGAATTGATTGAAGACAACGCGAAAGCAATATTTTTGACACATTCCGATATTTCAGATAAAATCAGCGATACGGTTTTTGCGGATTCACAAAAATATAAAGATGTGGTATTCTGCGGCTTTGAATCCGGAGCTAAACAGATTAAATGGTTGGATTCCGAGAGCGCACATCAATTTATCGGCGGTGTAGTACAGAACCCTTACGAATTGGGTTATAATGCAGTTGAACAATGCGTCTTTGCCATTGAAGGTAAGGATGTCAAAACGGAGGTTAAGGTTGAAGGTCAGTGGTATGACAAAAACAATGTTGACAAAATGAAACAGGACAATATGGTGTTTGAAAAATAAAAAAATGAGGCTGAAATGCATCGTACCCTTAAGGACAGTAACTTAAAGGTACGAGCATTGCAAGGCAAGAGAATTGAGAGAAGTTTTTACGCTTCTCTCTTTTTTCTTGCCCTTTTTTTATTTATTGCGGTACATTCGACTCTTTTGCTGCCTTTGAGTACAATTACGATAGAAACTCAAAGGAGGTAGCAAAATGGGTAATTTCATAGAAGAATTTTATTACGGAAACATTGATCCTCAGGCACGAAGCACCAAGCAGAACAAAGCCGTGCAGAAACAAATGGAGGTGCTAATGCTCAATGAGGAGTTCTTGACAGAAGCACTCTCCGGTGAAAACAAAAAGAAATTCCTCGACTTTGTAAATGCTTGGAGCGTTGTAAACGGCGAATCCAACCTCGATAGTTTTATGATGGGGTTTCAGTTAGGAGCCAATTTTACATACGATACTTTTGTAGCCACAGACACGCCATTTCAAGACTTGTTGAAGGAGTGACCAATATGCGAAATAAAAAGTATTACATAGCGTTGGATGACTTTGAACGGCGTGTGGTTGTGAACTGCCTGAACGAAATGCGGAACAAACTTATTGCTGACGGCAAGTACACCGATGCGGTGGATGAGGTTTTACTGAAAATCATTGATGCAAAACAAAAGAAATTCAAAGTAATTTATAAGGAGGCGTGATTATGGAAAAGGTTATTTATGATGAAAAGAACGGTCTTTGGTACGAACTGCAAGGTGAATATTACATTCCCTGCTTGAAGTTGCCGGAGGAAGAACAAAAGCCTATCGGCGTATGGGGACAGCGGCATTTGCGGTATATCAAGCAAAATCACAAGGTGTTATATCTCAATCTGTTGACAATCGGCAGGCTGAACGGATACCTCGCAGAGCTTGACAAGCAGGCGGAAGAAATGTTTTCTCGTCTGGAAAAACAGATGGCAGAGCGTGAAGGTGTAACCGAAGCACTCAAAGCAGGAAATCAAATGGAGTGGGTTGGTCGGATGAACAATATCCGCAGCAGAGCCGCCGAAATTGTAAACGACAATTTGATTTACACATTTAATGTCATCGGTGGCGAGTAGAACACCTTTTCATGGTTTTGCTATCTATACTGTCTATGTTCTAACACATATATTTTTCTTTTAGCAATGCAATCTCTTTAGGGTGACATAACTTGTTACTATTTTGTCAACAGTAACTAATGTAGGTTCACAATTAAAAAACGACACAATGGTCTATTTTGACGATCAAGAAGTAACAGTTTTCTCATAATATATCTGATAACTGCCCGCTTGAGTAGCCACATTTTTTGCTCAACCCATTGACAAATATCTATGTGATGCATATAATAATATATAGGTATATCTCTATGGGAGGTGTTTCAAGTGGACGAAAGAAAAACGGCATTAATCTTCAAAGCGTTCTGCGATGAAAATCGTATCCGAATTTTAAGAATGCTGAAAAGCGGTGAAAAGTGTGCCTGCAAGATACTTGAAGAACTCAATGTTACTCAGCCTACACTGTCCCACCATATGAAAATTCTTTGTGATTCCGGTGTTGTTGTCGGACGAAAAGAGGGAAAATGGACGCACTACTCGATTTCTTCTGAGGGTGCAGAATATGCGACCAAGTGTTTGACGGCACTTACAACTATTGATGTGAAGTTTGAAGATAAGTCGTGTTGTGAAGATTGATTGATAAATCATTTTCTTGCACGACTTATCATATCTTTATCTCATAGACACATTTCAATTTAACTATATGAAAGGGGCTTTTTATGGAAGCAATAAAAACAGTGTGGGATTTCTTTCAAAATGAAATCCTCGGTATGCACTGGCTGAATCGACTTATAAGCTCAATTCTTAACGCCTGTGGATTAGACACAACAGGCAGGATTGGCGGCACCGTTCAGTTTTTTATTTATGATACCATTAAAATTATGGTTCTCTTAGGGTTTTTGATTTTGATTATCTCGTATATTCAAAGCTACTTTCCGCCGGAGAGAACTAAAAAAATACTCGGAAGATTACACGGAATATGGGCAAACTTAATCGCCGCTCTGCTCGGTACGGTTACACCGTTTTGCTCCTGCTCGTCTATTCCGTTGTTTATCGGATTCACAAGTGCGGGACTTCCGCTTGGCGTTACTTTTTCTTTCCTGATTTCCTCTCCGATGGTTGATCTGGGAAGTCTTGTACTGTTGATGAGTATTTTCGGGTGGAAGGTGGCTGCAGTCTATGTGGTGCTCGGTCTTGTAATAGCTGTTGCTGGCGGTACGCTGATTGAGAAGCTGCACCTTGAAAATCAGGTGGAGGAATTTATCCGAAACGGTCATGCGATTGATGTTCCGCAAGAGGAATTACAATGTAAAGACCGCTTGAAATATGCATGGGAACAGGTTGTAGCCACTGCTAAAAAGGTTGCACCGTATGTTCTTATCGGTGTTGGTATCGGTGCAATTATTCACAACTGGATTCCCGAAGAATTTATCGTGAAAATTCTCGGCAACAATAATCCTTTTGGTGTGATTCTCGCCACAATCGCCGGTGTTCCGATGTATGCTGATATATTCGGCACAATACCGATTGCGGAGGCTTTGCTTGCAAAAGGAGCGTTGCTTGGCGTGGTGCTGTCTTTTATGATGGCTGTTACTACACTATCTCTGCCGTCAATGATTATGCTTCGCAAAGCGGTAAAACCGAAATTGCTTGGTATCTTCATTGCAATCTGCATCTTGGGGATTATCATTGTAGGTTACTTCTTTAATCTGATACAGCCAATGATTATATAGAAAACGGGGGATAAGAAAATGGCGAAAAAATGGTATCCCGTTGTGGATATACTATCTTGCATTGAATGTGGCACTTGCGTTAATTTCTGCTCACACGGGGTTTATAACAAAAAGAAAGATCCTTCACCGATTGTAATCAATCCCGATGGGTGCGTTGACCACTGTCACGGGTGCGGAAATAAATGCCCTGTTGGTGCAATCACTTATGTGGGCGATGACACCGGCTGGATTCCCCCCTGTTCTTCGTGATAAAGGCGGTATGCCGGATGTTACACCGAGTTGCGGATGTGGGTTTAGTTATAGTGATACCGTTCTTTGAATGATATAAACGGAGCGCCTTGCTCAATATCGTAGTTTTTTAATGCTTTAAGCAGTCCGGCAATATACGCCTGTTTCATATCCGAAAAGTGCTCCGGCATAAAGAGCCTTCGCATATATTCCTGCACATTGTTGTTAAGCGTATTTTCATAATAGTGCAAAAACCAAGCAAAATAGCAGTCATCTCTCTCTTTCAAATAGGTCACAATATATTCCTGCAAATTCCACTTAGGCGGTGCCGGCTTCTGCTGATACATATTTAAATCTGCTTTATCTATATAAATCTCTGTCACGGCACTCACCTCCGTTTTGTGATACTAACCGTTATTTTAACTGTTTATCGACTTCGGCGTAGAACTTTTCACGGCTCATATCCGACTCATACCGACTGTTGGCATATTCGGTATCCTCTTTTGCCCGCTGCATCCGCTCTTTTGCAAGATCAAGCGCTGCGGCGGCAAATTCTTCCGTGACAGTACCACGTTTTCTTTCCATACGGAGCACAGAACAGCGGTTTTTATAGATGCGGATAACAGGATTGCCCGCCACTAATTCTTTACGGTTGATCCTTGCCGCATATTTTCGGCAGGTAATGGCTTTGCCCTTGAGCTTAAACGGCGCATAGCCTGTACAATATTTTTGCCTTGCCGCAGAGGTCATAAGAAAATACTTTTTGCAGATACCGCACCTCCTTGGATAATGACCGTAATGCAAGCCTTCAAAGAAGTCGGTCATCACAAAGCTGTAATAGCTGTCAAAATACAGCCTGCGTGCAAGAGTTGCCGTTTTACTGCGGCTGGATTTCTTGATTGGTACATATTCCGTTGTAACAGGGAACGGCACAGAACTGAATACTTCCAATGCAATCGGCAGCAAATGTTCTTCATCAAAACGCTCTGCTTCATCTACACGGCTTGAAAATTCCGTCAGCCTTTTATGGGCCGCTTGCATATCATCAGAGATTGCATTATAGAAATTTAGGGTGTTTGTTATATCAGAAATCAATGTATTGCAAGCCTTGAAAAGAGCCTCGTCGTATTCCGAAGGCAGCAAATCCAAATCAAGCTCGGCTTGTTCTTTGTTTTCAACTGCGGCTCTGCGGTTAAAGAAATCAATAATCTGTTTTTCGTTTTCCTTGGAGAAAAGCTCAGATATCCTGTTGCGTTCGCCCGGTATGTCAAGTGCATGAAACGGCTTGAGGTCAGGTAAAGTATCGAGAATGTATCCAATTTCCGTTCCTGTAGCAAGGAAATCTGCTACTTTAAGATACCCGATAGACAACTGCTCCGCCACATTCCAACCGTGTTGTTTGTATACACTTATTCTTGCGGCGGTATCGTTCGTATAATATTGATTCAACAGATGTGTTGCAAAAGTTCCCGCAGGATAGCTTTTACCGCCTAAATGCACTCTGCCGTCACGGTAATCGGCGCTGAAAAAACTGATTTTATCCATAATGCGCTTTACCTCCATACTGATTCTATCAAAAGAAGTGTCCCATAAAACTCCCTTTTGTCTGACACGCCCCCTGTCAAGTAGACATTTTTTGTGGACACCTGTTATGCAGAATAGGCACCACGGACTTCCATCGGGGTTAGTCCTGTTGTGAGCTGAATTCGCTCATTATTGTAAAAATAAATATATTCATCCACAAGGGCCCTTGCTTCGTCAAAGGTTTGTGGTTTTGCTCTGTAAATACATTCTGTCTTCAGCAT
>JBJFGF010000045.1:0-37891 GCA_051892415.1 Acutalibacteraceae bacterium | reverse complement strand
AGTGTTTTATGCGATCTACACATTTTTAACAACCCCGCGGGGTTAGGAAAAAATGCGTAGAATGGATAAACTGAGCGCCGACAAAGAAAACTTTGTCGGCGGTTACCCGAAGCCGTATAAAAATACGGCGAGCGGCGAAGTTTGTTCATAGCATAAAACAATATTCTTTATTTTGTTTTTCGGGCTTTATTACTCTTAATAACAGTTAAGTTGTTCGGAGGAAATATAGACCCAATATATTAAAGTGTTTTATGCGATCTACACATTTTTAACAACCCCTTTGTATCAATATTCGGGAATTTCAATTGTTACCTCTCTGCCCAACTCTGAGGAACGGGCGATACCGTCGATGATTGCCTGGTTATAAATAATCTGGCTTGTGGGGACGGGGGAGGGAAGATTGAATTCAATGGCATCAATAAAAGAACGAATCTTTTTATCGAAGTTATCTTCCTTGTTTTCGCACTCGGGAATAACCGTTTCAACACATTCCCCTGCAATGTTGTGGTAAATGGTCATGGGACCGCCGATTGAGCCGTTCCAGCACTCTGTTGAGGGAATTCTCAAACCGCCCTCGGTACCCATAATAATTGTGTCCCCGGGAGTGTCGCAATGCATTGCCCAAGCGATACGGAAGTCAAGAACAATATCGTTTTCAAGGCGAATATATGCCGCCGCAAAATCGTCAACACCGAATACCTCGGTATATTCGGGCTTCTGGAGATATTCGGGCTTTTTGCCGAAAATACCTGCTTTAAAGCCTGTTACGGTCAGGGGTTTGGGATAGCCGATTGCATTGAGGACCATATCAAGTGAATAGCATCCGATGTCACCGAGAGCACCCAATCCGGCGGTGTCTTCCTGAATAAATGATGTGCCGAAGGGAGTGGGGATACCCATTCTTCTGCCGCCGCCCGTTTGTATGTAGTAGATTTTGCCGAGAACACCGCTCTCGCAAATCTTTTTAACCATTTTCATATTCTCGTCAAAACGGGGCTGGAAGCCTATGGAAAGGATTTTTCCGCTCTTTTTCTCCGCCTTGCAGATTTCAACGGCTTCTTCAAGAGTCACGCACATGGGCTTTTCCAAAAGTACATGAACACCGTGTTCAAGGGCATAAATTGCACAGGGAGCGTGCTGACGGTTGTATGTACAAATTGAAACTGCGTCAAGGTCCTTTTCGTTGTCGATAAGTTCTTTGTCGCTTAAATAGTAATTGCCCTCAACACCGTTCTGCTTTGCAAATGCCTCAGCCTTGCCGGGAACAATGTCCGCAAAGGCAACAACCTCAACATCGTCACATTTTAAATAACTTTTTAAATGAGCCTCGGCAATCCAACCGCAACCGATAATGCCCACCTTGATTTTTTTACCCTCATAAACTTTTTTCTCTGTTTGCTTTTCTTTGAAAGCGTCAAGAATGTTTGCCATAATATACCTCCGTTCCGCTTTCGCGGTTTTTCCATATTAGATTAACATATTCGGATGTTTCTTTCAATAATTGTATTTAATTTTCTTGATTTTTTGCCCCCGAAATCTGCACAAAATATGAATGTCGATTGTGGTGAAATTATCTAAAATTTTTTCCTGATATTAAAATTTTTATGAAATTTGCTTTAAAGTTCACAATTTGTTAATATTTGCTCAACATCGAAACAACAAGGGGGAGTTACTATATATATGCCAATACGATACGCAGGAAGTAAGACACTTCACGTTCAAGAAAAGACCATCGTCCTAAGAGCGATGGTCTTTTCTTGTGCATTTATTATGAAAGAATTTTATAAAAATGTAATATTTATATTATTGCTTTTTCGGGTGGCGTATTGTATTATAAATACAGCAGATATTTGAGGTGTTTATATGGTCATCTATCCCGAGTCCTTTAGTGTTAAGCCGGACACGGAAGCCACCGTGTCATTCAGAAATCTTTTTAATACATCCGCCCAAACCGCAGTTAACAAAAATCTTACTCTGCCCAAGGGTAAGTATGTTTTTTTGAGTAAAAATGCAGAAGAAAGAGAACTTTTTATATCAAATACCATTGCGGAGGACGAGTATAAAGAGGGCGAAAAGCCCAATGTGAGAAAAATCGGATTTGCCGTTGAAAACGTCAAAAACATGGAAATCGACTGTAATGATTCCGTGTTCATAATTGACGGAAATATGACGAATATTTTTATCAACAACTGTGAAAACATAATTCTGAAAAATCTGACAATTATAACCGTTAAACCCAATGTACATAAATTGACGGTTGTAAAAGCCTCGCCCTTTTATGTTACCTTTGAAATTGACAAATCAAGCGATTTTACCGAAGAAAACGGTGAACTTTACTGGTACGGAACGGATTATAAAATGAACTTTACGGAGTTTAAAAACAATTGTTTCTGGTTCCCCACCGCAAAGCCCGAAAACTATTTCCACTTTAATCGCAGTCCGTCGCACCCCTTACACGGAGCCGCAAATATACGTAGGGTATCGGACAGAACATTCAATGTGAGATACTTGCTTCCGAAAAATTTTGTTGAAGGGCAGGTATTCTATGCTTTCCCCTGCATACGTGACCAGGTGGGTATTTTTATAAATTCATCAAAAAAAATAACCCTTGAAAATGTTAAACAGCATTATAATCCCGCCTTGGCGCTTGTTGCACAGGATTCCGAGGGAATAACCCTTGAAAATCTCGATTTTTCGCCCCCAAAGGACAGCGATGTTGAGTTTTGCTCCCGCGCGGATTTTTTGCAATTCAGTATGTGCAGGGGCAAAATTGCCGTAAGAAATTGCAATTTTGACTCCGCGGGGGATGACGCATGCAATGTTCACGGTTTCCATTTTAAAATTGTTGAATGTAATAAAGACAAACTGACGGTTAAGTTCGCCCATCCCCAAAGTTACGGTTTTGAATGTATCAGGGAGGGGGATGTCATAGCATTTATTGACCCGAAAACCCTTATTGAAGTCGGCAGGACAAAGGTGCTGAAAGCAAAACTCCGTGACAACTGCTATTATGATATTATAACCGCCACATACGAGGCGCCGTTGGGTGTGGGCGGTGTTATTGAAAATGTCTCCGCCAATCCCGATTTCGAGTTTAGCGGAAACACAATTAACCGTGTTGTTACAAGGGGTGTTCTTGCCACAACCCGCGGAAAAATTCGCATTGAAAACAATAAATTCTTAAACACGGGTATGAGCGGTGTGCTGATTTCCGACGACGCGTGCAGTTGGTATGAAAGCGGTTGCGTTTGTGACGCGGTAATCCGCGGTAACGCTTTTATGAACTGCGAGGGTGACGTGATTCTCATAAAGCCCGAGGTTAAAAAATACAACGGCCCCGTTCACAGAAATATTTTAATTGAAAACAATTTGTTCGTTCTCAATGATAATCATGCGGTGAATGTTTCCTGTAGTTCCGATGTTGTCCTGAGGGGGAACACCTACGCAGGAAACCCAAAGAATAACAAATGGGTTATTGGGGACAGGGTGGAAAATTTTGTGACGGACGAGCCTAAGAAAAACTGAACTTATATGTACGTTTTTTAGGAAAAATCCGTCCCAAAAGGACGGATTTTTCTGTTTGAAAAAAGTTTATTTTGCCTTGAATGATTGACAGCAAGTTGCGTCAACGGATTTTGCATCACAATTACATGCACCGACTTCAATAACGTTCTTTGTGCAGTAATCTGCGTCTTTACAATGGTAAGCACAAGTGGAAACCGTGCAACCGATACTGTTGTTTTTCTGTTCGTTCATAATTTGCAACCTCCTTTGCAATATTTAGTATGTGCATATTTTTGCGTTTTAATCAGAGGTATTTATATGAAAAAAGAAAATGTTATTAAAAGCTGCTATTCCCTTTTGCGAAGATCAACACCGCTGGATTTCGATTGCGGAAAAATTTGCGAGGGCAAATGCTGTGCGGGTGATGAAAGGACGGGTATGCTCCTTTTTCCCGGTGAAGAAAATCTTATTGATCCGAATATTAAGGTCGTTGAAAATGCGCGGGGGGATAAAATTGCGGTTTGTAACGGAGTTTGTGACAGAAACCAAAGACCTCTGTCATGTAGAATATATCCGTTGTTTCCTTTGATTTTTGAAAAAAACGGGAAAGAAGAAGTTTCTGTTATTTTCGATTTGAGGGCGGACTGCCCTTTAAGCGACAGGGAATACAGGTATAACAGAGATTTTATGAAATCTGTAAAAAGAACGGGGAAATTCTTACTTCTCAACGAGGAAACAGGAGCGTTTTACAGAGAACTTTCCGCTATGCAGGAAGAATTTTTGGATTTTTCTTTAAAGTTAAAATAAATGCCGGAAAAAGTGTTGACAAAGTGATTGAATTCTGTTATATTATAAATGCAAATAGTAATTATTACTGTTTATAAAACAGAAAGGAGTCGGAAATATGCGTAGTTCACGTCAAAGGGACGCGGTTCTCAACGTTTTGAAGTCTTGCTGCGACCATCCGACTGCCGATATTATTTACAGCCGAGTAAAAGAGCAAATTCCCAACATCAGTTTGGGAACGGTTTACAGAAATCTCGGTCAACTTCAGGAGGAGGGTCTTATTACCATTGTGGAAAGCAGTGATAAAAAGGTTCACTATGAAGGAAATTTAGAAGACCACATTCATTTTTTGTGCAAAAAATGCGGCGTTATAACTGACATTTTTTGTAAAAATGAAGTACCGAAGATCTTTGAAAATTCGGGGCATCTGGTGGAGTCCCAAAAAACAGTTTATTACGGCATCTGTAAGGATTGTCGGGATAATATATAATTTAGTTAAAATTTATTTTAAAAGGAGTCTTTTGTTATGAAAAAATGGAAATGCTTAGTTTGCGGTCAAATCGTTGAAGGCGAAAATCCCCCCGAGGCTTGCCCCCTTTGCAAAGCACCCGCAGAAAAATTTGTAGAAGTTAAGGACGAAGAAATGACTTGGGCTGCTGAGCACGTTGTCGGCATTGCTAAAGGCGTTAGCCAGGAAATCCTTGACGGTCTTCGTGCAAACTTCCAGGGCGAATGCACAGAGGTTGGTATGTATCTTGCAATGGCAAGAGTCGCTCACAGAGAGGGTTATCCCGAAATCGGTCTCTACTGGGAAAAAGCCGCTTATGAAGAAGCAGAGCACGCAGCAAAATTTGCTGAACTTCTCGGTGAAATGGTAACCGATTCCACAAAGAAAAACCTTGAAATGAGAGTTGAAGCAGAAAACGGCGCAACACTCGGAAAATTTGAACTTGCTAAAATGGCAAAAGAGCAGGATCTTGACGCTATCCACGACACAGTTCATGAAATGGCCAAAGACGAAGCAAGACACGGTAAGGCTTTCAAGGGTCTTCTTGAGAGATATTTCGGTTAATAATTGTTGAAAACAGTTAAAAAGTATGCTATCATTTGGGTAGCATACTTTTTGTTTCGGAGGGGTGATTATGCAACAAGAGTTAAGACAAATGCTTAATTCGAATGAAACGGTATTATACGAGGGGAAACCCAACAAAAAATGCTTTATTTTTGAAACTATATTTAATCCCCTGTTACCTCTTGCAATAGTATGGGGATGTATTGACTTCGGTTTGCTTACCGAAGAAGTGTTAAGCGGCATAAATGACGGCGATTTCTTTATGCTTCCTTTTATGCTTCTTCATTTATTCCCTGTTTGGTTATATTTAGCCCGTGTTATTTTTTCTGTTAAAAGGTACAACAACACGGAGTATGTTATTACAAACATGGCTATATATGTTTCCGACGGTGTGTTTACTCGCAATATCAGTACAAAATATTTTGCTGATATGTCAAACATTACGTTGCATAGAGGCATTTTTGACCGAATCTTTAATGTGGGCGACGTAATAGCCGCTACCGGACAAACTGATAAAAAAGGAAACGACGTTTCTGTGAGTCTGGACAGTATTTCCGATTATACGCAGGTATATCATTTAGTGAAAAAATTGCAAATGGATGTATATAGCGATGTTATGTATCCGAATGCAAAACGCCCCGAGGATAATATGGGATACAATACGAAATATAAACCGTAAATTGAATTTCCAAAGCAAGAATAAAAATATATTACATAAATGGGACAAAAAGGCAGAAACTACCATTGAATTGTTATTCGATGGGAGGTGCTTTTATGAAACACGAATGTCCCTGCGGCTATGTTTACCATCAGGATATGGGTGACCCCGAAAGCGGCATAGCCCCCGGTACTCCTTGGGAAGATATTCCGGACGATTGGGTTTGTCCCGTGTGCAGTCTCGGAAAGGACGCTTTCAGAGAAATTTGATATTATACGGGGTCAACGGATTTTCGTTGACCTCGGATTCAGGAGGAAATATTATGGATAAAAGCGCATTGTTTAACTTGTCATACGGTCTTTACACTATAACGACCTGGGACAAGGGAAAGGCTACGGGCTGTACGGCGAATTCCGCTATGCAGATTACTTCCGAGCCCCCCACGGTTCTCGTTTCCCTGAACCGCCAAAACCACACCAACGAGTGTATAAAGGACACGGGTATTTTTGCCGTGAATATTTTAGGCGAGAATACGGATCCGTCAATCATAGGCTCTTTCGGCTTCAGAAGCGGCAGGGACTGTGACAAATTTGAGGGTATTGAACACCTTGTTAAAGGCTATCTCCCTGTTTTGCCCCAGGCAATGAGTTACATTACCTGCAAGGTAATCAACACAATGGAAACATCCACCCACACAATTTTTTTAGGTGAGGTTACAGATGCGGGAAATCTCAGAAAAGACAACCCTATGACTTATAAATACTATCGGGATAATGTCAAATAAATACATAAAAGGTGCAACCGTTTTTGCGGCTGCACCTTTTTTCAGTCAATCAAGTCAATAAACATATTCTTTTTTAATTCTTCCCGTGGGAGAAAGGGTGCCAAGTCCTCCAACGGCGGACTGACAACTCTTCCGTCGGGCAATTTTTTTGCACTGCTCTTAGGCTCCCAGGCTTGATTTATGTCCGTGAATATTTCGCAGAAAACCGGACCGCTTTCCGAAAGAACTTTGTCAACGACGGCTTTCATTTCTTCATTGCTGTCGGCGGAGAAATATCTATAGCCGAATGCTCCCGCGATTTTTTTAAAATCGGGGAACGATAAATCATTGGAGTCGGGGCCTATGCCCACATTGGTGTGTTCGCTGAAAAGGTTATTTTGAGTCAATCGGATTGAATGGTAGCCCTTGTTATTTATCAAAAATATTTTAATGGGCAAATTGTTTGTAATGATTGTTTGAAGTTCTTGTAAATTCATCATTATACTGCCGTCCCCCTCAAGACAAATTGTCGGGGACTTTTTTGCGCTCATACAAAGTCCGATTGCCGCCGGCAAACCGTAACCCATGCTTGCCACCGCGTTGTTTATTATGAAACGGCTTCCCTTTTGAATGTTGTAGCATTGGCTTCCCACAACGCAACAAGCGCCGTTTGAAACTGCCGTAAGGCTGTTTTCGGGAAGGCGGGAACTTAAATAATCTATAAAAGCATAGACATTTGCACTTTCACCGTTTTCGTCATAACGGCAGGGGAGAACAACGGGATATTCCTTTTTCCATTTTCGGCATACTTCAAGCCATTGGGCGTTTGTATTTAAAGGCTCCTTAAGAGCGTCGTTTATTTGTTCAAGAAAATCCTTTGCATCCGCCCAGACAGGCATATCAACGTGAATTGTGTGCTTTTTCATTTCGGCTCGGTCAATATCAACCATAATAACCTTTGCTTTTCTTGCCCAAGTTTTGAAATTATAGCCAACTTGTCTTATGGAAATACGAGTGCCTATTGCTAAAACTAAGTCCGCGTTCTGCACCGCCCAGTTACCGGGTCTGTCGCCCATATTTCCGCCCCGCCCGCAATAAAGAGGATGTTCGGTTTCCAAGAGGTCAACGGAGTTCCAATAAGTTACAACGGGAATGTTAAGTTTTTTTACCGCTTCTCTGAAATCTTCATAGCCACCGGAAAGCCGTATTCCGTTTCCTGCATATAAAACGGGTCTTTCGGCATTTTTAATTTCATTTATAACTGCGGAAATTACTGAACTGTCAACGAGAGGGGGTAGTGATTCAGCGCCTTCAAGGGGGTTATATGCTCTTAAATTGTCCGTTTCAATATGCGTTCCTTGGAAATTAACAGGAATATCAATCCAAGCGGGGCCCGGTCTTCCGCTTGTGGCAAGGTGCCAGGCTTTTTCAAGGGCATAGCGTATATCCTCGGGATTTTCAATCATTACCGCATATTTTGTCATCGGCTCAACGGACTTGACTATGTCGTATTCCTGATCGCCCACTGCGCGCAGGGGCATACCGTCCGTGAATTGCATTGCATATCTCGCGGTGGTATCATAGCGTACCTGTCCGCTGATTATAAGCATGGGAATTGAATCAAGCCAACCGCCCAAAACTCCTGTAAGGGCATTGGTTCCGCCGGGGCCGGTAGTAACGCACACGGCGGCAATTCTGTTGTTGAGTCTTGCATAACTTTCGGCGGCAATGGCACAAGCCTGTTCGTGGTGGTTGTAGGTTACGGTAAGCCCGTCTTTATGACCCAATGCATCGTTTAAATGCATAGCTCCGCCGCCAACTACACTGAAGCAGTCGGTTACACCTTTGTTTACAAGAAAATCCGCTACATAGTCCGCAAGTCTTATTTTCATAAAAGGAAATTTTCCATCCTATTCTTCAAAATTCAATCTTTCTTCCTCAATAACAAGGGGACGGTTCATAAGTCGGGTGTTCATATTCATTATGTATTCTCCCAAAAAACCCAGGAAGAAAAGTTGAAGAGAACACAAAAAACTTAAAATGATAATAGTTGGTGCAGTACCTCCGGGAAACCAATCCCAACGAATAAGTTTTAAAACAAGATAAACGACGCCCACGATAAAACTTAATATAGCCGCAGAGAAGCCTACGAAGGTTGCAATTCGGAGTCCTGCTTTTGTGTATGACGTGAAACTCAACATGGCCGCGTCGTAAAGTGTGAAGAAATTGTTATGGGTTTTGCCTGCGGCACGTTTTTGTTGGGTGTATTCAATGTCTTTTCTTCTGAATCCCAGTTCCGCAACAATACCCCGAATGAACGGCGTGGGGTCTTTCAAATCCCTCAAAACCTGTACAAAACTTTTGTCATACAGGGCAAACCCCGTGAAATGCTCAATTTGTTCCACAGATGACATTTTCTTTATAAGTTTGTAATAGCAGGTTCTGAAAAACCTCATTATTTTGTTTTCCTTGCTTGCGCTTTTTATTCCGCAAACAATTTTATAACCGTTTTCCCATTCTTCAACAAATTTCGGTATCATTTCCACAGGGTCCTGAAAATCCGCGCAAATGGGTATCACGCAATCTCCCCTTGACTGCAAAATCGCATAATAAGGGGAATTGAACTGCCCGAAGTTTTTTGCATTGAAAATTGCTTTGATTTTTTTGTTCTGGCGGCAAAGTTCCCGAACAAGAGGGCGGGTATTATCCGTTGAACAGTTGTCGATTACAAGGATTTCGTAATCATAGTCAGGAAGTGAATTGAGTATCTCGTTTTCAACTGCTTTGCAAATGCTCACGATGTTTTCCTGCTCGTTATAGCAGGGAATAACTATACCTATTTTCTTCACTTTAATCCCTCTTTCACACAAGGTTGTCTTTAATATAATCCACGGTCTTTTCTATGCCGTTTTCAAATTCCGTTTCGGGAACGAAACCTGTGTCGATGGTTAGGTTTTTAATATCGGCACACAGATACATGGGTTGATGGGGGTAATATTCCAATGCACCGAAATTGCATTTTGCGGTTGTTTCGGTGACCTTTGCCATTTTTAAAATATAGTTTTTTAATGAGTCCGATTTTCCGCTTCCGATGATATAGATTTCATTGTTCTTTCCCTTTTCTGCAATTGCCAAAACCGCCTTTGCTCCATCACCGCTGTAAATATAGTCCCATTGCTGTTCGGCGGGGGTGAAATCACAATCAACGTTTTGAAGCATTTTAATAAGGGTGCTCATAACCATTGTGTGGGGTGCGTCGTATGGTCCGTAAACGGAAATCACTCTGCACCAATTATGCAGGACCCCCAATTCTTTGCAAAGATTTCGGCTTTCCTTTCCTGCACGGAGTTTTGCTTTTCCGTAGGCGGAAACAGGATTTTCAGGGGACTCGGGAGAGACCTTTTCGCCGTTTTTCAGCATACCGTTTTCCGCTTGACTGCCCACACCCACAAATTTTTTGCATCCGCATTTATAAGCGAGTCTTACGGCATCAAGGGTGTATTCAACATTCTTTTCCTGGATTGACGAATCGTTTCGGATTTCTCCGTAGGTTCCGTTCCAGGCTAAATGAAAAAAAACGTCATATTTTTCTTTCGGTATATTGAATTTCCCGATATCTTCCAGAGCACATATTTCGATTTTTACAAGGGGGTGGGAAGGAATGTTTTGAATTCTGCCGTTCTTTCTTACAAGTACAAGGACTTCAATGTTTCGGGAAACAAGTTTATTTATGAGGGCGTTTCCCAATACTCCCGTTCCGCCGCTTACAATGGCTCTCTTGATTTTGTCCATATTATTTTACTGCCTCTATTATGGTTTTTGCCATATATTCCAGCATTTCCTCGGTCATTCCGGGATACACTCCTATCCAGAAAGAGTTATTCATAACCCTGTCGGTAACGGAAAGGTCGCCTACAACTCTGTAACCCTCGCCGGATTTTCTCATTTCATCAAATACGGGCTGTCTTATAATATTGCCGGAAAAGAGCATACGGGTCTGTATTCCTTTTTCCTCACAGTATTGAACTACTTTATTCTTGGAAACACCGTCCCTGCAAGTTATCATAAATCCAAACCAGGAGGGGTCGCTGTTTTCAGCAGATTCCGGAAGAATGAGTTTATCTTCAACACATTTCAGCATATTTTTTAAAGCGTTGAAATTTTCTTTCCTTTTTTTGACAAATGATGGGAATTTTTCCAACTGGGCACATCCGATTGACGCCTGCATTTCCGTGGCTTTCAGATTAAAGCCGAAATGACTGTAAACATACTTGTGGTCATAGCCCGAGGGAAGTTCACCGTACTGTCCTTGGAATCTGTGCCCGCAAAGGTTGTCCCTGCCGGACGGACAGGAACAATCCCGGCCCCAGTCACGCATTGAACGTACTATTTTATGTAACAGGGGATTACTTGTGTAAACAGCGCCGCCCTCACCCATTGTCATATGGTGGGGTGGGTAAAAACTTGATGTTCCTATATCTCCCACGGTGCCTGTAAATGAGGTTTTACCGTCCAATGTATAGGTACTTCCCAAAGCGTCGCAGTTGTCCTCTATCAGCCAAAGATTATTTTTATCACAAAAATCCTTGACGGCTTTCAGGTCAAAGGGATTGCCCAGGGTGTGGGCTATCATAACTGCTTTTGTTTTTTCGCTTAAAGCGGAGTCAAGTTGTGTAACATCAATATTATATTGAGGAATTGTAATATCAACAAATACGGGTACTGCTCCATACTGGATTATGGGTGTAATTGTTGTGGGAAAGCCTGCGGCAACGGTAATTATTTCGTCTCCGCGCTTTATGGCGCGGTCTTTTAAAAGGGGGGAGGTAAGTGCCCAAAACGCAAGCAGATTAGCAGATGAACCGGAGTTAACCAGGGAAACATATTTTAATCCCAAATATTCACCTAAACTCTTTTCAAACTCCTCACAATACCGTCCCGATGTAAGCCAGAAATCAAGGGCGGATTCTGTGAGATTTTTTACCTCCCGGGCGTCGAAAACTCTGCCCGCATAGGAGATTTTGTCACCTTGCTTATAAGGTGCCTTCTGCATAAAATTATTGTAATACTCCTCAACCAAGGATAGTATTTTTTCTCTTGCTTGTTCTTTCGTCAGGTTCTCTAACATTTTTATTCCTCTGTTTCAAAAAACTCTTCAATTTGTTTTGCCATAATTTCCGAAATGTTTCCTTCTGAACGGTAAACCTTTGTCCACTCAACGGTTTTTTCGACTGCCTTTTCTACATTCCAAACGGGCTTCCAGCCAAAAACGGATTTGATTTTGTCCGTATTAAGTCTTAAAAATGTTGCTTCGTGGGGTGCGTTTTCCTCGCAGATATTTATCCACTTTAAATTCTCATCCCAATAAGAGCAGAATATTGTTGCCAAATCCCCCGTGGTGCGACAGTCACATTCATCGGGTCCCACATTGTAGCATCCTTGTAAATCCTCGTTGATATACTGCTTCTCCGCTATGGTCAAATATACCGAAAGCGGCTCTAACACATGCTGAAAAGGTCGTATTGAATAGGGGTTGCGAATTATAATATCTTCTTTTTTCAATGCTGCACGAACACAGTCGGGTATAAGCCTGTCGTTAGCAAAATCGCCTCCGCCGATAACATTTCCCGCTCTTGCGGTGGATACGGCGATTCCCATACTGTTGAGAAATGATTTTTTATAACTGTTGGTAACCAATTCGGAACAGGATTTACTGTTTGAATACGGGTCAAAGCCGTCAAGGGGCATATCTTCGGTAAAAGCAATATCGGTGTCCCGATTTTCATACACTTTATCCGTTGTCACATTCAAAAAAGAACGGACGCAGTCGGTATTTCGTATGCATTCGCAAAGATTAACGGTACCCATAACATTCGTTTCGTATGTATATAACGGGATTTTGTAACTGTCACGAACAATGGGCTGGGCGGCAAGGTGAAAAACAATTTCCGGTTTTTCTTTTTGAAATACCGAAAGAAGCGTGGTGTAATCACGGATGTCACCGATATATGATTTTATTGAGCCGTCAATACCCGAAAGATCATAAAGCGACGGGGTTGTGGGAGGAGTGAGGGCATAGCCCACAACATCCGCGCCCATAAGGGTCAGAAGTTTGCAGAGCCATGCACCCTTGAAACCCGTGTGACCGGTCACAAGAACTTTTTTACCTTTATAAAAATCCTTTTTCATATTACCAAACCTTCCAAGGTGCTTTGCCGGAATTCCACAAATTGTCCAATTCGATTTTTTCGCGCAAAGTGTCAACAGGTTTCCAAAATCCCGTGTGCAGATATGCGTTCAACTGACCGTCTTTTGCAAGGTTTTCAATGGGCTCCTTTTCAAAGGCGGTGCTGTCGCCGTCAATATAATCAAACACAGCGGGTTCAAGAACCATAAAGCCCGCATTTACGAGACTTCCGTCCATATCGTTCTTTTCGCGGAAAGAGGTAATATTATTGTTTTCATCAATATCAAGGCAACCGAAACGCTGACCGATTGATACGGATGTAAGGGTTGCAAGTTGACCTTTTTCTTTGTGAAATTTAACAAGTTCGGAGATGTTGACATCGGCTACGCCGTCACCGTATGTAAGCATAAAAGTTTCGTTTCCGATAAAATCTTTTACTCTTTTTATACGTCCGCCCGTCATTGTATCAAGTCCGGTGTCAACAACCGTAACTTTCCAGGGTTCGGCATATTCGGAATGTATTGTTAACTGATTTGATTTTGTGAAATCAAAAGTTACATCGGAATGGTGCAAAAAATAGTTTGCAAAATACTCCTTGATGGCATATTGTTTGTAACCGGCACAGATTATGAACTCATTAAAACCGTAATGGGAATAGGTTTTCATAATATGCCATAGAATCGGAAAACTTCCGATTTCAACTAACGGTTTGGGTTTGTTTTGACTTTCTTCGCTGATTCGGGTTCCGTAACCGCCCGCAAGAATAACAACTTTCATTATTTCACATCCCAATCGTGACGAAGCAATGTAATAAGTATTATAATTATACCATAACTAATCTGTAAAATAAAGAGGTGCAATCAATTTATACCGAAAAAATGAATATTTTGACTTTTATTTTGGTTTTTGTTGACATATACAAGATTTCAATGATATAATTCAGGAGTTATAAGATTTGTAAAAAGATATTTGCGACTTTGGTAATTATATAGTTTTTTAAAGACTTAAAGGACGGATTGGAGTATGAAAAAAAGGGGTTTAAAAATAGATCCGATATGGTTTATTGCTCCGGCAATTACTGTTGTATGGATGCTTGTAATGTACTATATTGAGGAGATTTTTCCCTTTGGGGACGATACGTTGATTATGTACGACTTGCTCCATGCAGGAGTTCCGATAATTTACCGTGTTCACGATGCATGGCACAGCGGTAGTCTTGCGGAATTGTTTTACGGTTTTACTGCAACAGGGGGCGGAGCTTGGAATGTGGTATTAAGCCTTTTGCAGCCGAGATTTATTTTTGCACTGTTCTGGGAAAGAGAATACATTGCTCAGTCTATTGACGTTTTTTTGATTCTCGAGTTTGCGTGTATTTCCCTTGCGTCCTCCTATGCTTTTTCAAAGTTCTTTCCGAAACTCAAGGGGCAGTGGCTTGTGCTCGTTTCCCTGATGTACACTTTTTGCGGATTCAACCTGATGTATTTATCAAATATTGATTGGTTGGACATTGTATTGTGCTATCCTCTGTTGTTGCTGTTTGCTCGCAATATGCTTGGGGGAAAGAGTAAGTTTCCTTTCTTTATCGTTTTAACGTATTTACTGAATATATACACATATACTTCTTTCTTTGTTGTGCTGTCGCTGGTGGTTTTCGGCGGCTTGTATATTTTCATCATTGAAGAAAAAGAGAACCGAAAAAGATCAATTTTTAATTTGGGTGTGGGTACGGGTGCTTCCCTTTTGGCTTCCGCTTATACCATCTTCACTTATGCGAGAGATATGCTATCTTCGGCACGCTTCGGTGAGGGTGCGTATGTTCTTGATGCCGGTACGGGCACAAAGCATGAATTAGGCGGATTTATCGGAATCTTAAATGCGGAAAACGAAATTGATATAATATCTGTTTTAATGTTTTTGGGGATGTCCGTTTCCATAGCATCCCTTGTGGTTTTGTGGGTGCATTTCAAAAAATATAAGAGTAGCCGAAAATATACCATATTCTTTACAGTGACAATTCTTTTACTCGCTTTTCAGGTGGTTTTCAAATCGGTTATGCTGATATGGCATTTCGGTTCGTATCAAAAATTCCCTTTCAGAAACGGATATATGGTCGCTTTTTTCTGTTGTTGTATAGTGGCCTACTATTTCAGTAATTTCGCAGATTCAGAGGGAATAAAAAGCAAGCACCGTTTAATAGAGTTGTTGAGTTCCATACCCGCTTTCTTTATGGCGATTCCGCTGATTGCCTATGGGGACGTTTTTGTATTCTCTATAAAAGAAGGATTTAATGTTTTAAACAGTCTTGTTGAATTACAGACCGGTTGTTTTCGGTATCCGTTAATTTGTTGGACATTGACTACCGTAGCAGCCTTTTTGCTTATTAAAATTATCAGTTTTAAAAAACTCAGGAATGTTTTAACAATTGCTTTAGCGGTCATTATTCTGGGCTTGAACTCCTTTTTTGTTATGGCACAAAAAAGCAATATAAAACACGAGGACTTATATACAAAGGAAGAAAGTGTATATAAAAATACGGAAGGTGCATCTCTCTTAAACCGCGTGAATAATCCGGACGGTGTATTGATATCCAACTACCCCATTATTGCAGGAAGGTCCGCGGTATCGGGCTGGTTGCACACGTTGCCCGAACAACATTATTCCGCTTTTTATGATTTGGGATTTTCTTGGAATTTTACGCTTCTTTATGATGTGGGAGGAACACAATTTTCCAAGGCATTACTGGGGATTACGGAATCTGTTTCTCAAAATGAACTTAACGGGGAATTATACACGAAGTATGCCGAAACCGAAACCCAAATGAAACTTTACAAAAATAATTACACTCTGCCGGGTGTTTTGGCATTTGACGAAAGTGTAAAAAATCTGGATGCCGACAACTATGACAATGTTTTCGAGTACCAGAATGCCATTTACAACTCGTTGGGCGAAAAAGGTGATTTATTTAACAGGGTTCAGTATAAAGATGTAAAAGAAAAGGCTGAAAAAGGGGACTTCTATGTTAAAAAGGAAGAAGCAGATGGCTCGGGAGTCGGAATATATGAAGAAGAAAAAGAAGTAATAACGGTTACATATACTTTCGATGTGTCGGAAAAAAGTGTGTTGTATCTGCACAATGTTGACGGTGATAAATCCATTTCTTTCAGTGAATTAAGAATTAACGGAAAGAAATTTCATGTTTACAGCGGCGACGAAGATTCGGAAAAAGAATATAATACTTGCTATCCCGTGTCCAATAATAACGGTGTCCTTGAATTGGGTGTTTTTGAAAACGAAACCGTAAAGGTGAGTATTAAATACAAGGTGGATACACCCACGGTTGATGCCACGGCTTTTTATTTGATGGAACTTGACAAATTAAGTGAACTTAACGACAGATTAAGTGATAATCAATATTTCCAAGAGAACGAAGTAATAAAACTCAACCTTAATGCAAATGAAGGCGATGTGATTTTTGTTCCAGTGGTTTACGATGAGCAATGGGAATGTACCGTTAACGGAGAAAAGGTGGAGCCCGTATGCATCATGGGTAACTTTATGGGAGTTGAAGCACAGGACGGACAGAACGATGTGGTTATGAAGTTTGTTCCCAAGCAGGCATATATAAGTCTTATTGTAACATTAGTCGGAATTCTTTCCGGCGTAGCGGTTCTGGCTATAGAAAAGCGTAAAAAAGCACCCGCTATTATGCATACTTTGGCGGCGGTGGCATTTACGGTTATATTTGCAGGATTTATGCTTGTAATATACATTGTGCCCGTATGTTGGTCAACGATAACGGAAATTATCGGTTTGTTTAAATAAACAGAGGATGTTGCGGGGATTATTATGTGCAAGGAAAATAATTTTGTTCCCCAATGGATTTTGGACAGCACAACCGCTCCCGACGAAGTCAACAAGGATGTTGACAAAATCGTAGGCGGTTATGTTGCCGGTTTTATGAAAAGGGGATTTTCTCAAAATCAAATCGGCTCCCTTATGGTGCGGGCTTTCGGAGTTCCTCTTGAAGAAGCGCTGAAGCGGATTGACTGTGTTCTTTCCTGCGGTGAAAAGGGTGAGGAAGAAAGTGCAAAAAAACTTTGCGTTTTTGCGGCGTCCAAGGGCTTTCTGTTTTCCGATGACAACAGCGACCCATGTGAAATAGTTGAAATTTTGAAGGAAAAATACGGTAAAAAGGCGGCTTTTGAAACCATATTGGAATTCCCCGATATTTTGTCCCTTTGGAAAAATGAAAAGGTACGGGACGGTGAGAAATACCGCAAGGAAAAACTGCGGGCAGAGGAAATACTCCGTGAGGTTGACTGTGTTTTCCCCGAAATATAAAAATTCTTTAAATCTCGGCGCAACGCTTTTGTTGAGGTGGTTTTGTGACTAACAAAGAAAAAATGCATACCGGAGAGTTATATTTGCCGGATGATAAATCCATTGTGGTTGAGCAGGGTTTGTGCCTTGCAAGATTGAAAAGATTTAATAAGATTTCTCCCCTACGGTTGCTTTCAAGACAAAAACTAATGAAGAAAATGTTTGCCGAAATCGGAGAAAACTGCTATATCGAATCACCCATACACGCAAATTTCGGTTGCAAAAACATACATTTCGGTAAAAATGTTTACTGCAATTTCGGTTGCACTTTTGTTGATGATACCCATATCTATGTAGGGGATTATACAATGTTCGGACCCAATGTTGTTGTGTCAACTGCGGGGCATCCCATTTTGCCGGAGCTCAGGGAAAAGGCATACCAATATAATATGCCCGTACATATCGGCAAAAACTGTTGGATAGGCGCGGGGGCTTTGATTATGCCCGGCGTTACAATAGGGGACAATACGGTTATAGGGGCGGGTAGCGTTGTTACAAAGGATATTCCCCCGAATGTTGTGGCGGTGGGAAATCCCTGTAAGGTGCTCCGTGAAATCAGCGACCGTGACAAAGAATTCTATTTTAAGGACAGAAAAATTGATTACGACAATCTGTAAAATACAAAAAGAAAAGGTAAGTTCTCATTTTCGTGAACTTACCTTGTTTTTATAGGTTTATTCGATTGTTTCAATATCATAAGGTGTTGTCTGATATACGAAATAGTTGAGCCAGTTTGAATACAGAAGATTTGCGTGGGAACGCCATGTATTGACGGGGGCTTTTGTGATATCGTTATCGGGAAAATAATTCTTCGGCATTTCAATATCAAGTCCCGCATCCTTGTCGCGCAGATACTCGTTTTTCAAAGTGTCCGTATCGTATTCCGAATGTCCCGTAACAAAAATCTGTTTTCCGTTTTCCGTTGAAACTATATAAACTCCGGCTTCTTCGGAAGAAGCGAGTATTTTGAGTTCGGGTACTTTCTCGATTTCATCTCTCTTAACTGTTGTGTATCGGGAGTGGGGGACGGGGAAAACATCGTCAAATCCCCTCAAAAGTATGGATTTTTTGTAATCGGCGGTGTGATTATAAATGCCCGAGAGTTTTTTCTCCAAGGGGTATTTCTTTATGCCGTAATGGTAGTACAGCCCTGCCTGAGCGCCCCAACAAATGTGGAATGTGCTTGTAACGTGGGTTTTGCTCCACTCCATAATTTCACAGAGTTCTTCCCAATAACTGACCTCCTCGAACTCCATTTTTTCAACGGGAGCGCCCGTTATTATGAGTCCGTCGAATTTCAGGTGTTTTATATCTTCAAAGGTCTTATAAAATGCAAGCAAATATTCCTTTGGAGTGTGTTTGGGTACGTGGGATTTTGTGTGAATAAGTTCAAATTCAACCTGCAGGGGAGAGTTTCCCAAAAGCCGTGAAAGTTGGGTTTCCGTTTCTGTCTTTTTCGGCATGAGGTTTAACACAAGAATTTTCAAGGGTCGGATATCCTGGGTGATGGCGCGGCTGTCGGTCATTACAAAAATATTCTCTTTTTCAAGAATTTCAACTGCCGGCAGTTCGCTTTGCAGTTTTATGGGCATTCCTCATACCTCCTTTTTCTGTTTTTTATAAGATTTATTCACCGAGAGCCTGTCTGATGTCTGCAATAAGATCCTCGGAATTTTCAAGACCACAGGAAAGTCTTACAAGGTTTGAAGTGATACCTGCGGCAATAAGTTCTTCGTCGTTCATCTGACGGTGGGTTGCGCTTGCGGGGTGCAAACAACAACTTCTGGCATCTGCAACATGGGTTTCGATGGCGATGAGTTTAAGTTTTTTCATAAACTCCTCAGCCGCCTTTCTTCCGCCCTTAACACCGAAAGAAACAACACCGCAGGAGCCGTTGGGAAGATATTTTTCTGCAAGTGCGTGGTACTTATCCCCCTCAAGTCCGGGGTAAATAACCCATTCAATTTTGTCGCTTGCTTCAAGGAATTTTGCAACGGCAAGACCGTTTTCACAATGACGTTTCATACGTACATGAAGGCTTTCAAGTCCCAAATTGAGATAGAAAGCGTTCTGGGGGGACTGGATTGAGCCCAAATCCCTCATGAGTTGTGCGGTTGCCTTTGTAATAAATGCTCCCTCTTTGCCGAAGCGCTCCGCATAGGTTATGCCGTGATAACTGTCATCGGGAGTGCAAAGTCCGGGGAATTTGTCCGCGTGAGCCATCCAGTCGAAATTGCCGGAATCAACAATGCATCCGCCCACTGCGGCGCCGTGACCGTCCATATATTTTGTTGTGGAATGGGTAACGATATCTGCGCCCCATTCAAAAGGACGGCAACCCACGGGAGTTGCAAAGGTGTTGTCAATAATAAGGGGAACTCCGTGAGCGTGTGCGGCTTTTGCGAATTTTTCAATATCAAGAACGGTGAGAGCGGGGTTTGCGATTGTTTCACCGAAAACAGCCTTTGTATTGGGACGGAATGCGGCATTGAGTTCCTCCTCGGTACAGTCGGGGGAAACGAATGTGAAATCAATACCCATTTTCTTCATTGTTACTGCGAAAAGATTGTAGGTTCCGCCGTAGATTGTGGAGGAGGAAACTACATGGTCCCCGCAGTTTGCAATATTGAAAACCGCATAGAAAGATGCAGCCTGACCGGAGGAGGTAAGCATTGCGGCTGTACCGCCCTCAAGTTCGCATATTTTTGCGGCTACGGTGTCATTGGTGGGATTCTGAAGTCGGGTATAGAAATAACCGCTTGCTTCAAGGTCGAAAAGTTTGCCCATGTCCTCGCTTGTTGCGTATTTGAAGGTTGTGCTTTGAATAATCGGAATCTGACGGGGTTCGCCGTTGCCGGGTGTATAGCCACCCTGCACACATTTTGTTTCTATCTTATAGTCACTCATTTTTATCATCCTTTCCGGTGAAATGTTTTGTATTTTAATCTGTAAGGAAGATGCACCAATAGAATGTATGACCGTCCTTAGTGTATGCTCCCACACCGAATTTTTTGAATTGACCGTTGCAGAGAGCTTTTTTGCTCTGTTCGGTTTTTATAAGTTCATCAAAGGTTTCCTTGTAGCCGAAAGAAGCAGGAATAATTATCTTGTCAGCAAAGGTGTAACTGATTCCCTTTTCGTCAAGGAGTTTGTAGTAATACGAGCCGTCCTCACGCGCCAGAGCGGTGCCGGTTTTCGTGGCATACTCCTCCGCCGCTTCCCTGGCGGCATTGCACAGGTCGTCGGAAAGTTTCAATGAACTGCTGCCCTCGCTGATACGCATTTTGTTAACCTGGTTAAGGAACAGGTCGGCATTTTCGCTGAATTCGTAGCCCTCCATTTGTCGTTTCAGCTCCTGCCCCGCGGCAGTTCTTAAAATCATTCGGGCATCTTCGGTGTTGATGAGGTTGTCGTCATTCATATCCGCGGCTTCAAAATCCATACCCGTAAGTTCGGTTTCATATATTCCCGCGGCAATGGAAAGGGCAATGATTGCGTCCTGGGTCGTAACATAGGAATCGTTGTTTATATCGCCGTAGTATCTTTTTATTTCTACGGCTCCGTAGGGAATAGCGGTCAGAACTATGACGGCGGTTATAACAACTGCAATTACAAGTATCTTAAGATGTTTTTTCATAGAACCACCTTTCTCAAAAGCATAAATACCTATTTTAGTATAATGATAACTCATTATACTATATATAAAAAGAAAAAGCAACGAATAATTTGTGAATTAACCGTTGCTTTTCAGGGCTTCTCACGTTTCGGAGAAAGTTGATTTATTCTCCCGTAAGATTACATTCCTTTATGCCGTTTTTGTCCGCCGCAAAGCCTTTGGCTTCAAAGGGGGCAAAAACTACTTCAAAGTCGTTTCCGTTTGCTGAAATCCGTGTTTTTTCCTCTTTTTCGGAACTGTTGAAAAGACGTATAAGCCCGTTGCCGTTTTTCTTCTTTTTGTAACATGATAGAAGAATTTTTCTGTTAGTTATTAAAAGTTCCGTTTCCGGCTTTTCTCCTTCTCCGGAGGGGAAGAAGGAAAGGGCGAGAGGGGGTTGATTGAAAATCTCTGCTTCCGCGTCAATTTGCTCGAAATCAGGGGTCATTCTGTAAGAAAAATCCCGTTCTCCCATATCAATGCGGTTGTTGAATCTGTCATCGTGGGTTACAGTGCGGTTGTCAATTGGGTGAGCGGAGTAAACGGGCGTTCTCATCAATGTGATATTAAGAATGTTGTCCTTTGCACTTCCGCCGTAGGTACCGTTGTTTATAACGGAAAAAGCGGTTTCTCCGTCCTTAAGTGCGCACCATTTTTGGTAAGTGACTTCTTTTTCATCTTTTAAAAGTGTTTCTCTGCCGTAAGCCGACTGACCGATAAATTCGGGATCCCGTAAATCCGTTGCAAAGGACAGTTTGTAAAGAGTATTCACATCGTTTCCGAAAATTTTCAGATCAATATCAATGTAGGAGTCTTTTTTTGGCAGGGTGTAGATTGCTACGGCAAAGGAATTGCGGTTTTTGAAAGTTGCCTGGATTTTTGTCCTGACATCGCCGTTTTCAATGATGTGCACATTGTCATATACGGCATCGTGACATCCTGAAAAATCATTCGCTTCTTCTTTTGAAAGGAGGGTGAATTCACCGATTTTGTCATAAAAACCGTCGTCAGTCATTCCCCAGGGATCTTCGTTATCGGAATAAACGCATATTTTACCGCTGTTTTCTTTCAGAAGGTTTTTACCGTTGACTTGGTATTTGTCAATCATTCCCGTTGCTTTGCTTATGAGAACGGAAATTATGCCGTTTTCAAAAACAAAGTGGGTGGGTGTTTCGTTAAGGGGTTCTATGGGACGCTTGGAGAGGGGATGTACTTCTAATTCGCAGTCAAAACGGTTAATGCTCATAGGTCTGAGTTCCCCACGGAAACAAATCCGCTTTCTCCAATCAAGATTTAAACTGCTTGATTCTTTTTCGTTCTGGCAGGGGAGGTAATTACCGTTTTCGTCACGGATTTTAACAAGGGTGACCTGATTTTCGTTCCAGTTCTGGTCGGCAAGTTGGAATTCCACCTGTATTTCTCTTGTGACTGGGTAGGGGTGGGGGTTGAAAACAAAAACCGGAATTTCTCCGCTAACGGCTTTTTTCTGACCTCGGCAAAGGCTGAAAAAGGCTTTGGTTGTAAGGCGGTTAACAATTTCCCTGCCGTAACCCAAAAGACGAAGCGTTTCCTCCTCACCTTCTTTAATCATTGTGCCGGGAAGAATGTCGTGAAATTGACAGAAAAGCAGGGCTTTCTCTGCGGATTTCAACTCCTTTTCGTCATGGGTAATACCGCTTAAAGCGAGGATTTTCTCACAGGTTATAAGTTCGTTTTCAAGGGCTCTGTAATTTTGCTTTATTTTTGCCATTGTAGTATAGCAACCCACCATACAGTGTACAAGGGATTTTGAATAAGAAGTAAGGCTTTTTGTATCAATTTCCGAAAAGTAGTTTTCACAGTAGGAATGTTCAAGGGTTATTTCCGGATGTTCTTTAATATAACGGTCTATGCTTTTAAGGTCGGTTTCGGAGGGTCCGCCCCCGTGATTTCCCACACCCCAGAGCAGTAAATTCGCACCGTCACGGGCGGAGTTCAGGAAAGCGTCGATTCTTTCGGCTATTTTCCCTCTTGCGGAATTGTAGCCGCCCCAAAGGGCATGGCACAGAATCTTGCTTCCGTCATAACCCTCCCATATAAAATCGCGCTCATTTTCGACAACGCTTCCGGGACGCATATATATATACGAGTCATAGCCTGTTTTTTTAAGAATCTGAACAAGCCCACGAGTGTGACCGAAAGGGTCAAAGTTTATGGCGGTAGTAGGGGTTACGCCGAATTTTTCTTTGAAATAGGCATTTCCTGTTTCAATTTGACGGAGAAAGCCTTCAGCGGAGGGCATTGTGCAATCGGGCTGAAGATACCATCCGCCCATAATCCGCCATTTGCCTTGTTTCACAAGTTTCTGTATCCTTGCGAAAAGTTGGGGTTCGTTTTCCTCAACCCATTCATAAAGCACGGCTTCGTTGTGGTTGAATATGAAATTATCATATTTTTCGCAAAAATCAGCGGCAACGCGGAAAGTTGAAACCGCCTCCGCAATACCTTCACTGCGGGTCCAGAGCCACACGGGATCAAGATGGGCATTGCACAACATATGTATTTTTTTCATTCCGTTTCCTCCAGGGATATGTTAAGTGCTAACATTATAACAAAGAGTCGGAGAATGTTCAAGGGGTACGCGGTACGAAAACAACCGATTGTGTTTGGCTTCGCCAAGAGGAGTTCGAGTCTCTCCATGTTTCTATTGATAAAAAAATACTGTAATCCGTTTAAGGATTACAGCATTTTTGGCGCAGAAGGAGAGACTCGCAAGGCTCTGCCTTGCGTTTGCTGCGCAAACAACCGATTGTGTTTGGCTTCGCCAAGAGGAGTTCGAGTCTCTCCATGTTTCTATTGATAAAAAAATACTGTAATCCGTTTAAGGATTACAGCATTTTTGGCGCAGAAGGAGAGACTCGAACTCTCGCGCCGGTTTCCCGACCTACGCCCTTAGCAGGGGCGCCTCGTCACCAACTTGAGTACTTCTGCATCGGTAACTGAAAAACAGTTATTAAATTGTCCTCCGAAGAGGTGGCGCAGAGAGTGGGATTCGAACCCACGGTACGTTGCCGTACGACGGTTTTCAAGACCGTTCCGTTATAACCACTTCGGTATCTCTGCATTTGTTAGCCTTGATATATTATCATACAAAAGAGAAATTGTCAACAGTTTTTAATTCAAAAAAGAAAAAGAATTTTGGGAAAATTTTAATAAACTCTTGACATTTTGGAAATGTAATAGTATAATAACGTTCGTCTTAGCGGGATAGTGTAACGGTAGCACGACAGACTCTGACTCTGTTTGTTGGGGTTCGAATCCCTATCCCGCTGCCAAAAAAAGAAAGTGCCATCAGGGTGCTTTCTTTTTTTGTTTTGAATTATATAGGGATTCGAACAAGGAGGGAGCAAACGAAGTTTGCGGAAGAAAACAGTCCTGCGTGACTGTTTTCGCCGACGTGGGCAACGAGCGAAGCGAGGCGAGAGGCGCAGAGCGCCGGAAAAATCCCTATCCCGCTGCCAAAAAAAGAAAGTGCCATCAGGGTGCTTTCTTTTTTTGTTTTGAATTATATAGGGATTCGAACAAGGAGGGAGCAAACGAAGTTTGCGGAAGAAAACAGTCCTGCGTGACTGTTTTCGCCGACGTGGGCAACGAGCGAAGCGAGGCGAGAGGCGCAGAGCGCCGGAAAAATCCCTATCCCGCTGCCAATGAAGAGAAATCCGAACTTTGCCATTATAGGTGATACATTCGGGTTTCTTTTTCATTTACCGATTAGAAAATAGTTTAGGCAGGTAGCGTGATGCTGCCTGCCGTTTTTATTAGTCGTTATTCTTTTGTTCTTCGAAGTATTTTTGTATTGACGGATATATGAATTCTGCCATTGCATCTACTATATCCTTCGGTACATTCTTTATGAAGAAGTCTGTGTTGTCGATTGGTATGTTTTCAAATTCAAGTGTTTTCTCCGTTAATTGATATTAGTTTTCTGTAATAAAGATTACGCAACAGGACTTGCCGTACCGCTTTTCAATCCATTGTTCCAAGCGTGAGGTATCTTCTGAATTTAATTCTTTTTGAAGATATATAACTGCATTTGTTTGTGAAATTGTTTCGCCGTTCTTATCTACAGAGTCCAATGTTCCGATTTTTACATCTTTTACTTCGGGGAACAGTATTTTAATTTCCGATGAAATTTCCCGAACAGAAACCGTTTCTTCAAATCCTGTTACTGATTCGCTGTTGGTATTTGCCTGCTGTACCATAAATCCTGCAACGACAATGCAGGGAATCAGTATGATTACAGTATTGAGGATGAGGCGCCTTTTAACCTTACTGCGCTGTTGTTCCGATAGAACACTTTTCTTGGGAACTTTGAGTGCAATTAAGACCAAAACCGATGACAGAAAAATAAAATAGGAATTAACTAAAAACAGATATCCTGCACCGAGGGCAATACGGAGACTGCCGTTTGCTATGGCGTATCCGCAGGTACAAAGGGGCGGCATAAGTGCTGTTGCAATTGCCACACCCGGAATGACATTTGATTTTTCAGTTCTTGTTATTCCTATCATCCCTGCAATTCCGCCGCAAAATGCAATCATTACATCCCAAATATTAGGCTGGGTTCTTGCAAGCAACTCTGAGGTTTGGGTTGAAATAGGGGATATCCAAAAATAGATGGTAGAGGTTACAATGGAAACTGCAATCTGAAACAGAAAGCCCATGCCTGATTTTTCTAACAGTCCTGTATCACCGGTGGCTGCGCCATAACTCATTGCCTGAATACTGCCCATAATGGGAGAAATCAGCATTGCACCTATAATAACTGCAGTTGAATTCATATTTAACCCGATTGACGCAATTAATATTGCCATCATCAGAATACACAAATTTGTCCCCGTAACCTGACCGGAGTTTATAATTCTTTTTCGGATTTCCAAATGGTCGGCAGTATCACCATGCAGAGAAAATGCTTTTTTTATTTTTGTTTTCATAAAAATTCACACTTCTTAACTGAATTTTACCGTGCAGATGCATTTATCTCTTTTTTCTTTACATAATTCAGGCAATAAATATAAACAATAGACCAACATATTCCGCTTGCAACAATACAGAGTGTAATTATAATTTCTTTCATTAAAAATCCCCTCAAAACTTAATCGTTTTTTGATAGATTACACATTGCTTTAAAAATCAACAGGTAGAATCTTCATCAAGAATATTCATAAACTCTTCGCCTGTAATTGTTTCTTTTTCGTAAAGATATTGAGCCAGTTTATCAAGCTTGTCACGGTTTTCGGAAAGTATTTGTTTTGCTTTTTCGTGCTGTGTTTTAACAAGAGATATAACCTGACTGTCTATTTGAGCCTGCATTTCCGCAGAGCAGGCAAGAGACGCGTCTCCGCCGAGATATTGATTTGTTACGGTTTCAAGGGCAACCATATCAAAATCGTCACTCATTCCATACTGTGTGATCATAGCCCGTGCAAGCTTTGTCGCTTGTTCAATATCGTTTGATGCACCTGTTGTTACAGAGTTGAATACAACTTCCTCTGCAGCTCGTCCGCCTGTATATGTAGCAATTTTTGTTTCAAGTTCATCCTTTGTCATAAGGTAATGGTTGCCGTCTTCAACCTGCATAGTGTAACCGAGTGCACCTGATGTTCTGGGAACAATAGTGATTTTTTGAACGGGCGCAGAGTGGGTTTGTTTGGCGGCTACAAGGGCGTGACCTATCTCATGGTACGCTACTATTAGTTTTTCGCGGTCTGTTAAAATTGCATTTTTCTTCTGATATCCTGCAATGACCACTTCAATGGATTCTTCTAAATCAGCCTGTGTGGCACATTTCCTTCCGTCGCGTACGGCACGCAGAGCCGCCTCGTTTACAATATTTGCAAGTTCGGCACCCGATGCGCCTGATGCCATACGGGCAATTCTTGTGAAATCTGCATTGTTTTCAACCTTAATCTTTTTAGCGTGGACTCTTAAAATTTCCTCTCTGCCCTTTAAATCCGGGAGTTCAACGGGAACACGGCGGTCGAAACGACCCGGACGGGTTAATGCGGCGTCCAATGTTTCGGGACGGTTCGTTGCGGCAAGAATTATAACACCGCTGTTTCCTTCAAAGCCATCCATTTCGGTTAAAAGTTGGTTTAGCGTCTGTTCCCTTTCGTCGTTTCCGCCTACACCCGTGCTTCGTTTTTGACCGATTGCGTCGATTTCATCAATAAAAACAATGCATGGCGCCTTTTCCTTTGCCTGTTTGAATAAATCGCGAACCTTTGAGGCACCCATGCCCACGAACATCTCAACAAATTCCGAGCCGGACATTGAGAAAAACGGAACATTTGCTTCGCCTGCAACTGCTTTTGCAAGCATTGTTTTACCTGTTCCGGGAGGGCCTACAAGCAAAATACCCTTTGGCATTGACGCACCGATTTCTTTGTATTTTTCGGGATTATGCAGATAATCTACAATTTCCGTAAGATTTTCTTTGGCCTCGTCTTCACCTGCCACATCGGCAAATTTAATACCGTCGGAGGATTTAACATATACCTTTGCGTTGCTCTTACCCATGTTGAACATCATTGAGTTGGAGCCGCCGGCTCTGTCCATCATCTTTTTTGAAAGGAACTGACCTAATCCGATAAAGATAAGCATTGGTAAAATCCAAGTCAGCATAAATGAAACGATGGGCGAACTTTCCTCAACAATTTCACTTGAAAATTCTGCCCCTGATGATTTTAATCTTTCAACAAGGTTCGGGTCGTTCATAAGACCCGTTTTATATACTTTTGAATTGTCCTTATCAGTAAATAAAATTTGATTATCCTGTATTTGGACCTTACCGATATTTTGCTCCTCGGTCATAGACATAAAAGTACCGTAATCTGTTTCCTGAATCTGATGCTGTGCTATTTTCGGAACAAGCAACATATTAATCAAGAGCATAACAAGCAGTACAATAAGATAGTAATAAATCAGTGGTTTTTTAGGCTTTTTAACTTCGTTCATATTTTTCTCCTTTATCGTTGTTGACTTATTGACATTCTCGTCTGCTTAAATTATAATCAACATGTGTTTAACTTACAACAGACAGATGTTTCCAATTTGGTGTAAATTCAACAATACTTTTTTTACTGTTGAATTACTGAACTTGTAGAGGTGATTTTTTTGGAGAAAAAAGGAAACCAGCGAATTGCATTAACAAAACGCTTGCTTAAGGAAAGTCTTTCAAAACTGATGAAGGATAAATATATACATAATATAACCGTAAAGGAATTATGCGAAATATCAGGCATTAACCGTTCAACCTTTTATAACCATTACGGCTGTCCTGCCGACGTTTTAAGGGAAATTGAGTTGGAGTTTATTGATGACTTGGAAAAAATATATATGAATAAATACCCGGATGATAACCGGGATATATGCAAAAGAACAGAGGCTTTATTTACTTATCTTACCGAACATTACGAACTTGCCAAATTGCTGTTCCGAGACGGCGACACAGACTCGGAATTTCCCTCTTTGCTTTTTAATGCTGCTCATGTTACCGAAATATACGAGCAGACTCTTTCAGATGTAAGCGATTCATACTTTAAATTGCTTTTAACTACTTTTTTTACCAATGGAACTTATCATGTAATTCGCAAATGGCTGCTTGACGATATTCCGAAAACCCCTCAGGAAATGGGAGAACTTGTAAATTTGTTCATCAATCAGTTGCGCATACAATCAGAGAATATGTAGGAATGATTGACATATAAATTATTAGCCTACGGATTTTTTGAGCGAAGTGTTCCGCTTTTGAGGAACGTGTAGTATGCTTCGCAAGTGAAACGACGCTTCGCGAGTTATATAATAATATTTATACATAAACAACGGTTTTGGTCGGGCCGTTGTTCTTTTTTTGTATCTGAAGAAAAAATTGTTAATAAAATCGGCGCATGTTCATAAACTATTTACAAAAAACTTTTCAAAAACGGTTGACAAATGCTAAGGTTGGGAGTATATTATTAACAGAGTTAGCACTCAGGTATTAAGAGTGCTAACGAGTGCTAAAATGAATCGGGGTGAGAACGTGGCGGAACTTACCGGTCGCAAACAACAAATCCTTGGAATTATAGTTGAGCGTTTCATTGCTACGGGTGAGCCGGTTGGCTCAAAAGCGATATGCGCCGAAATGGGCAATGCGGTTTCCTCGGCTACCATTCGTAACGATATGGCGGATTTGGTTGAAATGGGTTTACTTGAACAACCCCACACTTCCGCAGGCCGCGTTCCCTCGCAACTCGGTTACAGATATTATGTTGACAATTTGATGGCGGCATACGAATTGGGTATAGAAGAACAGGAACGCATCAAAATATGGTTGCAGTCCTTTTCCGGCGAGCCCGACAAACTTCTTGAAAAAGCCGGAAGTATTCTGGCGGAACTTACGGATTGTGTTGCGGTTTCTTCTTCACCTGCGGACGCGGACGCAAAAATCAAAAGAATCGAACTTGTGCCTTTGAGCAGTCACACGGCTATGATTGTTCTTCTTGCAACATCGGGTATTCTTAAAAGTTCCGTTGTCAGAAGCGATGCGGAAATAAATGTTGACATAGCCGAAGTTTTCTACAATATCAGTCAAAACTATTTTGTGGGAAAAGCGGTTTCCGATATCAGCATAATGTTTATACAGACCCTTGTTGCGTCCCTGGGGGACAGGGTTTTTATAATGTCACCTTTCCTGTGTGCAATAGCCGACCTTTGCGAAGCGGTAAAAACTACACAGTTGCATTTAAAAGGACAGTCGAACATACTCAATCACAACGAACTTTCCGAGGACGCTTTCAGGCTAATGGATTTTCTTCACAGAGGAACACCTCTTGAAAACATGCTCACTTCCCACAAGAAACAGTTGAATGTGGCAATCGGCACGGAAAATCTTTACAGAGAACTGAAAAATTCCGCAACGATTTTCTCAAAATATTCCGTAGGGGAAAAGGACAGCGGTTCAATCGGAATAATCGGTCCCACAAGAATGGATTATGCAAGACTGATTCCAAGTATAAAATATTTAGCGTCGGTTATCGGAAATCTACTTTCCGAAACCCTGGATGAATAGGAGGCAGAATAATGGCGGATGACGAAAAGATTGCAACGGAAGCCGAGGAAACGGCGGAAGTTAAAAAGGAAGCGAAAAAAGAAAAGAAAACAAAGAAAAATTCTGAGGTTGAAGCACTTAAAGCCGAAACGGAAAAACTCTCAACGGAACTTGCGGCGCTCAAGGATTCCCATCTCAGAACTCTTGCGGAGTACGACAACTACCGTAAGCGTTCACAGAGGGAAAAGGAAACCGCCTACGGCGACGCAAAAGCAAACACCTTAAAGTTGATTCTTCCGGCGATTGATAATTTTGAGAGGGCGTTGGAAAACACCACCGATGATGTTGAGGTTTACAGAAAAGGCGTGGAAATGACCGTTACACAACTTAAAGAAATTATCAAAAATATGGAGGTTGAGTCTTTCGGTCAGGTTGGGGACGAATTTGATCCCAACATTCACAGCGCGGTTATGACCGTTGAAAATGACGAACTTCCCGAGAATTCGGTTGCGGCGGTTTTTGAAAAAGGTTATAAAATGGGTGACAGAATTTTGCGGTTTGCAACCGTTCAAGTCACTAAATAAACAATTTACTTATTAAATATATTCGGAGGTAATTAAAATGGCAAAAACAATTGGTATTGACTTAGGTACAACAAACTCCTGCGTAGCAGTTATCGAAGGCGGCGAGCCCGTAGTTATTGCTAATGTTGAGGGTAACAGAACTACTCCCTCTGTTGTAGGTTTCTCAAAATCCGGTGAAAGACTTGTAGGTCAGGTTGCAAAACGTCAGGCAGTTCAGAATCCCGACAGAACAATCTCGTCCATCAAGAGACACATGGGTTCCGATTATAAAGTTACAATAGACGACAAATCCTACACACCCCAGCAGATTTCCGCCATGATTCTTTCAAAACTTAAGACTGACGCTGAAAGTTATCTCGGCGACAAGGTTACAGAGGCAGTTATTACCGTTCCCGCATATTTTACAGACTCACAGCGTCAGGCAACAAAGGACGCAGGTAAAATCGCGGGTCTTGAAGTAAAGAGAATTATCAACGAGCCCACGGCAGCCGCTCTTGCTTACGGTATCGACAAGGAAAATGACCAGAAAGTTATGGTTTATGACCTTGGCGGCGGTACATTCGATGTTTCCATTATCGAAATGGGCGACGGTGTTCAGGAAGTTCTTGCAACCGCAGGTAACAACCGTCTCGGCGGCGACGACTTTGACCAGAGAATCATTGATTGGCTCGTTGCCGAATTTAAGAAAGAAACGGGCACCGACCTTTCAAATGACAAGATGGCTATGCAAAGACTTAAAGAAGCCGCAGAGAAAGCAAAAATCGAACTTTCAGGCGTTACTTCTTCCGCAATCAATCTTCCTTTCATTACAATGACTGAAGCAGGCGGTCCCCTCCACCTTGACACAACTCTCACAAGAGCAAAATTCAACGAACTTACAGCCGACCTTGTTGAAGCAACAATGGGTCCCGTTCGTCAGGCTATTTCCGATTCAGGACTTTCCGTTTCCGAAATTGATAAGGTTCTTATGGTGGGCGGTTCTTCAAGAATTCCCGCTGTTCAGGACGCTGTTAAGTCCTATACGGGCAAAGAACCTTTCAAGGGCATCAACCCCGATGAATGTGTTGCAATAGGCGCCGCTCTCCAGGCAGGTGTTCTCGGCGGCGATGTTGAGGGACTTCTTCTCCTTGACGTTACACCCCTTTCACTCGGTATTGAAACTCTCGGCGGTGTTTGTACAAAAATCATTGAAAGAAATACTACAATCCCCACCAAAAAGAGCCAGGTATTCTCAACTGCCGCAGATAACCAGACATCAGTTGAAATCCATGTTCTTCAGGGTGAAAGAGAATTTGCAAGGGATAACAAAACTCTCGGTATGTTCCACCTCGACGGTATTCTTCCCGCACGTCGCGGTACTCCTCAAATCGAAGTAACATTCGATATTGACGCAAACGGTATTGTTCACGTTTCCGCAAAAGACTTGGGCACGGGCAAGGAGCAGTCAATTTCCATAACATCTTCTTCCAATATGAGCAAGGATGACATTGACCGCGCAGTTAAGGAAGCAGAGCAGTTTGCAGAGGAAGACAAGAAACGTAAAGAGGCTGTTGATGTTCGCAACGGTGCAGACCAGATGGTATTTGAATGTGAAAAACTCATTTCCGAAAACGGCGATAAATTCGACGAAGCGGACAAAAACGATATTAACGCGAAGGTTGAGGACCTTAAAGAGGCTCTCAAGGGCGAAGATATTGAACTTATTAAGTCCAAACAGGAAGTTCTCCAGGCAAAATTCTATGAGATTTCCGAGAAACTTTACAAAGCGGCAGGCGGCGCTCAGGGCTTTGACCCCAACAATATGGGTGCGGGCTTTGATCCCAATGCGGCAGGCGCACCGGGCGGCGACGATTACACTGAGGCTCCCTTCACCGATGTTGACTGATTTATGATTTGTTGTCAAAGACGGTTCTCAAAAAAAGAGCCGTCTTTGATTGGTGAATTCCTAAAGAAAGGAATCAATTATGGCAGATAAAAGAGATTATTATGAGGTGTTGGGAGTTTCCAAAACTGCCACACCCGACGAGATAAAAAAAGCATACCGTCAACTTGCCAAGAAATACCATCCCGACCTTAACCCCAACGACAGGGAAGCGGAGGCAAAGTTCAAAGAGGCAAACGAGGCTTACGAAATTCTTTCGGACCCCGATAAAAAGGAAAAATACGATCGCTTCGGTTTTGCAGGCGTTGACCCCAACTACGGTGCTGGTCAGGGTGGCGGTTTCGGCGGATTTGACGGAGGAATGGAATTTGATTTGGGCGACCTTTTCGGTTCGTTCTTCGGCGGATTCGGCGGCGGAAATTCCCGCTCCAATCCCAACGCACCCCGCAGGGGAAGCGATATTCAAACTAACATATATATTACATTTGAAGAAGCCGCAAAGGGTTGTAAGAAAACTGTTGATTTTCAGCGTATTGAAGTCTGCGACGAGTGTGCGGGTTCCGGTGCGGCAAAGGGCTCGTCACCCCAGACCTGTCCCGACTGTAACGGTAAGGGTCAAATCAATGCTCAACAGAGGACGCCTTTCGGCACTATAAGTACATCAAAACCCTGTCAACGTTGCGGCGGTAAAGGTACATTCAATCCCAATCCCTGCCAGAGATGTAAGGGCGCGGGCAGAATCAGAAGAACCGTTAAACAGGAAATCACCATCCCCGCAGGTATTGACGACGGACAGATTTTCACCGTTCGCAATCAGGGTAACAGAGGTGTGAACGGCGGCCCCGCAGGTGATTTGAGAGTGGGCGTTGTTGTTAAACCCCATCCCTTCTTTGAACGTGACGGCTATAATGTCTGGTACGATGTTAAAGTAAGTTTTGTTCAGGCGGCTCTCGGTGACAAACTCCGTGTTCCCACCCTTGACGGACAGGTTGAATACGAACTCCCCGCAGGTACACAGCCCGGTGATATATTTAAACTCAAAGGTCGCGGTATTCAGGTGTTGAACTCCTCAAGACGGGGCGACCAACTTATAAGAGTTTCCGTGGATGTTCCCAAAAACCTTAATGAAAAGCAGAAAGAAGCACTCCTTAATTTCAATAAGACCATGGGCGCAAAGGATGTTGAGCCGGAAGAAAAACGCGGTCTGTTCGGCGGCAAGAAAAAGAAATGATTTACAAAAAAGGGATGTAAAAAAACAGCCTGATAAAAATCCGGGATTCACAAAAAAGTGAGTCTCGGGATTTTTTATGCTTGAAACAGAGAAAAATATGTAATTTTCCATTGGTATAAAAGAAAAGCAACCCAAGAAATCTCAGGTTGCTTTAAACAATTTTAAATTATTAAGATTCGAATCGCTATTTATAATTGAAAAAATCCAAAGACTTTAGAAACGGGGTTGAAATCCTCAAAAGCCTGCGTTACAATACCATCGACAGAATAAATGTTCTGAATAGGTGCAAATAAAAAACTTTCGTTTTTTATTTGCACCTTGTCATTATATTGCACCAAAAATTTTATGCTATTTCGTAAAGTGCGGAGGTATCGGCGGTCAAGTTATCAACGTACCAGGTGGAGTTGATTTTCACAACATTTATTACCTGAGCGGCAACTGTTTCGCCGTTTGCTTTGATTGTTACCGTTACGGTTTTAGCCTCCGTTATGTCATCTGTGCCGATTTTATAACTTTCGAGTTTTTTGCCGTAATCCGAGGTGTTGTCCTTGTAAATTGAAAGGTCTTCAAGGTCTTTCACGTCGGTTGCTTCATAGGAGAATTTATAATCCTCGCCGAAAGTTTTTTCATAGGCACCGGTCATTTTAACACTTGTCTGAATACCCGTATTGGAGTCAAATTCATCCTCGGTACCCGTAAGGCTTTCGCCGTATGTTCTCACGTTTGATTCAAGGGCGGTGAACATAATTTCATCGGTCATATATTTGTCATCGAAAACATTTTCACGAACTTTGGAAAGTTCTTTGAAATAGTCGGTGAAAACTGCGTCGTAATTGTCCCAACCCTTGTATTTCTCCATAAGGGAAACATAGTAATCATACATTGTTTCAATTACTTGACCTGAAAGTGTGCCGTCATCCTTGAGAGTTTTTTCACCTTTGAAAGACTCGTCGTTGTAGCCTTTAAGACTGTCACGGTCATCACCGGGTTTGTAGTCGCACTCTGCGTAAATAACGGGGTACATATAGTATTCTCTTATGAAATCCCCGTATTTGTAGTTTTTGCTGACGATTGTGTTCTTATATGCATTGTAGCCGTCGCCGTTTTCAACAATGCTCTGAGCGAAAGCAACGGCGGTTTTTTCGGGACTGAAACCGTTGTATCTGTTCTTATAGGTTGTAACGGTGACCGTTGCAAGAATTCCTGCAATAAGGAAGAAAACCACAGCGGCATATACTTTTAAATTCAAACCTTTTTTCATTGTAATGCCACCTCCTTAATTCTCGGCAGATGCAGAGTCTGCAAGGGCTTTTTCTTCACGGCGTTTCATAAGTTCTTTTGTAATGTTCTCTTTCTTTTCACCCACCATATCGTAGAAGAAAATGGGCACTGCCTGGAGAACAACGAAAACAGCGGGAATGATTGTATAAATCATAAGGATTTTGTTGAGGGTTGCGTCGCTTTGCTCCGCGTAGGCTACGTTTGCATTTGTTGATGCAAGGTAGCCTGACCAGGTGTAGAGAAGCCAGGGACCAAGAGCCTTTGTAAATGCGGAAGCAATCTTTGAGAAAAGACCGTAGCCCGCGTAGGCAAGACCCTCCTGACGTTTGCCTGTTTTGTACTCGATTTCGTCAACGCAGTCGGCAATCATAATATTGGGTGTAACATTTGTGTTACCGTGTTGAAGTCCGCAGAAGAAATTGAGAATAAGGAACGGAATAATAAGTCCGTCGTTGAATCCGATTCCCTTTGAAACAAGGAAAAGGATTGCAAGAGAGGACGCCCCATAGAAACAGAAAAGAATAAATGTTTTCTTTGTTGAGAATTTTTTAAGAACAAGGTTTACAAGGAGGGTACCTACGGCAGTACCGATGCCCATGGGAAGAAGAAGTCCCAACTTCAAATCCTTTGAACCTAAGAGATAAATTGCTATGTAAAGAGAAACCGTTCCATATACACCGCGACCGAAACCGCAGAGTTTTGTAAGGGAAACCATAAGGAGATTCTTGTGGGTGAAAACAACCTTAACAGCATCTTTGAGAGAAACCTTTTCCTGTGTGAAAGGAACGCGCTCCTTGTTGTTTGTGAAAAAAATCATAACAAAAAGAATGAGTCCCAATGCACAAACGGCGGTTGAAATTATAAGGTCAAGACCTTGGGCTTCCGCATTTTTGAACTGTTGCTGACCCATAATCGCTTTCATTACAAGACCTACAACAAGAATAACAACCATACCGCCGGACTGACCGACGGAACGCAGGAACGAGGCTATTGAAATAGCGCTTGAACGCTCCGAGGGGTTGGGGGAGCAGAGAGAACCGAAGCAGTTTGCCGGACTTTCAACCGCACAGCAAAAAGCGGTGTAAAGGGAATAAATAATAAACATCCAGGCGATTGCAAGGTTCTGATTGTCAGTATTCGGTGCAATGAAAACAAACATTGAAATCAATGCAAGGGGAACAACACCGAATCCGATCCAGGGTTTAACTTTGCCCAGCTTTGTACGGGTGTTATCTACAAGGTAGCCGATAACAAGTTCGCAAACCGCGCCCACAATACCTGCTACAAGGAATACGGCGGAAATGGCATTTGCCATTGCGTCAGGGTCGAAACCCTTACCCTTAAAAGCGAAATCCGCAAAGAATGTTGCGGTGTAGTCGGGCATCCATCCCGTAAGGAGGGCTACACCGAAAAGCCCTATGCCGAATGTGGCAATTTCAGACTTTTTCATATATTTTTTCATGGATTTGTCTGACATTTTATTACTCCTTTTCAACATAATAGCTGTATTATACCATTTTTGCCTCTTTTTTACAACTATTTTTATTTTTTTTGCCGAATTTAGTCATTTTTACAGGATTTCAAATATTTATTTTAAATTCTGTTTTAAAAATATTTTATTTATGGTATCATAGTTTTATTCTGAGAAAGAGGTGTTGTTTGTGAAAATTATGATTGCGTCGGACATTCACGGCTCCTTGAAATACTGCCGTGAATTGACGGAAAAATATAAAGAAGAAAAATGCGAAAAATTGGTGCTTTTGGGAGATGTGCTTTACCACGGCCCCCGTAACGATTTGCCCGAGGAATACAATCCCAAGGGTGTTATTGCACTTCTTAATGATATGGCGGATGAAATACTCTGCGTAAGAGGAAACTGCGATGCGGAGGTGGATGAAATGGTGCTTTCATTTCCTGTTCTTGCGGAATACGCCTTCTTTTATAACGGCGGCAGAATGTTTTTCCTTACCCACGGACACAAAATGAACCCCCAAAATCTTCCGAAAATTAAAAAGGGTGATGTGCTTTTTAACGGCCACACCCATGTCAGCAAAATAGAAATTATTGAAAACGGAATTATCTACGCAAACCCGGGTTCAGTTTCCATTCCCAAGGAGAATACTCCCCGTGGGTATATGATTGTTGATGACAAAGGGATTACCCACAAGGCTTTAAGCGGAGAGGTAATTGAAGTTTTTGACCTGTGAAAAATCGCTGTATTTTGAAAAGGTATAAAAAGCGACAAGCCGCCTTGATTGGCGGCTTGTCGCTTTTGGCTTTATGAAACAATATATATTCAACCTTTGAAGTCTGTTTCAGCGATAAATATGGGTGAAACAGATGTTCAAGGTAAATAACGGGGAGAGAGATTACTGAATCTCTTTGAGAATACCGTTAAGTTGAATTATCTTAACGAGTTTCTTAAAGGAAAAGCCTTTCTCTTCTTCGATTTCGTTGATGAGAATATCTCTCTCATTGATAAGCGTGTGTCTGATTTCTGTGTAGTTTATCATAATCAGCTCTCCTTTCCTTTAACTTACAACACCATTATAGCCGTTTTTTAAAAAAAGTCAAGTAATTTTAACCAAACAAAAGAATTTCTGTTTGTGCAATATGCACAATGGGTATTGGTCTAAAAATAAAAGGTTGTTGGCTAAAAGATATTAAAAATGTCAGTTAATTTTAGTTAATATGCACAATCAACAGTGCGGATTTTAACGCATTATGACGAAAAAACATGAGAAATGTTAAGCCAGCCGAAAAAAGTTTGTGAAAGTTTTTCTGTGTTTTATGCGATCTACACATTTTTAACAACCCCGCGGGGTTAGGAAAAAATGA
>JBJFGF010000044.1:0-38586 GCA_051892415.1 Acutalibacteraceae bacterium | reverse complement strand
TACCACGTCTGCTATGACTCTTTCTATATGTCCTATTTCATTTTACAATGAACCATTATTCGGGTCAGCACAAATCCTTGAGAGCCCGTGCCGCATCGTACATATTAAATCCCCCTGGTGTCTTGTCAAAGTTCTTATTACCTTTTTCCCAACGGGAACACCATTTATCAATCTGTGAATCCGTTGCACCGAGATTTTTGACATTTGTAAGTCTTTTTATTCTCTCTGTGATAGCCAAAGTGCTTTCTCCCAAAATTTCCAAAAGTCTGCTATATCTCTCGGGAGCATATTTTTCTGCCCGCTCCAAAAAACAGGGCATAAGGGCGGTACAGGCTTTGCCGTGAGGAACACCGAAATTCTCCGTAAGAACATAGCCCACGGTGTGGGGAAATGCCGCACCGCATATATTCAGTTCAAGTCCCGCATAAATTGAGCCGTAATACAAATCCTCCCTCATTTTTTCATCGGGGAGATTTTTTGTTTCGTCAAGGTATTTCAAGCCGCCGTATATGAGGGGCAATGCCATTTCTCCGTACTTTGTCGGCAATTCGGTGCATAATGGGGAAAACCAACCCTCAACAGCGTGGGCGAAAGCGTCAAGCGCCGTTGAAGCGGTTACTTCATAACTCATTGAGTATGTGTATTTTGGGTCAAGAAAGGAAACCTCACCGTAGCAGTCAACACCCGAAATGCTTTTCTTCATCATATCTTCGTCATTTGTAAGCACACTGACTCCCGTAACCTCGCTGCCCGTACCGCTTGTTGTACCCACAAGTATTACGGGGAGAGCCTTTGCGGGAATACTCCTCGAATACAGACCTTTAATATCAAAACCGGGATTTTCGGCACAAATTGCCACCGCCTTTGCCGCGTCAAGGGGTGAGCCTCCGCCGATTCCCACAATGAACTCGGCACCGAATTCCCTTGCTTTCTCCCCCGCTTTAATTACGGTGGAAACAAGGGGATTTTCCGTTATTTTATCAAAAACCCTGTATTCAATTTTCTCTTTATTCAAAACGGAAATAACATCATCCAAAGCGCCGCTCTTTTTTGCGCTTGTTTTACTTGTAACAATAAGGCATTTTTTGCCGTATTTTGAGAATTCCTTGCCGTTTTTTAAAACACAGTTTTCCCCGCCTATAATTCTGACAGGCATATAGATGTTAAAATTCATAAAAACACCTCCGTAATTTTATACATAATTATACCATAATATATATCAAAATCCAATTGAAAAAACAGGATTTTTGTTATATAATGTTTAAGTTAAGAATTATCTTGGAGGAATGTATCTTGAAAAAATTTTTCGGGCGAAATACCATAAAACGCTCCGATATTTTTGTTATTTTTTTAACACTTTTACTGATTTTTTCAACATTCCTCGTATTCCGCCCGAAATCCGAAGAAGGAAGATTTGCTGTTATAACCGTTGACGGAAAAACGGAAAAGGAGATAGACTTAACCTTGCAGGAAGACTGTATATTTACTCTTGAAACGAATCCCGTTGTAACCCTTCAGGTAAAGGACGGCAAAATCCGGTTTACAGATTCAAAATGTCCGGACTCCACCTGTGAAAAAGCGGGATTTTTAAGTAAGGTTGGCGACACCGCCGCCTGTGTTCCCGCAAAAACCGTTGTAACGGTAAAGGGAAATAACACTTCGGGAATAGATGCGGTTGCAGGCTGACTTATTTAACACAAGGCAAATGGGGTGTTCTTCTGAAAAAAAGCAAAGCAAGTGTTGTGGCCCTTACAGGGATGTTCTGTGCCTTGGCAATGGCGCTTTCCTTTCTTGAATCTCTCATTCCCCCCATTTTCCCCGTACCCGCCGTAAAGCCGGGATTTTCCAACATCGTCACAATGTTCTGCGTCAGTACCATGGGCGGAGCATACGGCTTGGCGGTAACTTTATTCAAGGCTTTTTTTGCCTTGATTACGCGGGGAACAACCGCTTTTTTCATGAGCCTGACGGGAGGACTTCTGAGCCTTCTTGTTATGGTGATTATATTCAAATTTTTCAGAAACACATTCGGTTATATCGGTATCGGCGTACTGTGTGCCCTTTCCCATAATATAGGGCAACTTGCCGTAGCCGTTGTAATATTGGGAGAAGCAATTCTGAGCATCACTCCCCTGCTTCTTCTCGCGGGCTTGGTTACGGGAATTGTAACGGGAACGATTTTCAAATACACCCTGCCCGCTCTCACAAAATTATTGGAAACAAATACTCATAAGGAGTAGATGAAAATGGTAAAACACATTGCAGGTGTTCTTCACCCTGCGGCAAAAGGCCGCGGCGGAGTGAAGGTACCCCACAACAAAAACACGGAGAATTGTAAAATCGTGAGAATGCCCGCTCCCGAAAAGGTAGTTCTCCCAATGCAACAGCATATCGGCGCTCCCTGTTCCCCTACGGTTAAGGTTGGGGATACCGTAAAGGTGGGTCAGGTAATCGGTGACACGGACAAATTCATTTCCGCCCCCATTCACGCGTCCGTTTCGGGCACTGTCACTTCCGTTGCGGACACGGTTCTTGCAAACGGCAGGCTTGCCCCCGCGGTTACTATTGAATCCGACGGAGAAATGGCTCTTTTCGAGGAAATCGCTCCGCCCACTATTAACAACACGGAGGATTTCATACAAGCCGTCAGAAATTCGGGACTTGTAGGTCTTGGGGGTGCGGGTTTCCCGAGCCACGTTAAATTCCACATTGACCCCAAAAAGCCCATTGATACAATCGTTGTAAATGCGGCGGAATGTGAACCCTATATTACGGTTGACTATCGGGAATGTATCGACAACACCCTTTATATAATCAGGAGTTTAATGCTCATAAAGGAATATCTGGGTATTCCCAAAGCGGTTATTGCCGTTGAGGACAACAAGCCCAAGGCTATTGAAGCGCTCCAAAAGGTTGCCGATGAAATCGGCGACGGTTCAATCAAGATTATGCAGTTAAAATCTCGCTACCCCCAGGGCGCGGAGAAAATGATTGTCTATTCCGCCACGGGAAGAAAAATTCCTTTGGGAAAACTTCCTGCGGATGTGGGCTGTATAGTAATGAACATTACAAGTACCGCCTTTATCGGAAGATATCTTGAAACGGGCAAACCCCTTGTAAGCCGTTCCCTTACAGTTGACGGCTCCGCAATTATCAATCCCAAAAACGTAAGAGTACCCATCGGTACAAATCTTAACGAACTGATTGATTTCTGCGGCGGATTCAAAACCGATCTTGACAAGGTTATCGCCGGCGGCCCCATGATGGGTACTGCCCTTGTAAGCACAAATGTACCCATTATAAAGAGTTATAACGCAGTTCTTGCCTTTACAAAGGGCACCATTAAGGAAAAACCCGACAACGATTGTATCCGTTGCGGACGTTGCAGTCAGGTTTGCCCCATGGGTCTTATGCCCACAAATGTAATGCGTTCGGTTAAGGCAAAGGACATTGACGGTCTGAAATCAAGCAATGTAGTTGCCTGTATGCAATGCGGAACCTGTGCATACGCATGTCCCGCAGGCAGACCCCTTGTTCAGTACCTTGTGCTTGCAAAGGATATGTTAAGAGAGGACGGTGCTAAAAAATGAGCGAAAATGCCCTTATACAAAAAATAAAACCCACGGTTGCCGCATCGCCCCATATTAAATCCGGGGAAACCTCTCAGACAATGATGAGGGATGTTATAATCGCCCTTGTCCCCGCTTTAGCGGCATCGGTTTGGCTTTTCGGTCCCCGCGCTTTTGCGGTTACAGTCATAAGCGTTGTTTCCTGTGTTCTTTTTGAGTACATAACAAGAAAAATACTGAAAAGAAACAACACCCTGAAGGATTTAAGCGCCGTTGTAACGGGACTGTTACTTGCATTCAATTTACCCTCAACAATTCCTGTTTGGATGATTCCCATCGGAGCCTTTGTTGCAATAGTTGTTGTAAAGCAGTTCTTCGGCGGTATCGGTCAGAACTTCGTAAACCCCGCCTTAATGGGTCGAATAATTCTGATGGTTTCATTTCCCGGTCCCATGTCCACCTGGACTGAGAATTACAAATGGGGTGAAACCGTTGACGCGGTGACCACCGCAACTCCCCTCTACATTCTTCAAAATGTGGGAGAGAAATTCTCAATGAGCGATATGCCCTCCTACCTTGAAATGTTCCTGGGTCAAAGGGCGGGATGCCTGGGCGAAACCTGTGCCCTTGCTCTCATAATCGGCGGCATATATCTTCTTATAAGAAAGGTTATCTCCCCCTCGATCCCCCTTTCGTTTATTGCAACAATGGGTGTTTTTATGGCGATTGCGGGAAAGGGCGACCTTGATTACATTATCTACAACCTTTTAGGCGGCGGACTTCTTATTGGCGCAATCTTTATGGCAACTGACTATGCAACCTGCCCCCTCACATCAAAGGGCAAGATAATTTACGGTATCGGTTGCGGTCTTGTAGCCGCGGTTATAAGACAGTTCGGCAGTTACAGCGAGGGCGTTTCCTTTGCAATAATTCTTATGAACCTCCTTGTACCCCATATTGACAATTTAACAAAACTGAAACCCTTTGGCTATATTAAAGAGAAAAAGCAAAAGGAGGCAAAAGCAGAATGAAAAACAAAACATTTAAAGATATTGCGTTTCCCGCAATAATGCTTTTCCTCATTGCCGCGGTTTGCACATTACTTCTTGCAGGTACAAATCTTTTAACAAAAGATAAAATAGCCGATTTAGCGGTACAGGCGGAAAATGAAGCAAAAATTGCAGTTATTGACGCCGCTTCTTTCTCCGACGGAAAAGAGATTGACGGCAATACCTATTACGAGGCCTATGACAAAGAAAACAACCTTGTGGGCTATGTTTTCAATGTTTCCTCAAAAAGTTACGGCGGTGTGCTTACCTGTATGGTGGGTATCTCCGCAGAGGAAGAAAAGGTAACGGGTGTGGAAATCACATCCATCAGCGACACTCCCGGTCTTGGTATGAAAGCCACGGGAGAGGAGTGGCTTAAGCAGTTTACGGGAAAATCCAAAGGAATCACCGTAAATAAAAATTCCGCTTCCGACACGGAAATTCAGGCAATCACAAGTGCCACAATCACTTCACAGGCAGTTACAACTGCGGTAAATCAAGCGTTTGACATACTCTCAGCAGTAAAAGGAGGTGCCGAAAATGGCTAAAAAAGAGAACTGTTCACTCCGCAAGGAGTTTACAAAGGGACTTCTTCGTGAAAATCCCGTTTTAAGACTTGTTCTCGGCACTTGCCCCACTCTTGCAACATCAACCTCAATGGTTAATGCAATCGGTATGGGAATTGCCGCCACAATTGTTCTCGTTTGCTCCAACATTGCAATTTCCGCCTTGAGAAAGGTCATTCCCGACAAGGTGCGAATTCCCGCATACGTTGTTATTATCGCTTCTTTCGTTACAATCGTTCAAATGCTTGTTAAAGCATTCGTTCCCGCTCTTGACTCCGCCTTGGGCGTGTTCCTCCCACTTATTGTTGTTAACTGCATTATCTTGGGCAGAGCGGAAGCATTCGCCAATAAGAATCCCGTTATTGCCTCCGCAGTTGACGGATTGGGTATGGGTATCGGCTTCACCGCCGCCCTGTTCTGCATGGCAACGGTCAGAGAATTTTTGGGCAACGGAACCCTTTTTGCAGATGCACAGAATCTTCTGGGTGTGTTCGGTGAAAATGTTTTGGGCGGCTTCAACGGTGTAACAATCCTTAACACCCCCATGACCCTGTTCATTCTTCCCGCAGGCGGTTTCTTTGTATTCGGTGTGCTCATTGCCCTCTCAAACAAAATCAGCGATAAAAAGAAACTTCCCAAAGCGGAACTTCACGGTTGTGAAAGTTGTCCCTTGGCTTCAACCTGTTCAAAGGTAGTATCTGAAAGGGAGGATAAAATGATATGAGTGCTGCACAGATTTTTTCAATTATCCTTACGGCAATTCTTACGGAGAACTTTGTTCTTTGTAAATTCTTAGGTATATGTCCATTCCTCGGTGTTTCCAAAAAGGTTGACACGGCGCTGGGTATGAGCGTTGCGGTTATCTTCGTTATGCTTGCCGCCACCGCCGTAACATACCCCATTAACAATTTATTGGTTGAACACGATTTGGTATATCTTCAAACAATCGTATTCATTCTTGTAATTGCCGCCCTTGTTCAGTTGGTGGAAATCGTTTTGAAGAAATACATAAAGCCCCTTTACAATGCTTTGGGTATTTACCTTCCGCTTATTACCACAAACTGCGCAGTTCTCGGTGTTGTTCTTCTCAACGTTGATAAATTTGCGGAAGTTGAACATTCCTTCGCTCTCTCAATGGTTAACTCATTGGGTGCGGGTGTCGGATTTATGGTTGCAATGCTCATTTTCGCAGGCGTTCGTTCAAGACTTGAAACTGCGGATATTCCCGAAGGTCTTAAGGGCTTACCCGCCACACTTATTGCCGCGTCTTTAACATCGGTTTCATTCCTGGGCTTCTCCGGTGTTGTTGACGGAATTTTCGGTTAAGGAGGTAATGAACAATGAATGAAATTCTATTACCAATCCTCCTTGTAGCAAGTATCGGACTTGTATTAGGTCTGGGACTTGCCATTGCCTCAAAGGTTATGGCAGTACCCGTTGACGAAAAAGCAGAAGCCATTACAGCAGTCCTCCCCGGTGCAAACTGCGGTGCCTGCGGATTTTCCGGTTGTGCCGGCTATGCCGCGGCGCTCTCCTCGGGTAAGGCGGAACAGACCAATCTTTGCGCTCCCGGCGGTACCGCTGTTGCCGCACAGGTTGCGGAAATAATGGGCACCGCTGCTGAGGCAGTTCTTCCCACAACGGCAGTTGTCATGTGCATGGGTAACTCTGCAAACTCCGAAGATAAAATGAACTATAAGGGCGTAAGCAGTTGCCGTATGGCTTCCCAACTTTTCGGCGGTGCAAAGGAATGTACCTACGGATGTTTGGGTTTGGGTGACTGTGTTGACGCTTGCGAATTCGACGCAATTCACATCTGCGACGGTGTTGCAAGAATTTCTACAATTGCCTGTCACAGTTGTAAGGCTTGCGTTAAAGCCTGTCCCAAGAGCCTTATAAAAATGCTTCCCCTGAACGTTACACAGGCGGCAGTTCTTTGTAACAACAAGGAAAAAGGAGCAAGCGCAAGAAAGCATTGCAAAGCCGCTTGTATCGGTTGTATGAAGTGCGTTAAGGCTTGTGAGCACGACGCAGTCAAGGTGGAAAACTTTCTTGCAAGCGTTGATCCCGAAAAATGTATAGGTTGCGGCAAATGCCACGAAGCCTGCCCCGTAGGCTGTATCGACCTCATTACACCTAAAGGACAACAGTAACAAGATTTCAAGATAATTTAAATCAGTATAAAAGCGGTGTAACCTCAATAACCCGGGGTTACACCCTTTTCTTTATCATAAACTCCAAACTTTCATAACCCCACTTCCCAAAATTGAGAAAATGTTGATTTTGGGAAATGGGCGTACTTTAAAATAGAAGCAAAGATGAACTGTCCCAAATTACACGGATAGCACAAAAAAGACACCAATCTTTCGATTGATGTCTTGATTTTCACCTTTGCAATGCTACAAACGTGTTATTGATTAAAGTTTTTTAGTCAGAAATGATTTTCTTATTTAATTTCTTTTCAATAGCGGGTACAACCTTGGGTACTATGAGTTTTGTTACAAGCAGATAACCGATAAGACCGCCGATTAAACCGACAACCGCACCAACGATAACGTCCGTGGGATAATGAACGTGAACGTAAATTCTTGAGAAACCGATAAGGAAAGAAAGTACGAATGCAGGAATACCGATTGCCAACTTCTTGTTCTTGCAACCAAGCAACAACGCAAATGCGGCGCCGATTGAAGAAGATGCATGACCCGAGGGGAACGACCAACTGCTGCTCTTATCAATAAGAGCGGGCCATACGTATTCGTAGCCTGCATTTGTCCAAACGGACGGGTCAATGTTGTAGGGCCTGGGCCTTTCAATAATGTTTTTAAGGCAAACATTGTTAATAAGGGACGCGCAGATCAAACCCGCAAACATAAGAATACCGAGCTTTCTCGTTTTCTTGGGTATGAGCAAGCAAATGCCCAATACACACCAGACAATACCCGGCGCATCACCGAGATGGGTGATGAATGTCATAATAACATCCAGAACAGGATTCATAATATTGTCAACGAATTGGTAAATCGCAACGTCAACACCTACTATAAAATCATTCAGAAAGAATTCTGCCATAATAGCCTCCTATATGTATAAGATACAAATATTTTACTATTTTATATTATAAAAGTCAATAAAAAATGTCTTAAAGTTTAAAGTCAGAAACCCTATCGGAAGCAGTCCCCTAATACAAAAAAAACAGAGAGCAGTCGAAACTGCTCTCCGGGTACTATGCAAATCGAAATTATTCGATAATCTCTGTAACTGCACCTGAACCAACTGTTCTACCACCTTCACGGATAGCAAAACGAAGACCCTTTTCAATAGCGATGGGAGTGATGAGTTCAACATTCATCTCAACGTTATCGCCGGGCATGCACATTTCTGTGCCTTCGGGAAGGCTGATAGTACCTGTAACGTCAGTTGTTCTGAAGAAGAACTGAGGTCTGTAGTTGTTGAAGAAAGGTGTATGACGGCCGCCCTCATCTTTAGAAAGAACGTAAACCTGACCTTTGAATTTTGTGTGAGGCTGAATTGAACCGGGTTTGCAAAGAACCTGACCGCGTTCAACACCTTTTCTGTCGATACCACGAAGAAGAGCACCGATGTTGTCGCCTGCCTCAGCATAGTCGAGGAGTTTGTGGAACATTTCAACACCTGTACAAACAGTCTTGCTGCTTTCTTCTTTAAGACCAACGATTTCGAGTTCGTCACCAACACGAAGCTGACCACGTTCAACTCTACCTGTTGCAACAGTACCACGACCTGTAATTGTGAATACGTCTTCAACGGGCATAAGGAAGGGAAGGTCTGCCATACGGTCGGGAGTGGGGATGTAGCTGTCAACTGCATCCATGAGTTCAAGGATGGGAGCATAAACAGGATCAGCGAGATCTGTTGAATCAGAATCAAGAGCCTGGAATGCAGAACCTTTGATGATGGGAGTATCATCGCCGGGGAACTCATAAGAATCAAGAGTCTCACGAACTTCCATTTCAACGAGTTCAAGGAGTTCGGGGTCATCTACGAGGTCGCATTTGTTAAGGAATACAACGATGTAGGGAACGCCAACCTGACGAGCAAGAAGAAGGTGCTCTTTGGTCTGAGCCATAGGACCGTCTGTTGCAGCGATAACAAGGATAGCACCGTCCATCTGTGCAGCACCGGTGATCATGTTCTTGATATAGTCAGCATGGCCGGGGCAGTCAACGTGAGCATAGTGACGAGCGTCTGTCTCGTACTCTACGTGAGCGGTGTTGATTGTGATACCACGTTCTCTTTCTTCGGGAGCCTTATCGATGTTTGCATAGTCTTCAAACTGTGCATAGCCCTTAAGAGAAAGAGTCTTTGTGATAGCAGCTGTAAGAGTTGTTTTACCGTGGTCAACGTGGCCGATAGTACCAATGTTAACGTGGGGCTTAGTTCTTTCGAATTTCTGTTTAGCCATTGGAAATTTCCTCCTTTAATTTAAGCATAATTTCACGATATAATATTATCAAATATATCGCAATAATTCAATAGTTTTTTGAAAAATCTTACTAAAAACGCCTAATCAGGCTGCATTTTTAGTTTTTGGCTCTCTCGTCCATAATCTTTTCGGCAATGTTTCTGGGAACGGGCTGATAATGGCTGGGTTCCATAACGTACTGACCGCGGCCCTGTGTTTTGGAACGAAGGTCGGTAGCGTAACCGAACATTTCTGAAAGCGGAACGTGAGCAATAATTTCAACTGCACCGTTTCTGTCTTCCTGACCCTGAGGAAGTCCGCGGCGGGAAGTAAGGTCGCCGAGAACATCACCGATGTAGTCATTGGGAACAACAACGGAAACTTTCATAACGGGCTCCATAAGCACGGGAGCGGCTTTTCTCATAGCCTCTTTGAAAGCCATTGAACCTGCGGTTTTGAAGGCAAGTTCGGAAGAGTCAACCTCGTGGTAAGAACCGTCATAAAGAGTAACTTTAACGTCAACAACGTTGTAGCCGGCAAGAACACCGGAGAGCATTGCGCCCTTGATACCTGCTTCAGCAGGACCGATGAATTCCTTGGGGATAGCACCGCCGACGATTGAGTTAACGAACTCGTAACCCTTGCCCTCGTTGGGCTCGATACGAATCTTAACATGACCGTACTGACCGTGACCGCCGGACTGACGTGCAAACTTGGTGTCTGCAGAAGCCTCCTGAGTGATTGTTTCTCTGTAAGCAACCTGGGGTTTACCTACGTTAGCCTCAACCCTAAATTCACGAAGAAGTCTGTCAACGATGATTTCAAGGTGGAGTTCACCCATACCGGCGATAATTGTCTGTCCTGTTTCTTCATCTGTATAGCATTTGAATGTGGGATCTTCCTCTGCAAGTTTTGCAAGAGCGATACCCATTTTTTCCTGACCTGCTTTGGTCTTGGGCTCAATAGCAACACGGATAACGGGCTCGGGGAATTCCATGGATTCGAGAATAATGGGGTGATTCTTATCGCAAAGAGTATCACCTGTTGTAGTTCTCTTGATACCGACAGCAGCGGCAATATCACCTGCATAGCAGCAGTCGATATCTTTACGGTCGTTAGCGTGCATCTGAAGAATTCTACCGATTCTTTCGTTGTCATCTTTTACTGAGTTATAAACGGTTGAGCCTGTTTCAAGTTTACCGGAATAAACTCTGAAATAGCAAAGTTTACCGACAAAGGGGTCAGTAGCAATTTTGAAAGCAAGAGCTGCGAAAGGACCTTCGTCACTGGATTCGCGAACTTCTTCCTCCTCAGTATTGGGGTTAACACCCTTAATTGCTTCAATGTCCGTGGGAGCGGGCATATAGTCAACAACCGCGTCAAGAAGTTTCTGAACGCCTTTGTTCTTGTAAGATGTGCCGCAAACAATCGGAACCATGTCGTTAGCAATAGTGGCTTTTCTGATGCATTTTTTGATTTCGTCAACAGTGAGTTCTTCGCCATCAAAATATTTCATCATAAGTTCATCGTCTTGCTCAGCAACATGTTCGATGAGTTCGGCATGATATTTTTCTGCAAGTTCCTTCATATCTTCGGGAATTTCTTCGATTCTGATGTCTTTGCCGAGGTCATCATAGTACATAACCGCGTTCATTTCAACAAGGTCGATAATTCCCTTGAAAGAAGATTCAACACCGATGGGAAGCTGAATCGGAACAGCGTTACATTTAAGTCTGTCTTTTACCATGTTAAGAACATTGTAGAAGTCAGCGCCCAAGATATCCATCTTGTTTACATAAATCATACGCGGAACCTTGTATTTATCAGCCTGTCTCCAAACAGTTTCTGACTGGGGCTCAACGCCACCCTTAGCACAAAGAACCGTAACAGAACCGTCAAGAACACGAAGTGAACGCTCAACTTCAACTGTGAAGTCAACGTGACCGGGAGTGTCAATGATGTTGATTCTGTTGCCGTTCCAGAAACATGTAGTTGCAGCAGAGGTAATTGTGATACCTCTCTCCTGTTCCTGTGCCATCCAGTCCATTGTAGCAGCACCGTCATGTGTTTCACCTAATTTGTGGTTAACACCGGTATAGAAAAGGATACGCTCGGTTGTAGTGGTTTTACCCGCGTCAATGTGAGCCATGATACCGATATTTCTGGTCTGCTGTAAAGATACCTGTCTTGGCATAATATCCTCCGAATAATAGTTAGAATATTCAAACGGTTAAAATTACCATCTGAAATGTGCAAATGCTTTGTTTGCTTCTGCATTCTTGTGCATGTCTTCTTTTTTCTTGAAGGCAGCACCGGTAGAATTAGTAGCATCTAAAATTTCGTTGGCGAGTCTTTCCTTAGCAGTTCTTTCGGAACGCAAACGGGCATAAGTTGAAATCCAACGAAGACCGAGTGTTTCACGTCTTTCGGGGCGAACATCGATCGGAACTTGGTAAGTAGCACCGCCGATACGGCGAGCCTTTACCTCGAGAACGGGCATAACATTTTCCATTGCAGCTTCAAAAACTTCAAGGGGTTCTTTGCCTGTCTGTTCTCTGATGATATCGAAAGCGTCATAAACGATTTTCTGTGCGACACCTTTCTTACCATCTAACATTACATTGTTAATAAGCCTTGTAACAAGCTTTGAGTTGTAAAGCGGATCCGGCAAAACATCACGTTTTGCAATCTTGCCTCTTCTTGGCACTTCGCTTCCCTCCTTCATAAAAATGATATCTTAGGTACTCGAGTGACTATGCTTCCCGTGGCGCCAATGGGCATTTACAACTCTTTATAGTTATAAAAATACTCACCATTGGTTGAATAATTCAGCCTGCAAGAAGATTTGTCCTGGAATAATAAAGTTTGGTAAAATTATTTTTTACCGGCTTTGGGACGTTTTGCACCGTATTTTGAACGGCTCTGCATTCTGTTAGCAACGCCCTGGGCATCAAGTGTGCCCCTGATGATGTGGTAACGCACACCGGGAAGGTCCTTAACACGACCGCCACGAATGAGAACCACGCTATGCTCCTGAAGATTGTGACCCACGCCGGGAATGTAAGCAGAAACTTCAATTCCGTTTGTGAGACGAACTCTGGCGAGTTTTCTGAGCGCTGAGTTGGGCTTCTTGGGTGTGTCAGTCTTAACAACTGTGCAAACACCGCGCTTCTGAGGAGAATTGTTATCTGTTAAAACATTCTTCTTAGAGTTGAGACCTTTACCCAGAGCAGGAGCTTTTGACTTCTTTTCGAGAGTTGATCTTCCGCTGCGAACGAGCTGATTAAACGTAGGCAAGTATTTTCACCTCCAATATAAATATGGGTAAAATATGGGATCAGGGCATACCTATCCCATACGCACCGTTAAATAATTTACCATTTTAAACCCCTTTTGTCAACAGTTTTACCAAACTTTTTTAAAAAACTTTGGTAAATCACACAAATTCTGTTTTTTCAAGTTTTATTCTGTAACAGGGCGGAGTTTTTATGCAAAAAAACAAAAAACTGCCGAGCGCACAAAACGTACGCCCGGCTTTTTTGTTATTCCATAGGAATTTCTATTGAATTAAAAACTTCTTCGGGAACTTTTGTTGATACAACGTCAACATCACTGTAGCACCTCATACCCGTACCGGAGGGAAGAAGTTTACCGATAATAACGTTTTCCTTAAGACCGAGAAGCGGGTCAACCTTGCCTTTGATTGCAGCATCTGTAAGAACTTTTGTAGTTTCCTGGAAAGATGCGGCGGAAAGGAAGGATTCCGTTGCAAGAGATGCTTTGGTAATACCCAAAAGAACGGGAGAAGCTGTTGCAGGTACAAAGGGCATACCCTCCGCTTCGCAACGTGCCTTTGCCTCGGCATTTGCTTTGTTAAGTTCACGTTTTTCAATGGAAGTACCTTGAAGAAGGTTTGTTGAACCCGGGTCCTCAACCTTAATCTTTCTCATCATCTGACGAACTATAACCTCGATATGCTTGTCGTTGATATCAACACCCTGCATACGGTAGGTCATCTGAACTTCTTTGATAAGATAGTTGTGAACGGCGTCAACACCGAGAACTGCAAGAACATCGTGGGGGTTAACCGCACCTTCCGTAAGATGCTGACCCTTTTTAATGTATGCACCCTCCTGAATTTCCTGACAAAGTCTTGCATCGAAAGGAATCAGATATTTCTTAGCGTCATCTTCGTTTGTAACAACAACATAGTTACTGTTCTTAATTGTTTCAAATGAAACTTTACCGTCAATCTCACTGAGCATTGCAAGAGTCTTGGGCTTTCTGCCTTCAAAGAGTTCTTCAACACGGGGAAGACCCTGTGTAATATCCGCCTGAGAAGCAACACCACCGGTATGGAATGTTCTCATGGTAAGCTGTGTACCGGGCTCACCGATTGACTGAGCGGCAATTATACCGACTGCCTCGCCCACTGTAACAGGGCCTGCTGTTGCAAGGTTTGAACCGTAGCACTTGATACATACACCGTGATCACATTCGCAGGTGAGAAGCGAACGGATTTTGATTTTTCTGTCTGCCTCGTTGGGACGGGAGTTAACGATGTTAGCAATTTTCTTTGCCATTTCGTCATCAACCATTGTGTCTGTATCACAAATGATTTCGCCCGTTGCATCGTCGCAGAAGTTCTCAAGAAGATATCTGCCGGTAAGACGTTCGCTTAAAGGCTCGATTATATCGTTACCGTCTTTGATGTCATATACTTCAAGACCGTCACTGCAATGGCAATCTTCCTCACGGATGATAACTTCCTGTGAAACGTCAACAAGACGTCTTGTAAGATAACCGGAGTCAGCAGTACGCAGAGCCGTATCAGCAAGACCTTTACGGGCACCACGTGAAGAAATGAAGTACTCGATAATATTAAGACCCTCACGGTAGTTAGCTCTGATGGGGATTTCAATAGTTTTACCTGCGGTATTGGCAATAAGACCGCGCATACCTGCCAACTGACGAAGCTGTGAGTCGGAACCACGGGCACCGGAGTCAAGCATCATAAAGATGGGGTTGTAGGGATCCATTGCATTACGGAGTTCTGCGGAAACGTTCTTTGTACAAACTTCCCAAGCCTTGATTACACTTCTTGAACGGTCCTGTGCGGAGAGAAGACCCATCTGATAATCTTCTTCGATTGTATCAATAAGAGCCTCGGTTTCTGCAAGGAACTGCTTTTTCTTTTCGGGGATTGTTGCGTCGCAAACAGCAACCGTAATACCGCTTCGTGTTGAATAGTTGTAACCCTGTTTCTTAATGTTGTCAAGAACAACTGCGGATTCAGCGGTACCGTGAACTCTGATACAACGCTCAATAATTTTACCGAGAACCTTTTTGTTGACAAGTTCGTTGATTTCAAGTTTGAACATATTTTCGGGCTTGCTTCTGTCAACAAATCCAAGGTCCTGGGGAACGGGAGTGTTGAATATAACCTTACCGAGAGTTGTTTCAAGGAGTTCTGTATATACCTTGCCGTCAACCTCTTTGGTCATACGGATTTTGATGGGAGCGTGAAGTCCTAAATCGCCTTCATCGTAAGCCATCATAGCCTCATCAACATTTCTGAACACTTTGCCGTGACCCTGTTCTTCGGGTTTAACAAGAGTAAGGTAATAAGAACCGAGGATCATATCCTGTGTGGGAACAACAACGGGCTTACCGTCAGAGGGCTTGAGGAGGTTGTTTGCAGCAAGCATAAGGAATCTTGCTTCGGCCTGTGCTTCTGCGGAAAGGGGTACGTGAACAGCCATCTGGTCGCCGTCGAAGTCCGCGTTGAAAGCCGTACATACAAGGGGATGGAGTTTAATGGCTCTACCCTCAACAAGTACGGGTTCAAAAGCCTGGATACCGAGTCTGTGAAGTGTGGGAGCACGGTTGAGCATTACGGGGTGGTCCTTGATAACAACTTCAAGAGCATCCCAAACTTCAACGCTTGCTCTCTCAACCATTTTTCTTGCTGATTTAATATTGTTTGCCTTACCGAGTTCACAAAGGCGTTTCATAACAAAGGGCTTGAAAAGTTCGATTGCCATTTCCTTGGGAAGACCGCACTGATAGAGTTTGAGTTCGGGACCTACAACGATAACGGAACGGCCTGAGTAGTCAACACGTTTACCGAGAAGGTTCTGACGGAAACGTCCCTGCTTACCTTTGAGCATATCGGAAAGTGATTTAAGCGCGCGGTTATTGGGGCCTGTAACGGGTCTGCCGCGACGGCCGTTATCAATAAGAGCGTCAACTGCTTCCTGGAGCATTCTCTTTTCGTTGTTAACGATGATACCGGGAGCGCCTAATTCAAGGAGTTTCTGAAGTCGGTTATTTCTGTTGATAACTCTCCTGTAAAGGTCGTTGAGATCGGATGTTGCGAAACGTCCGCCGTCAAGCTGAACCATGGGACGAATATCCGGAGGAATAACCGGAACAGCGTCAAGAATCATCCATTCGGGACGGTTGCCGGAGTTTTTAAATGCCTCTGCAACCTCAAGTCTTTTGAGAATACGAACTTTCTTCTGTCCTGCGGCTGTCTCAAGTTCCTTGTGAAGTTCATCGCAAAGAGCGTCAACATCTATTTCGGTGAGAAGTTCTTTGATAGCCTCTGCGCCCATAGCAGCCTTAAAGGAGTCGCGGTCGTATCTCTCAACCATTTCCTCGTAATCTTTTTCGCTGAGAATCTGTTTTTTCTCAAGAGGAGTGTCACCGGGATCAACAACAATGTACTTTGCAAAATAAAGCACTTTTTCAAGGTCACGGTGTGAAATGTCAAGCATAAGTCCCATTCTTGAGGGTGTTCCCTTAAAGTACCAGATATGTGATACGGGAGCAGCAAGCTCAATATGACCCATACGCTCACGTCTTACTTTAGCCTTGGTGATTTCAACACCGCAGCGTTCGCAGACTTTGCCTTTAAAACGAATTTTCTTGTATTTTCCGCAATGGCATTCCCAGTCCTTAGTGGGTCCGAAAATTTTCTCGCAGAAAAGGCCTTCTTTTTCCGGTTTAAGAGTACGGTAGTTAATGGTTTCGGGTTTTTTAACCTCACCATAAGACCATTCTCTGATAAGGTCCGGAGAAGCGAGTCCTATTTTAATCGATTCAAAATCTATGTTGTTATCTTCAACAGGTACGTTAACTGAATCGTATGCCATATATGATTAACCCTTCTTCCTATTCAATGATGTCAGTCAATTGTTCACATTAAAAGCTATCTTCATCGGAAAAGCCGTCGTCGAAATCATCGCCTAAACCGTCGTCAAATACTTCTTCGGAACTTTCTTCATAGAACAAATCGTCCTTTGTTTCTTCGTCCGTTACGGACCAACCGCTTGCATCCTCTGTATCGTTAACACTTGAGAATGCCTCGTCATAGTCCGAATTGTCAACAACGGGAAGAACAACTTCATCATCAAAGTTTTGTCTGAGGTCTATTTCATTATTCTCCTTGTCGAGAACACGAACATCAAGACCCAGGGACTGAAGTTCTTTAATAAGAACCTTGAATGATTCGGGAACGCCGGGCTTAGGAATATTGTAGCCTTTAACGATGGATTCGTAGGTTTTAACTCTACCCACAACATCGTCTGATTTAACTGTAAGAATTTCTTGAAGAGTATAGGCTGCACCGTATGCTTCAAGTGCCCAAACTTCCATTTCACCGAAACGCTGACCGCCGAACTGAGCTTTACCGCCGAGGGGTTGCTGAGTAACAAGGGAGTAGGGACCTGTGGAACGGGCGTGAATCTTATCATCAACAAGGTGGTGGAGTTTCAAGTAGTACATTATACCCACCGTAACAGGGTTATCGAACTTTCTGCCGGTACGTCCGTCAGTAAGCCATGTTTTACCGTCCGTTGAAAGATTTGCTTCTGCCAACATATCGCGGATGTCACTTTCGTGAGCGCCGTCAAATACGGGGGTCATAACCTTGTAACCGAGGGCTCTTGCGGCATAACCCAAATGAACTTCAAGAACCTGACCGATGTTCATACGTGAGGGAACACCCAGGGGGTTAAGAACGATATCAAGAGGAGTACCGTCGGGAAGGAAGGGCATATCTTCCTGGGGAAGAATTCTTGAAACAACACCCTTGTTACCGTGACGGCCCGCCATCTTATCGCCCACGCTGATTTTACGCTTCTGAGCGATGTAACAGCGAACTACTTTATTAACACCGGGATTAAGTTCGTCGCTGTTCTGTCTTGTGAACACTTCAACCTGAACAACAACACCGTATTCACCGTGGGGAACGCGAAGAGAAGAGTCTCTGACCTCTCTCGCCTTTTCACCGAAGATTGCACGGAGAAGTCTTTCTTCGGGAGTACATTCGGTTTCACCCTTGGGAGTAACCTTACCTACAAGAATATCGCCGGAATGAACTTCGGCACCGATTCTGATGATACCGTTTTCATCAAGGTTTGCAAGAGCGTCTTCACCCACGTTGGGAATATCTCTTGTAATTTCTTCCGGTCCGAGTTTTGTATCTCTTGCTTCAACCTCGTGTTCTTCAATGTGTACGGATGTATAAACATCGTCACGTACCATCTTTTCGTTAAGAAGAACCGCGTCCTCGTAGTTATAACCTTCCCAGGTCATGAAGCCGACGAGAGCGTTTTTACCAAGGGAAATTTCACCCTGTGAAGTTGCGGGACCGTCAGCAATAACACTGCCCTCTTCAACTCTTTCGCCGATTTCAACAACGGGACGTTGGTTAATGCAGGTGCCCTGGTTGGAGCGCATGAACTTAATAAGTTCATAAATGTCTGTTTCGCCGTTGTCAGCGAGGATTTCAACCTTTTTAGCGCTAACTTTCTTAACAATACCGCCGCGTTTTGCAAGAACAACAACGCCGCTGTCAACAGCCGCTTTGTATTCCATACCTGTTCCGACGATGGGGGATTCTGTTTTAAGGAGCGGAACTGCCTGACGCTGCATGTTGGAACCCATGAGGGCACGGTTTGCGTCGTCGTTCTCAAGGAAGGGAATCATTGCCGTAGCAACGGAAACAACCATCTTGGGAGAAACGTCCATATAGTCAGCGTAAGCGGGGGCAACCTCGCGGAACTCGTCGCGGTAACGTACTGTTACACGGTCGTTCTTGAAGAAGTTGTTCTCGTCAAGGGGCTCGTTAGCCTGTGCAACACAGTAGTTGTCCTCAACGTCCGCTGTCATATACTCAACTTCGTCAAGAACCTTTCCTGTTTTCTTGTCAATCTTGCGGAAAGGTGCTTCGATGAAGCCGTATTTGTTAATTCTTGCGAATGTTGCAAGATAGGAAATAAGACCGATGTTAGGACCTTCGGGAGTTTCAATGGGGCACATTCTGCCGTAGTGGCTGTAATGAACGTCACGAACCTCGAAACCTGCTCTGTCTCGGGAAAGACCGCCGGGACCGAGAGCGGAAAGACGTCTCTTGTGAGTTAGTTCAGCAAGGGGGTTTGTCTGATCCATAAACTGTGAAAGGGGCGAAGAACCGAAGAATTCTTTAATTGCCGCCATAACTGGTCTGATATTTATAAGAGCGGCGGGAGTTGCTTTTTCGGATTCCTGTGCCTGAAGGCTCATTCTTTCACGAACAACTCTCTCCATTCTTGTGAAACCGATTCTGAACTGATTCTGGAGCAGTTCGCCGACGGAACGGATACGACGGTTGCCCAAATGGTCGATATCGTCAACATTACCCAGTTCGTTGCCGAGGCAGTTAAGGTAGTTGATTGATGCAAAGATATCGTCTATTATAATGTGTTTGGGAATAAGGTCGTCGCAACGGAGTTTCATCTGTTCAAGGAGGGCTTCCTTGTCATCGCCGCATTCGTCAATGATTTCTTTAAGAACCGTGAAACGAACTTTCTCGTTAATTGCGATTTCTTCAAGTTCGTCCTTTGTAACGCAGCCAATAAAATCAAGGGGGTCAACCATGTTGTTGGAGATAACCTTAACACGTTTACCCTCAACGTCAAGAACAACTTCTTTAACACCTGAACGGTCGATTGCTTCTGCTGATTCTGAAGTAATCTTGTCCCCTGCCGCAACAAGCAATTCACCTGTAAAGGGGCTGAAAACATCATCCGCTGCAACACCGCCTGAAATACGGTCTGTAAGCGCGAGTTTTTTGTTGTATTTATATCTGCCGACTCTTGAGATATCGTATCTGTGGGGGTCGAAGAACAGATTATTAACATGGGTTTCAGCCGATTCGAGCGTGGGGGGCTCACCGGGACGAAGTTTTCTGTAAACCTCAAGCAAAGCCTCTTCTGTATTTTTGGTAGTATCTTTTTCAAGAGTTGCTTCGATTCTGTCATCGTCACCGAAAAATTCACGAATATCGTTGTTGGAAGAAAGACCGAGAGCGCGAATGAAAGTTGTAATGGGAAGCTTTCTGTTCTTATCAATTCTTACATTGAAAATATCGTTCTGGTCAGTCTCGTATTCAAGCCAGGCACCTCTGTTAGGAATAACAGTGGAAGTAAAGAGCTTTTTACCGTTCTTGTCGTAGGTGAAACCGTAGTAAACACCGGGAGAACGAACAAGCTGTGAGATAATAACACGCTCGGCACCGTTAATAACAAAAGTACCGCTGTCGGTCATTATGGGGAAATCACCCATGAAAACTTCGTTTTCCTTGATTTCTCCTGTCTCCTTGTTGTAAAGACGCACTAATACACGAAGGGGCGCAGAATAGGTTGCATCTCTTTCCTTGCACTCCTGAACAGTGTATTTCGGCTTCTCGTCCATACGGTAATCAATAAACGTAAGGACAAGATTACCCGAGTAATCCGTGATTTCATCAATATCGCGGAAAACTTCTCTAAGCCCTACATCAAGAAACCACTTGTATGAGTTCTTCTGCACTTCAATGAGGTTTGGCATCTGCATTACTTCATTGATTCCGGCGAAACTCATTCTGGTGTTCTTGCCGAGCTTTACGGGTTTTACATTCGCCATAAAACATATCACTCCGTTCTATTTTAAATTCCTTTTTTACCGAGTGAAATCGGCTAAAAAAAGAAATAATTAACCATCGTTTTTTGGAATATTTTGCGGTAAAAATACTTACCTGAAAACATAATACTTCATAATATTCCAATATAATTGAGTGTATATTATAACCCAACCCATTTCAATTGTCAATAAGAAATTTAAAATATTTCTTACTATTTTTCATCAGTTCTTTTATTTGCAATTTTCCCGCCGATATGATACCATTATATATGTAATCACTCTCTTGCAGTGTCGAAAGGAGTTAAGAAATATGTCGGTTATAAACAAACTAATCAACTCAAAAGCCCCTGCCGATTGGAAAACGTGCGGCACAGAAAGAAAAAGTTATTATGTGTATTTCACGGGGCAAAACATTTTCTATGCCCTTATTTCCTCGTGCCTTACAACATACTTTGCGTTCATGGGTGTTGACCCCATGAAAATTGCGAGCGTTATGCTCATCGTTAAAATTTGGGACGCAATAAACGACGCTCTTTTCGGTGTGATTTTTGACGCGGTCAAATTCAAAAGCGGCAAGAAGTACATACCGTGGCTGAGAATATCACTCGTGTTGATACCAATTACCTGTATCGCAATGTTCTCAACACCCTCGGGCATTTCCGAAAACGCGAAAATTGCCTGGTTTGCCGTAACATATCTTATTTTTGACACGGTTTATACCCTTTGCGATGCCCCCATTTACGGCATCATCACATCAATGACCGATAATATTGACGAGCGCAACAGTATGATGTCCTATAAGAGTATATGGGGCGGCGTGGGCGGCGCCGTTGCTCCAGCCATTGTTGCTTTCCTTGTGGGCGAAAGGGTGGGCAGTAATTATTCCGTTGCGGTTATTATATGCTCAATTGCGGCATTTCTTACAATGATTCCCGCCTGTTTCAATCTCAAGGAACGCTATACCCCCATTGAAGAAGAAGCGTTCTCCGTTAAAAATATGCTCTCCTACCTTTTCAAAAATAAGTATCTTCTCCTCTTTTACATAGGATTTTTCTTCTATTCAAGCGTAAACTATGTAACCGCTCTGAATCTCCTTGCATCCTACTACCTGTTCCATGATTCCCTGTTTATTACGATTCTCGGCATTGTGGGCGCCCCATTCTCATTCCTCGGCTCCGTTCTTGTACCTAAAATTGTCCGCAAAGTTGATAAAATGACCGTTTTCCGAGCAAGCGTGCTGGCAACGGTTGTTCTCGGTGTTCTCATGTGGATTTTCGGCTATAAAAACCCCGTATTCTTTATTATATTTACAATTCTAAAATCAATCCCCGCAGCAACCCTGGGTGTTATGCTCTTTATGTTCACACCCGACTGTGCCGAGTACGGCAGATTCAAAACCGGCATTGAAGCCAAGGGCATTACCTTTGCAATCCAGACCTTTATGGTAAAACTTACGGGTGCAATCTCAGGCGCACTCTCCCTCTTTATGTTGGGTATTCCCGCGGTTGGTTGGGTAAATGTTGAAGCAGAGAACTTTGAACAGCTGGAAAAAATGGGTGTTACCCAAACTCCCGAAGCCCTTGATGCTTTCTGGTTGATTTACGCTTTGATTCCCGCCATCGGCTACCTTGTATCATACATAATATGGCGATTCTACAAACTCAACGATAAGGACGTTCAGATTATGGCAAGATGCAACGCCGGAGAAATTACAAAAGAAGAAGCAAATGAACAGTTGTCGAGGAAGTATTGATAACACTTAACTTTGCTCCGCTCAAATATGTATATCTGTAAATAAATTCGGGGACGCGTAGCGTCCCCGAATTTATTTACCGTTCATTATTTTTTTCATCACAACGAACCAATTTTTTCTTAACTTTCCCCATTATAAATAGGTATGCGGGAATAAGGAACACGTCCGCAGCAATCCACGCAACAGGGTTTGCGATACAGGCGGCATCGTAGCCAAATCGGTTAACAAAGCCGTAGCCCATAATACCTCTTGCCACAAGTTCAAATATACCCGTGGTCATAGCGGTTACGCTGTAACCGACACCCTGAATGGAGTTTCTCAAAACAAAGAGTACCGCAAGTATGGGGTAGAAGTAACTTCCCATATTTATATACTGTTGGGCAAGTGCAATAACTTCCGTTTCTCCTTTGTCAATGAACGCAAGTGAAATATACGGACCGAAAAATCTTGCAACGGTAAAACCTATTGCCGAATATACAAGAGCCACAACAACTGCTCTGCCCACACCCTTTTTAATTCTGTCATATTTTTCGGCGCCCAGATTCTGACCGCAATAGGTAGCCATCGTAATACCGATGGTCTCCGCGGGTAGCGTTATCATAAGTTGGGTTTTAGTGCCTATGGTTATTGCGGCAATGATATCCGCCCCCAAATTGTTAACACAGGAAGCAAGCATTACCGAGCCGATTGCCGTAATCGAAAACTGAAGGGCAAGGGGTAATCCGTTTCTCAAAAGTTCCTTTACGAACTTGAAATCCAAATCACGTGTTTCCTTTGTAACGTGAAGAATCGGGAAACTCCGTTTCACGTAAATCAGGCACAATACACCTGAAATAAACTGGGAAACAACAGTTGCAACCGCCGCTCCCCTGACTCCCGTTTTGAAAACAATAATCAGGAGCAAATCCAACCCGATATTGAAAAAAGAGGAAAACAACAGGAAATAAAGTGGTGTTTTGCTGTCTCCGAGAGCACGGACGATACTTGCCAGAAGATTATAAAACATTGTGGCGGAAATACCCGCAAAGATTATAACAATATAACTGTATGCTTCACCGTAAATCTCCTCGGGAGTGTTAAGAAGTTTCAACAAGGGATTTGTCAGAAGCACCGCGCCCGCCGTAAAAATAACCGCAAGAACAACGGAGGTGTAAATGATATTGGCAACGTATTTTTTCAGACCCTTAATGTCCTGCGCTCCGAACCGTTGAGCAATGGGGATTGCAAAACCGGAACAAAGTCCTATTACCGACCCAACTATCAGGAAGTTGAGGGAGCCCACGGAACCGACTGCCGAAAGAGCATTTTTACCAACGAACTGACCGACAATAATGGTGTCCGCCATATTATAGAATTGTTGAAAAAGGTTGCCTATCATCAGGGGCAAGCAAAATTTCAAAATGTTTTTTGTGGGACTGCCCACCGTCATATCCTTGACCTTTGCCACTGTGTCCTCCGAGAAATATAAGGGTAAAAACCTGATTTTATATTATTTGTGAATAATATCGTATGCCATAGAGGGATCGTCACTCATAATGCAGTCCGCACCGATTGAGTTAAGATACTCAACGTCCTCAGGGTCATTGATTGTCCAGTACTGAACTGCCAGATTGTTCTTATGAGCATAGTTGATAACTCTCTCGTTATCAAGATAAATTGCGGGAGCATAATCCATGGGAATCTGCAACGCCTGATATTTAAAGAAATCCTTATCAACATCAATTCCGTAACTGCAAAGCAAATAGAAAATAATCGCTTCGGGAATACTTGCGGAACGGAGCATATCCGGATAATTTTCCTGGGCATATTTTGTAATGTCCATATTAAATGTACCGAAAACAACTCTATCAAGAAGTCCTTTTTCCTTGATTATTCTGTAAAGTTCATCACAGGCAGTCTTACCCAAATCGCCGGAGTCCTTGATTTCAATAATGTAGTCGAACTCGCCGTTGCTTTCAAGGTAGTCCAAAACATCTTCAAGGAGAACTGCACGAAGGTCATCGGGAATATCGTCCCCTTTTAAGCCTTTGTAGGGAAATTCGCCGTCCGCATTTTCAAAATTCTCGCCAAAATTCAACTGACGGAGTTCTTCATAGGTTTTCTCCGAGGGTTTAACATCTTCTTTTCCGAAATGCTCCACGGAATTTGTTGTCCTGTCGAGAGTGCCGTCATGGAGAAGAATAAGTTTATTATCGGCGGTAATGTGCAAGTCAAATTCAAAGATATCAACATTGAAATCTTCGCTTTCAATACAGTTTTTGAATGCCGCCATAGTATTTTCGGGAGCCATTTCCCCGCCGGAACGGTGGGCGGAAACAAGTGCGCCGTCATCGGTTATGTAAGGATTTGTAATTTCATCCTTTGAGGGTGCTTCCCCGGGGAGTGTTTTACAAACCGTAACGGGAATTGCCACCAAAAATATAATCAGAGCCAAAATTACCCCAAGGATTGATACAAGAACCTTGCAGCCCTTTTTCATAGGTTTTTTATTTTTCTTGTGTGACAAGAAATCACGCTTCTTTCTTAATAATAGGATATTTTATTTTGCAACAATGTTGATAATTTTTCCGGGAACATAGATTTCCTTAATGATGCTCTTACCTGCAAGGAATTCCTGAACCTTTTCATCCGCTTTTGCGGCAGAGATAGCGTCATCCGCCGTTGCATCTTTAGCAATAGTAACGGTTGCACGGAGTTTACCGCAAATCTGCACGGGAACTTCGATTGTTGCGTCAACGGTTTTTGCCCGGTCAAATTCGGGCCATTGTGCCACCGCAAGTAAGCCTTCACCGCCGATTTCGGACCATATTTCCTCACAGACATGGGGAGCAAAGGGGTCAAGAAGTTTAATGAATGTTTTAAGTTCGCCCTTTGTGACTGAGCCCTTGTCATAAATCTCGTTAAGGAGGGTCATAAGGCAGGCTATGGCGGTATTGAACTTCATATTTTCGATATCTTCTGAAACCTTTTTGATTGTTTTGTGGAAGGATACTTCGAGTTCTTTTGAATATTCCTCTGAGTCCTTAACAATTTCAAGAAGATTCCATACTCTGTCAATGAAACGCTTACAGCCTTTAACGCTGCTTTCGCTCCAGGGTGCCGCTTTTTCATAGTCACCCATAAAGAGAACATAGGTACGAAGAACATCCGCGCCGAGAGAATCAACAACTTCGTTGGGGTCAACAACATTACCCTTTGATTTGCTCATTTTCTCACCGTCGGGACCGAGGATAAGACCTTGAGCAGTTCTCTTTGAATAGGGCTCGTCGAAAGGAACTTCCCCGATATCGTAAAGGAATTTGTGCCAGAAACGGGAATAGATAAGGTGACGTGTAACGTGCTCCATACCGCCGTTGTACCAGTCAACAGGTCCCCAATATTTAAGTTTTTCCTTGTCTGCAAAAGCCTCGGTATTCTTGGGATCAATGTATCTGAGGAAGTACCAGGAAGAACCTGCCCATTGGGGCATTGTATCTGTCTCACGCTTTGCGGGTGCGCCGCATTTGGGACAGGTGCAGTTTACGTAACTGTCAATTTTTGCAAGGGGGCTTTCACCGTCGGAGCCGGGTTGGAAATTGTCAACCTCGGGAAGTTTTAAAGGAAGTTCCTCATAGGGTACGGGAACAATACCGCATTTTTCACAATGAACAATGGGAATGGGTTCACCCCAATATCTTTGGCGGTTAAATGCCCAGTCCTTCATTTTGTACTGAACGCCTTTTTCACCGACGCCCTTTTCACCGAGGAATTCAATCATTTTCTCAATGGAAGCGGATTTCTTTGTCATACCGTCAAGGAATCCGGAGTTAACCATTTCGCCCTCGCCGGTGTATGCTTCAACCGAAATATCTCCGCCCTTAATAACCTCAATAATATCAATGCCGAATTTCTTTGCAAATTCGTAGTCACGCTGGTCGTGGGCGGGAACAGCCATAATTGCACCGGTACCGTAACCCATCATTACATAGTCGGATATGTATATGGGAATTTTCTTTCCGTTAACGGGGTTAACGGCTTCGAGACCGTCAATTCTGACACCTGTTTTGTCCTTAACAAGTTGTGTTCTTTCAAACTCGGTTTTCTTTGCACACTCTGTACGGTAGTTTTCAATATCAGCCATATTGCCGATTTTTTCCGCGTACTTGTCAATGAGTGGGTGCTCGGGAGCCATAACCATAAATGTTACACCGAAAAGTGTGTCGGGACGGGTTGTATAAATCTTGAGTTTTTCGTCTGTGCCGTCAATTTGGAAATTAACAAATGCACCCGTTGATTTACCGATCCAGTTAACCTGCTGGAGTTTAATGTTGGGAAGATAATCAACTCTCTCAAGACCTTCAAGGAGTTTGTCGGCATATTCGGTAATACGAAGATACCAGACGTCCTTTGACTTCTGAACAATATCGCTGTGGCAAATGTCGCATTTACCGCCCTGGGAGTCCTCGTTGGAAAGAACAACTTTACAGGACGGACAGTAGTTAACCAATGTTTTGTCACGGAAAACAAGACCGTTTTCAAACATTTTGAGGAAAATCCACTGTGTCCACTTATAGTAACCCTCCTCGGTTGTATCCACAACTCTGTCCCAATCGAAAGAGAAACCAACCTTTTTAAGTTGTGAGGAGAATTTTTCAATATTCATATCCGTAACCTTACGGGGATGAATACCCGTTTTAATTGCATAGTTCTCCGTGGGAAGACCGTATGCGTCAAAACCGATGGGGAAAAGAACATTGTAGCCCTGCATTCTTCTTTTTCTTGAAATAACTTCAAGACCCGAATAGGCTTTAATGTGACCCACGTGCATACCTGCACCGCTGGGATAGGGGAACTCGACAAGCCCGTAGAATTTGGGCTTTTCGGAATTGTCCTGTGCGTGGAAAACACCTGCGTCCTCCCATTTTTTCTGCCATTTCTTTTCAACGGCTGAAAAATCGTACTTCATTATAATCATACCTTTCTATGTAAATGGAACGCAAAAATTTGAAAGGAGTTGTCCCCTGTTCATTCTCCGTTCCGAACTTTAACTTATAATAACTTAATCTAAAAACTGACTTGCATCAATTTTCTTTGCGTCCTCCCAAAGACGTTCAAGATTGTAGTAATTTCTTGATTCCTCAAGGAAGATGTGAACTACAACACCGCCGAATTCAAGAAGAACCCAGCCCGTAGCCCTGCCTTCAATGTGGTCGGCTTTGATACCCGCTTCTCCGAGTTGATATTCAACCTCATCCGCAAGAGAGCGAACATGGGTATTGGAGTTTGCCGTGCAGATTACGAAGTAATCCGCAACGATCGTAAGTTCTTCGATTTTGATAACCTGAATATCGTTACCTTTTTTATCGTCAAGTGCTTTTACAACTTTTTTTACAATATCAAGACTCATTTTTTTACCTCTGTTTTTTTAATATATTCATCATAGCGTCATTGTAGGCGTCCACCGTATCGGAATGTACCACCTTTGAATTATCTATGAGTTCTTTAATAGTGAATCCGAGACCTTCCACAATGGCTTCGTCAAGGGAGCGCAATGCCTTTTCCCTCATTATTTCCACACCGTCATAATCTCTTTCGGCGCTGATAAAGTCCGCGATAAACACAATTTTTTCAAGCAAGGACATATTCTTTCTGCCCGTTGTGTGATACCGTACCGCGTTTATTATATCTTGATTTTCAATGCCGAATTCCTTTTGAACGAAAATACTTCCGCACATTGCATGATAAAGTTTCGGAGTGTCCGTTTCAATCTGTGTCAGTTCCATTCCGTTTTGGAGCATATATGAAAGTTGTAATCCCGGCGCGGTGTCCTTGCAACAGTCGTGAATAAGACCTGCGGTATATGCAATTTCTCTGTCATAACCGTAAATTTCGGCAAGTTCCTTTGCAGACTCCGCCACGTTGAGAGAATGAATATATCTTCTCTCACTAAGTTTTCCCTGCAAAATCTCTTTATATTCCGCGTCCCTGTTCATTTATACAACCCCTTTTCCATTATATAATTATAAACATCACGGGAAACACAATCCGTTTTTCCGTTTTTTAAAGACGAGCGAATTTGTGTTGAACTCATTTCATAAGGAACACTCTCGCAGATAATCACTCTGTCCTGCGCCCTGAGAACATTTTTGACAAAATCACGCATATTTTCAAGTTCTCGAAGATTTTCCGTTCTGCATCCGCAAACGATTTTACAAAGTTTCAGAATTTCCCTGTATTTGTACCATTTGTCAAAGGACAAAAGCATATCGTCCCCCATGAACAAAAACAGTTGTGCGTCGGGATTTTCCTCTTTTAACTGACGGAGGGTGTCAACGGTGTAACTTTTCCCCCCTCTTTTTATTTCAATGTCGCTTATGGTGAAATAATCTTCGGGGAAAGCAAGACTGCACATTTTCAGTCTGTCCTCGGAGGAAGCGGAACTTGTTTCTTTAAATGGTGACAGAAAGGCGGGTATTACAATAACTCTGTCGGCACCGCAGATTCCCATAAGGTTTTCCGCCAAGAGTTTGTGACCTTTGTGTGGCGGGTCAAAGGAGCCGCCGTATATGGCAATTTTTTTCATAATCAATACATTGTAACGGACTGCAATTCAAGATTGCCCCTGTATGATTTAATTTTGATTTTAACCTTAACAACTTCTTCGGGTGTAATTTTAACAATTCTCTTGTAACCGATAACTCCGCCCTTTGAAACTCTTTTCAGTTTGCCGTTGCCCGTATCAATATAAACCTCGTATTCCTCAACGTGCTGTCCGTTGATAATATGCTCCATTATAACAACCTTGTCAAACATATCCTTTTGAGAAAGGGTTATGGTGATTTCGGGTTCCTTGTCCTGAGGAGCGGGGCGCCAGGTTTTGTTTTCGTCCTCGTCAAGAAGATTACTTCCGTCATATTCGGGGGAAAGGCAACTGCTCACTTCAACCGTACCGATTTGAGAAACCTTGTAATTGAACATTCTTCTCAAATCATAGCCGAAAGCCTTTAGAATTTGGGTGTCCATATCGGCAAATTTACCGTTTTTCATTGGGGGTACACCCAGCATCCAGGCGCAGTTTGCGCCAACTGTACTGAAATAAATCTTCTGGAGCCTGTCCTTTGTTTTGGCGGTATATTCGTCGTCCTTGTGATAGTACCATCTGTCCCGGATTGACATACTCACCTCGCAGGGATACCAAATAAACTCGCTTTCCTTTTTAATCGCTTTCCGCGAGCCTATATCAAGTTCGTATTTTTCTTCTTTCTGCCGTTTCTTTTGAGGCGCTTTGCTTCTCTTGATGGCATTGTAGATACTGTATTTTTCGGGAACAACGCTCCATTCGTTTTCGCGGATTACTCCCCACTCGTTTCCGTACCAACGCACATCGGGACCCACAAGGGCAATAACCGCGTCGGGTTGACATTCTCTGACTACCTCGTAATAGCCCTCCCAGTCGTATCCCTGAATATTGCCGTTTTTGTCGGGCTCCGCGGCTCCGTCAAAGCGCACATAGAAAATATCACCGTACTTTGTAAGAACTTCTCTCAAAAGCGCCTTGAAATAGGTGTTGTATTCCTCACCGCTGCCGTAAAGGGAGCAATTTCTGTCAAGGGGTGAAATGGCAATACCGAATTTCAATCCCTGTGCTTTACACTCATTACTGAGAAGTTCAACAACATCTCGGTTTTCCACATCCCAATCCGTTGCGCTCTCAACGGAATAATTTGTATATTCCGAACACCAGAGGCAAAAGCCGTCGTGGTGCTTAACATTGAGAACCATACCCTTAAAGCCTGCCGACTTGAAGAATTCAACCCATTCGTGAGCGTCGAATTCCTCAGGGTTAAAGTTGACGGGGTTAACCGTACCGTCCGTCCACTCCTGATTCAATACCGTGGCAAGTCCGAAATTTATAAATCCGTAAAATTCCGTTTTCTGCCAATTCAACTGTCTTTCGGAGGGCTTTACCTCCGCCGCAATTTCATAAGGCTTCATATATAATCCTTTTATTTTTTTATTTTCCGCAATCGCAGTTTGTGGCAACAATATCAACACCCAGACCGCAGACGTTTTCAATAACAACGTCACCGATTTTAACAGGGGCTTTGATTGTTGCACCGTTGATTTCTTTCATACAGTCAAACATCTTGTCCTTGGGGACGGGACCCGAGGACTTTACGGGAACAACGGGGTGAATTCCGCCCTCAACCTTAACGCTTGTTGTAAGGCTTCTTACGGGATTTGTAACCTCCGTTCTTGCGTAGGCATCACCGCGTTTGCAGGTGTTACCGCTGACTGAAATAACCTGACCGTTTTCGATTTCCACTTCAATGGGGCAACCTAAAGGACAGGAAACACATACAAGACTTTTTTTCATTTTACCCATCCTCCTTATTCTTCGATTCTCACAACAATTTCGCTGTGGGAATTCATATCTTTCAGCATTTCCGTTGTAATTGTCACATTTTCCATTTCACCGGGAGCAAGTTTAACCTTTTTCTTTGAGGAAAGAATCTTGCCGTCACATTCAACAACAACCTTTGCACCCTTATAGACCTGACCCACACGGAAATACAGTTTAAGATTTTCTTCACTATCAATATTAACTCTCTGGGGAACAATGTATCTTACACCGTTTATACCCTTGGTATTTATGAATGTACCGCCCTTTTTCCTTCCGAAGATATAGTCAGCGGCGCCCTTGCCGGCAATCTGACTTTCTTCCGTAACGTAGTCCACAAGGTCGTGAACCTGTAAAACATTACCGCAGGCAAAAATACCCGGGTGGAGAGTTTCTCTGTACTGGTCAACAACGGGGCCGCTTGTAACTCTGTCAAGTTCAACACCCACGTCCTTTGAAAGTTCGTTTTCGGGAATAAGACCTACGGAAAGAAGAAGTGTGTCACATTCTATGTATTCCTCGGTTCCCGGAATGGGTTGTAATTTTTCGTCAACCTTTGCAACCGTAACACCCTCAAGTCTGTCCTTGCCGTGAGTTTTGATAACCGTACAACTTAAACGGAGGGGAATACCGAAATCGTCAAGGCATTGAACAATGTTTCTTGTAAGGCCGCCTGAGTAGGGCATAAGTTCGCAAACAACTTTAACCTCGGCGCCCTCAAGAGTCATTCTTCTCGCCATAATAAGACCGATATCGCCGGAGCCGAGAATAACAACCTTTTTACCGGGCATATAGCCGTCAATGTTGACATATTTCTGCGCAGTACCCGCAGTCATAATACCCGAGGGTCTCGAACCCGCAATGGAAAGCGCACCTCGGGGTCTTTCACGGCAACCCATTGCAAGTACAACGGCGATTGCATTGAACTGCATAAGTCCCTGACTGTTGTTAACCGCCGTTACAACATTATCCTCGGAAATATTCAGAACCATTGTGTCCGTGAAAACATCAATGTCGGTTTTTTCAACCTGTTCGATAAATCTTCCCGCATATTCGGGGCCCGAAAGTTCCTCACCGAAGTAGTGAAGACCGAAGCCCGTGTGAATACATTGTTCAAGAATACCCCCGAGAGTTTCCGCCCTCTCGAGAATAACTATTTTTTCCACGCCCTCTTCCTTTGCTTTGAGAGCCGCAGCCATACCGGCAGGGCCGCCGCCGACAACAACTAAATCATAATTCAACATAGCACCCTACCTCCTTATTTCGTTCTGTCATACATAATCTTCGACTGACCGCCGAATTTTGTAATTTCGTTCATTTCGGTGCCCAATTCTCTTGCAAGAATTTCAACAACCTTACTTCCGCAGAAGCCGCCCTGACATCTGCCCATTCCCGCACGGGTTCTGCGCTTGACACCGTCAACATCCCTTGCACCTGCGGGAGCGTGTATGGCGTCAAGAATTTCGCCCTCGGTAATTGTTTCACAGCGGCAGACAATTCTGCCGTAGGCTTTGTTCTTTTCAATGAGTTTTGCACGTTCTTCCGTTGTCATGTGGCGGAAGCGGACGGGCTCGGGACGAATGGGGTTAAAGTCCTCTTTCTTTGGGAATCCGTCGGAAAGTTCGTTTATAATACCCTCAACCATTTCCGCAATGGCGGGAGCGGAGGAAAGACCCGGGGATTCAATACCTGCCGCATTGATAAATTTCTCGTTCACTTTTGATGAGCCGATTATAAAATCGTCGGTTGTGGGGTGAGCTCTGTTACCGCTGAAAGAGGTGATTGCGTTTCTCAAAGAAACGGCGGGCACGCTCTTAATTGCGCTGTTGTAAATTTTATTCAGACCTGCGGAGGTAGTGGCAACATCGTCCCCGTCCTCAATATCATCCGCAGAGGGACCGACAATAAGGTTTCCGTCAACGGTGGGTGAAACAAGGACACCTTTGCCCATTTTAGTGGGGCATTGGAAAATTGTTCTTGAAACAAGAGTTCCCTGGGATTTGTCAAGAAGATAATAATCTCCGTGACGGACAACTATTTCTATTGAATCATCACCCATAAGGGATGCGATTTTACCGGAGTGAACACCTGCGGCATTTATAACGTATTCCGCGGTAATTTCACCGAGGGACGTGGAAAGTCTGAATTCGCCGTCCGTGTAATCAATGGCGGTAACTTCGCAATTTCTCAAAAACTGAGCGCCGTTTGTTACTGCATTTTCAACTGCCGCAATCGTAAGTTCATATGGGCAAACGATTGAGGACGTGGGAGCAAGGAGAGCCCCCACCGCCGTTTCACCGATATTGGGTTCAAGTTCTTTTAATTCTGCTTTGTCCACAACTCTCAGGTTGGGAACACCGTTTTTCTCCCCTCTTTTTTTCAGTTCTTCAAGATGGGGTAATTCATCCTCGGAAAAGGCAACAACAAGGGCTCCGTTGTTTTTAAGTGGCACATTCAGTTCCTTGCAGACCTTTTTCATAAGTTCAACACCGCGGACATTAAGTTTTGCTTTGAGCGTCCCGGGCATTGCGTCAAAACCCGCGTGAACGATTGCGGAGTTTGCCTTTGTCGCACCCATTGCACAGTCGTTGCATCTTTCAAGAAGGGCAACCTTTATGTTGTACTTTGAAAGTTCCCTTGTAATAAGCGAACCCACAACACCTGCGCCGATAACGGCAACATCGTATTTCATATTAAACACTCCCCGATTTTAGTGAAAATCAAATCAGTTTATTATAGCATAGCGCATACAAAAAAATCAAGAGAATCAGATATAATAATACAATATAATAGAGATAATTTTTACCATTTTTTAAAAACATCTTTTCCAACCGTCCCCGATACCCCGAAAAATCCCCCGTCAACACCCGAAAAAGCCGAATATTTACACCCTGTTCATTCATTTTCCCGCACAAACCTTGTTTTTCAAGAGGTTTTGTTGTATCATATAGAATGACGTAAAATATATTTGAGGTATGCAGATAATGAATGACAGAAAAACACCCGAACTTCTCGCTCCCGCAGGGGATATGAACTGCCTTATTGCCGCCGACCGATTCGGTGCGGACGCGGTTTATATCGGCGGTCCCCTACTTCAACTCCGCGCGGAAAAATCCGCATTTACAGAGGAGAATATTGACGCCGCCGTAAAACTTTTACATTCCAAAGGAAAGAAACTTTACGTAACCGTAAACAGTTTTATGAAAAACAATGAAATAGAGCCTTTGAAAAGTTATGCCCGAAACCTTTACGGCTTGGGTGTGGATGCGGTTATCGTGTCCGATTTAGGCGCCGTGAAAACAATCAGACAGGCGGAGCCGAATCTGGAAGTGCATATCAGCACCCAGGCAAACTGTTGTAATTACGCCTCCGCCATGGCATACTACGAAATGGGAGCATCAAGAATTGTTATTGCAAGGGAAATGACCGTTGAGGAAATTGCCCAAATGCACGCCGAAATTCCAAATGACCTTGAACTTGAAGCCTTTGTACACGGCGCAATGTGTATGGCATATTCGGGCAGATGCCTTATTTCCTCCTATTTAAACGGACGAAGCGGCAACCGGGGGGAATGTACCCAACCCTGCCGTTGGGAATACTATCTTGTTGAGAGAAACCGACCCAACGAATATTTGAAGTTGGAGGAATACCCCGACCACTCCGCCCTCCTCTCCTCCCACGATATGAAAGCAATCGGCTTTCTGGACAAACTGACCGACGCGGGCATTGACTCCTTTAAAATCGAGGGCAGAATGAAAACAGAATACTATGTTTCACACGTGGTAAATGCATACAGACGCGCCATTGACAAATCCTCCCCCCTGGAACTGTTGGAGGAGGAGTTAAATGCCATAAGCCACCGCCCCTACAACAGCGGATTTTACTTCGGCAACCTTGTGCAAGGTCATAAAAATGACGGACTTTATCATTGGGACTGCACCTTCGCGGGTGTCGCACTCGAGGATTGCAAGGACGGAGAATTAAAAATACAACAGAGAAACTTTTTCAAGTTGGGGGATACTCTTGAAATTCTTTCCCCCGAAACTTTCGGTATGAAATTTACGGCAACGAAAATCACAAATGAACAGGGCGAGGAATGTGAAAGCGCCTGTCATCCCCAAGAAATTCTCACACTCCAATGCGATATCCCCGTTAAAAAGGGCGATATTTTGCGTGTGAGAACGGAAAAGAAAGAGATTATAACGAATATCTGATATGAAAAATTATGAAATTCTTGCTCCCGCGGGGGCGGACGAACAGTTAAAAGCCGCCGTAAGAAGCGGAGCAAATGCGGTGTATCTGGGTGTCGAAGATTTCAATGCCCGTCGCAATGCGGACAATTTCACAACGGAAAATTTAAAAGACGTGATAAAATACTGCCGACTCCGTAATGTAAAGGTGTATGTTACTCTTAATACACTTGTTTTCGACAGGGAATTAAAAGAACTTTACAAAACCGTAAAAGCAATCGCCGAAAGCGGTGCGGACGCGGTAATTGTGCAGGATTTTGCAACAGTAGGAGCCGTAAGAGAAATCTGTCCCCAAATGCCCCTCCACGCGTCAACCCAGATGGCAGTCCACAATGTTGCAGGAGCAAAACATCTTGAAGAAATGGGCTTTTCAAGAATCGTTCTTGCAAGGGAACTTTCCCGAGAGGAAATGAAAACCATAAGAAACGAAGTAAATACGGAACTTGAAGTCTTTGTCCACGGCGCCCATTGTATGAGCGCCTCGGGGAACTGCTACCTTTCGGCAATGCTCGGTGAAAGAAGCGGGAACCGGGGACTTTGCGCCCAGGGATGCCGCCTTAATTGGAAAAATCAACATAACAGGGAGTATGCCCTCTCCCTTAAAGATATGTCATACCTTGACCGCATAAACGAACTTACGGAAATTGGTATTGACTCCTTTAAAATTGAGGGCAGAATGAAACGGCCCGAATACGTTGCCGCCGCCGTGTGCAGTTTGAAAAAGGCAATGGAAAATCAGATTTATGACAAAATGACGCTTCGTTCGGTTTTTTCAAGAAACGGCTTTACCGACGGCTATTTACTGGGAAAACGTGACGTTTCAATGTTCGGCTACCGTTTAAAAGAGGATGTGACCTCCGCAAGCGGTGTTTTGAAAGACCTTGAAAATCTGTATAAAAACGAAATACACCCCAACAAAGCGGATGCAAAACTGATTTTGGAAAAAGACAAGCCCGCCGTTTTGTTCCTTTCATCAAAGAGTGCAACGGCAAAGGTGACGGGCGAAATCCCACAGGAGCCCCGCACCGCCCCCCTTTCCCGAGAAATTGCTTTCAGGAACCTTTCAAAACTCGGTGACACACCCTTTTATCTTGATTCGTTGGAATTTGAAAACCCCCATAATCTAACCCTCCCCGCCTCTGCAATAAATGCATTAAGGCGGAACGGGGCAAGTATTCTTGAAAACAAATTGGGCGAAAGGACCTACGAAATATATAATTCACAGCCCCCGATATTCCCCAACCGAGAAATAACCGAAAAACCGAAAACAAGAATACGTCTTGAAAGTTTTTCCCAATACAGCGAGGACTTTGAAAAAGTGGATTTACTCATTCTTCCCATCGACGAAATCCTTGAAAATATCGAGGAAATCGAATGTTTGCCCGTGAAAATTGCGGCAGAATTACCCGCCCTTATTTACCCCGAGGACGAAAGGGAAATCCTGAAAAAGCTGTCACAGATAAAAAAATCGGGCATCGTAAGAGGTGTAACGGGAAATATAGGCGGAATTCATCTTCTCAAAAAAGCGGGATTCAGAATACTCGGCTCCCACGGACTCAATATAACAAACTCCCTTTCCGCTAAAGCATACGAAGATATGGGGCTTTCCGATATAACCCTGTCCTTTGAACTTTCCGAAAAGGCTCTTAAAAACATATCGTCACCCATTCCCAAGGGCGCATATATTTACGGCTATTTGCCGATTATGTTAATGAGAGCCTGTCCCCAAAAGAGTGAAAGCGGATGCCTTGACTGTACGGGAAATACGGTTTTAACGGACAGAAAGGGCATTGATTTCCCCTTTTTGTGCCATAATAAAAAATACGGGGTTTTACACAACAGCGTCCCCCTTTATATCGGCGACAGAAATCTCCGAAATCTTGATTTTGTAATATTCTTTTTCACCGTTGAATCAAAAAAAGAATGTGAAAAAATCTATGACGTCTATTTAAACAAGAAAATCCCCGAGGGTAAAAAGACCAACGGATTATACAACAGAGAACTACTTTGACAAGGTGGTGTTTCCATGGAAACCAATACTCCCAAAACCGCAATAATAATCGGAGCGGGCCCCGCGGGGCTTACCGCCGCATACGAACTTTTAAAGAATACGGACATTCTCCCCATAATTTTTGAAGAAAGCGATTTTATCGGCGGAATTTCCCGCACCGCACAGTACAAGGGCAACCGAATGGACATCGGCGGCCACAGATTTTTTTCAAAAATCGACAGGGTCAACGACCTTTGGCAAGAACTTATGCCCTTACAGGGAAAGCCCTCCTTTGACGATATAAAAACAGGTACGGAAAAAGACCTTTCGGACGGCGGTCCCGACCCGGAAAAAGAGGACGGAGTTCTCCTCATACGCAACCGTGTCTCAAGAATTTATTATTTGAGGAAATTCTTCGACTACCCCATTTCATTGAAACCGGAAACCTTTATAAATATGGGATTTACCCGAACCTTGAAAGCGGGTTTCGGCTATGTTTATTCCTGCCTTTTCAAAAAGGAAGAGGACTCCCTGGAGAACTTCTACATCAACCGCTTCGGAAAACCTCTGTATGAAATGTTTTTCGAGGATTATACGGAAAAACTATGGGGAATAAACCCGTCAAAAATTTCTGCGGATTGGGGTGCCCAAAGAGTTAAAGGACTCTCCCTTACAAAAGCGGTAATCAATGTTATAACAAAGCCTTTCAAGAAAAAGGACAAGGTGGAAACCTCTTTAATCGAGCAGTTCTACTACCCCAAAAAAGGTCCCGGTCAACTCTGGGAAACTCTCGCCGGGGAAATAGAGAAAAAAGGCGGAAAGATTCTTAAAAATCACCGAATAATCACCCTTGAAACAGAATGCGGAAAAATATCCCATATCGGTGTTGAACACAATGGGGAAATCAAGCAATACAAGGCGGATTATTACATTTCCACAATGCCCGTAAAAGACCTTGTAACAGGCATGGGAGACTCCGTTCCCGAAGACGTAAAAAATATTGCAAAAGAACTTCCATACCGTGATTTCATAACCGTGGGACTTCTTGTAAACAGGCTTAAATTAGAAAATAAAACCAACCGCAAAACTCTCGGCGGAATCATTCCGGACTGTTGGATTTATATTCAGGAGAGGGACGTGAAAATCGGCAGATTGCAGATTTTCAACAACTGGTCACCCTATATGGTCGAAGACCCGGAAAACACCGTTTGGGTGGGACTTGAATATTTCTGCAACGAGGGCGACGACCTTTGGAATATGTCGGACAAGGAGTTTATTGACTTTGCCTGTAACGAACTTCAAAAAATCGGTGTTATTGATAAGGAAGACATACTTGATGCCACAAGAATTAAGGTGAAAAAGGCATACCCCGCCTACTTTGGCACATATAAGGATTTCGGCAAGGTGCGTGAATATCTTGACAAAATCGAAAACCTTTACTGCATAGGCAGAAACGGTATGCACCGCTATAACAATATGGATCACTCCATGCTCACTGCAATGGAAGCGGTGGATTGTATCAAAAACGGAAATACGGACAAATCTCAAATCTGGAATGTCAATACCGAACAGGAATACCACGAGGAGCGGGGTTGTTAAAAATGTGTAGATCGCATAAAACACTTTAATATATTGGGTCTA
>JBJFGF010000043.1:0-10011 GCA_051892415.1 Acutalibacteraceae bacterium | reverse complement strand
GGGAGAGCGCTACACTGGCAGTGTAGAGGTCAGCGGTTCGATCCCGCTATGCTCCACCAAAAATCCCTCGGACGATAGTCTGGGGGATTTTTACTTCTTACTTCTTACTTCTTACATCTTCACTCTTACCTAAAAATATGTCTTCGGGATTTTTGGGAAGGAATAATACAAACGAAAATCCGTTCCCTTACGAGAACGGATTTTCGTTTGGAGCTGATAACCGGATTTGAACCGGTGACCTCATCCTTACCAAGGATGCACTCTACCGCCTGAGCTATATCAGCACGCCTATTAAATCAAGCAAACAACATTATACATATTTGACTTCCCATTGTCAAGTGCTTTTATTTGTTTTTATATCCGATTCACGTGATTTTATATATACCTGAATCTTCAACTGACAACTCCTTTGATGAATACGGCTCTTTTTTATGTGCATACTATTCCAAAGGAGTGATATTCAATATGAGTAAAAATAAAAAATCCGGAGACTTTGTAAAAAACACCCTTGACCAAATTCCCACGCCGAAAGAAAATGCAAAAGAAGTTGTGGGGCTTGTTAAGGAAAGCGGCAAAGTTACGGGCTACAAGTTATCCGATGACACCGTGGTTTCCAAACAGGACGGGGTCAATATGGCAAAAAGCGGCAAGATTTCCGGCGTCGGCATTGCACACAACGGGGATACGGAATATCTGAAATCCATTCCCAACGGCAGTGAGAACGACAATTTAGGTAATCTGCCCTCAATTTCACCGGAAGAATAAAAATTGCGGCGGTTTTCTCCTCAATTCAGAGAGAAAACCGCCTTTTTTCCGCCTTTATATATCAATCTCTATTCCCACGGGACAATGGTCGCTTCCGAGAATATCGTTGAGAATAAAACTGTCCGTAACCTTGGGAAAAATGCGGTTTGACACAACAAAATAGTCTATGCGCCAACCCACGTTTTTGGCTCTTGACTGAAACATATAACTCCACCATGAATACTGCACTTTATCGGGGTAAAGCCTGCGGAATGTGTCCGTAAATCCCGCCCCGAGAAGTTCTGTGAACTTTCCTCTTTCCTCATCGGAAAAACCCGCGCTGAAATGATTTGTTTTGGGATTTTTCAAGTCAATTTCCTCGTGGGCAACATTAAGATCCCCGCAATAAATAACGGGTTTCCTGCTGTCGAGATTTTTCATATACTCCCTTAAAGCGTCCTCCCACTTCATTCGGTAATCGAGCCGTGCCAGTTCTCTTTGTGAATTGGGTGTATATACGCACAGAAGATAGAAATTATCGTATTCAAGAGTAATTGCTCTGCCCTCGCGGTCGTGTTCTTCAATGCCCAATCCGTATTTAACGCTCAAAGGCTCATGCTTTGTGAAAACCGCCGTACCCGAATAGCCTTTCTTTTCGGCACTGTACCAATATTGATAATAGCCGGGAGCGTCGAGTTCCGCCTGTCCCGGTTGCATTTTAGTTTCCTGAATACAGAAAAAATCCGCGTCCGCCTCTTTGAAAAATTCATTAAAGCCTTTATTAAGACAGGCTCTGAAGCCGTTGACATTCCAAGATATAAACTTCATAATTTTTGCTCCTACGATTTTTTACAATTATATCATTCCTTTCTCTTTATATCAATAAAAACAGTTGCATTTTATTATAAAACTGTTAAAATATATTTAGTTTCTTTTGAAAGAAGGCGTTTTTATGATAACAAAAGAAGAATGGAAAAAGATACGCGGTTCTTCTCCCGAGCCGGATCAGATTATGCTGTCAATTAAGGGAGATGCGGCACATTCAATGACCGTTCGTTGGAGAACGGATACAACCGTTGATACAGGTTACGCTCTTTACAGAGAATTGGGCACGACGGAATGGAAAAAAGCCCTTGGGGAAAAACGGGATTTCACAACCGATATGGACGATTGCCGCTTTTTCTTTGCTGATATGACGGGACTTTCCCCCAACACAAAATACGAATACACCTGCGGAAGCGATGAAAACAGAAGTGATACATACTCGTTCAAATCCGCAAAAGAAAACGCGGAAAAATACTCATTCCTCTGCCTTGCGGACGTTCAGACAGGTGACGCAGAACCCCCTGCGGATTACTCAGTTCTCGGTGAGGTTGTGAAAAAAACTCTCGCGGAGCATCCTGAATGTGAGTTCATTCTCACCGCCGGCGACAACACCAACTGCGGACAGACTGATATTCAATGGACGGGACTTTTTGCGGGACTCAAGGGAATTTGTGAATCCGTCCCCGTTATGTTCTGTATGGGTAACCACGACGATATGGGCTTCAGCAGTTATTTCACCAAGGAAGACAAATACTATTCCGAACACGCAGAATATTTTACAAATCAACTTTGGGGCAGTTATGCCCACAACGGACCCGAAGGCTGGGAAGTTGCAAACTATGCATTCGACTACGGCAACACCCATTTCAGCATATTGGGTACAAGCGGTTACGAGGAAATGAACGAATGGCTCTCAAAGGATGCGGACGCTTCAGACAAACTCTGGAAATTTGCCGTTCACCATTTCCCCGTTTGCTATGCGGGTCCCGAAATCGAATGTGACGATACATACCCCGCAATGCGTGAGGGTATGGACAAGGTTGATATTGTTTTCTCGGGACACGAACACTCCTTTGCCCGTTCCTATCCCCGCAGAAGCGAAGGACTTTTCGACAAGCCTTCCCAGGGAACAGTTCACTACAATGTGGGCTCGGGTCACCGTAACCCGCCCGGAACAAGAGTTGTTCCCAAGGTTTGGAATGCGAAAACCTACTGCCATGAGGAAGACCTATCAATGTTCTCAATAGTTGACATTGACGGCGAGAAATGTACAATTACCGCATACGTTGAGGACGGCAGAACTGTGGATTACTGTGTTATCGACAAGGGCAATGACTCCATTTTCCCACCGGATCCCGCACCCGTTTACAACAGACCCAGGCTTAAATTCAAGGGCTATGATTTGGGCATTTGCGTTGCGTCAACCCTCCCCCGAAACATTGACGGTTTCTGGTACATTCCCATCGGTCAGATTATAAACTTCATCGGCGGAGATGTTGAAAGAACAAAGGGAAAAATCAAAATCGGTGTCTATGGCAGAACTGCCGAATTCACGGAAAATTCCGCAACTGTCATTACTGAAAATGGGGAATATGAAATGGAAGCACCCTGCCTGCGTTTGAGCGAGGGTCAACTTTACGCTCCCATGGAGGGCTTCTGCAAGCATATTCGTATGCAACCATATTACTATGAGCACAACAATTTCATAGACCTTGAAGCAGAGGTACAGCACCATCCCATACCTTTCCAACCGTAATTCAATGTTTGAATATAACAAAGAAGGCTTTCAATCTCTCGAAAGCCTTCTTTTAATATTTTGGTAAACCTTTAGTTATTGTCCGGTTCTTCCCAATCTTTCACGGTATTGTTTTTATGAGTTATTCCGCCCATGAAATACTCGTCAAAATAGCCGACGAATTTATTGTTCTCTGCAATACAGGATGTTTTTTCGGGATTTTTTATTACAATGCCGTAATGAAGCGTCTCTTTCTCGGGAACGGAAAAGAAAGCGTTGTTTATAATTTCAACACCTGAAACCAATTCCAAAAATGTAATATAGCCCCTGCTTTTGCCGTTTTTACCCGAAGAACCTACAAAAGAGTTACCGTTTATTCTGATGCCCGTATGTGCGTCGTCCCCGTGGTGACCGATTGCGGTAAATCCGTCGCACCTGAAAATATTATGTTCAATACGTATATTTTTACAGGGTGTTTCGTCGGGTAAAAATTCAATAAGTTTACCCGTATAATCGTAAACAGGTCCGTATGTCCAAGTTCTCGGAGCGTCAAGTTGAATAAGTTCACTTGTCAAATCCTCCCTCATTACAGTATATGAGGGACCGTCAAAAATACAGTTCGTAACAAGAACGTTTTCCGATGAGTTAATTTCAATGCAATGCCACTCCGAACAATTTATAAAAGTACATCCGTCTATTGTAACATTTCTGCAATGAACCGTATTGAGCAGGGTCGTTTTTTCCGTAAGTTCGCTGTTGCCGTCAAAGGTGCAACCTGTTATTCTTACATCGTGAGTGCCATCATAACCGCCCGTTGCGGAGTCGGAATATGATGCAAGAAGATATCTTGTAACAGTCTCACTTTCCGCAGAACGCAAAAGAGTTGCCCCATCCGCAAAATCAAGATGTTGATTGGAATAAAAAATCAACGTAGAAGAAAGAAGATACACACCCGAGGGAAAATATAGTGTTCCCCCGTCCTTCATTTCGTCAAGACATTTCTGAATTGCGGCGGAATCATCGTGTTTCCCGTCCCCATACACTTCTTTTCTATGACCTATATCAAGATGATTCATTTTCAACACTCCGTAATTTTAGTATGTTTTATATTATAACTCTTTCAGCATTTTTTCAATACCCAAGAACTGATTTGATGACTCCGCAGGCAATTTTTTCTCCTGAATTTCCCGAGGGCTGTGTTGTAAAATCGTCCGGTCGGCTGTGTATAATAATTGTCCTGCCTAAAATCTCTTTAATACTGATTCTGTCGGTTAAAAATGCCGAAAACGCCTTTCCGCCTGCGCCGAACAAAGGCGGCAAGTCCCCTGCGTGATACGGGTGGGGACATTCTTCGGGGTTATAGTGGGTTCCCGCATCTGCAAAGGGGTCGGTTTCATTTCCCGAACATTCCCCGCCGCTGTGAATATGAAAAGCGAAAACGGGATTGTCACATTCCCCCTCTTTTTTGGGCAAACCCGAAATTTCCGCACGGACTATTACTCCTTTCGGGACGGAGTAGAACAAAACCCTGCCTTTAATCTCGGGAAATTCTGAACTTCCCCTAACAAAAGCCACCGCATCCGCACGTTTTTTAAATACGGAACACAAGTCAAAGAAATCGGTCATAATATCATTCTCCTTTTTCAGTTATCACAACAGTATATGAATAATAAAAAAGAATGTTGATATGTCATTGTAATCCGTAAAATTGTGTGATACAATTATTCCAATATTTTTAAGAAGGTGCTATTATGCAAGACGTATTTTGTGAACTTAAACTGACAGGCATTGCCGCTTCACTTTGCAATGCTTTGGGCATTGAAAAGCCCCAATGTGCAGGGGAGCCTTTGGAAGCAATATCCGAACTTTGCAAAGGTCAAAATGTTGATAGGGTACTTATGTACAATCCCGATGCGGTTGCTCTCTGGATTTTTGAAAAATATGCTCACCTTTTCACTCCCGTAATGCTCAACACAAGCCTCACTTTGCCTTTGCAATCCGTCATGCCCTCCGTTACTCCCGTATGTTTCGGCACAATGTACACGGGCGCTAAACCGGAAGTACACGGAATACAGTCCTACACAAAACCCGTTATAAAAACCGATTCTGTTTTTGACGCTATCATTCGGGCGGGTAAAAAACCCTGTATTGTTTCAACGGGAAATGACAGTATGTCCAAAATTTTCCTTGAAAGAGAAATGGACTATTTCATTGTTGAAACTCCCGACGAAGCAAACGAAAAAGCCCTTGAACTTATAAAAGAGGACAAATATGATTTAATTGCCGTTTACAACGGAAATTACGACGGCACAATGCACCGCTATGCCCCCGAGGGCGAGGAGTCCATTGAAGCGCTTAAACATAATATTGCCGCATTTTCAACTTTGGCAAATGCAGTTAAGGAGAATTGGAAAGGTCACAAAACTCTCATAGGCTTTGCTCCCGACCACGGATGCCACGAAATCGACGGCGGTTGCGGAAGTCACGGACTTTATATGCCGGAAGATATGAACATTGTTCACTTCTACGGCTTAGTATAAAATATATAAAAATGTTCCCGAAAGCAATCAATGCTCTCGGGAACTTATTTTTCGACATAAAACTCAGTTTTGCAACCGAACAACATATTTATTTTATCACAAAGGAAAAAGATTGTCAACAATTTAACACATATCTTCATCGTTTGTTTACAAAAAACTCCGTTTTATACATATAATTTATGTGAACTTTGTACAGGATTACATATTGAAAAACCGTTTTTTCCGTGCTATTATATAGACAAAGAAAGGGTGAGTCCAATGTACAGGAAAACCTAATCAAAATAAAAAAGAGAGAGTGAGTCCGATGTACAGGTAAACCTAATCTGAAAAAATAAAAACGAAAGCGTGAGTCCGATGTGCAGGTAACTTGACCTGAAACAAAATAATTAAAGAAAGAGTGATTCCGATGTTCCGGTGAAAGACCTACGGTTCGGGGAACAAAAACACAAGGAAAAAGAACCGAAAGGCTGAAAACTTCATAGAATGAAAGTTATTTCAAAACAAAGGGTTTCTCACTTACGAGAATGAAGATAGATACGTATTTAAAGAGTGTGTTTTGAAAAGGTTTTCGTAGAGAGTGAAGCAGAGGTCTTAATCAATGAAAGAGAGGTACATAAAAAGATGTTAGATATTAAAATAGAACATAAATAACCCTTGACGGTATCGTGACGAGAAAGCGACTGTCAAGGGTTATTTATATTTTATTTTTAAGTTTAATAAATCGTAAGCGCCACTCTGACTATATCGGAGCAGGCGGTATTTTCTTATTGCTCTTTACTGTATTTTATGATATATTGAAATTGTAATATCTTGGATTGTGAGGTATGAAGAATGAAGGCAAAAATCACTTTAGCAAAAGAATTTCGCATAGGAGAAATTGATAAAAGAGTTTACGGCTCTTTTATAGAACACCTGGGCAGAGCCGTTTACGGAGGTATTTATGAGCCCGGTCATCCCACTGCCGATGAAAACGGATTCAGAAAAGACGTTATTGAACTTGTTAAAAAATTAAATGTCCCCATTGTCCGTTACCCCGGAGGAAATTTTGTTTCCGGCTATAATTGGGAGGACGGTGTGGGTCCCCTTGAAAGCCGACCCAAAAGACTGGATTTGGCTTGGGGTACAACCGAACCCAACTTATTCGGCACAAACGAATTCCTTGCTTGGTGTAAAAAGGCAAATGCCCAATGTATGATGGCTGTAAATCTCGGTACCCGCGGCCCCGAGGAAGCCCGGAATTTGGTAGAATACTGCAACCACAAAGGCGGTACATATTGGTCGGATTTGAGAATTTCCCACGGTGTAAAAGAACCCCACAATATAAAACTTTGGTGCCTGGGCAATGAAATGGACGGCGGTTGGCAAATGGGAGCCAAAACCGCAACGGAGTACGGCAGGGTTGCTCTTGAAACCTCAAAAATGATGAAATGGACGGACGATTCCATTGAAACCGTTCTTTGCGGTTCTTCCAGCATACACTCCCCCACATTCGGCAAGTGGGAAACGGAAAGCCTTGATATAGCCTACGACAGTATTGACTATGTTTCCCTGCATCAATACTACGGAAACCACGCAGATGACACTCCCGATTTCCTTGCAAAAAGCCTTGAACTTGATAATTTCATTTACTCCGTTATTTGCGCCTGTGACTATGTAAAAGCAAAAAGACGCTCAAAGAAAAAAATCAATCTGTCCTTTGACGAATGGAATGTATGGTATCATTCACACAACACCCCCTTTGAAAAGTGGAGTGTTGCGCCTCCCATATTGGAAGATATTTATAATTTCGAGGATGCGCTTCTTGTGGGCTCAATGCTCATAACAATTCTCCGCCATTGCGACAGAATCAAAATCGCCTGTCTCGCACAACTTGTAAATGTTATTGCACCCATTTTCACAAAAACAGGGGGCGGTGTTTTTGAGCAGACTATTTTCTTCCCCTTTATGCACCTTTCAAACTACGGCAGAGGCTCGGCACTTCTTCCCCTTATTGACTGCGAAAAATATGACAGTAAGAATTTTTCCGATGTACCTTACATTGAATCCATTGCAACCCTTGACGAAGAAAAGGAAGAAATGACGATTTTCTGCGTTAACAAAAGCCTTGACGACAAGGTGGTATTGGATGTAAATTTAATGGACTTTGACGGCTACCGCCCCTTTGAATTCATATCAATGGACGGTTACGATAAAAAGGCTGAAAACACCTTTGACAATGTGGCGGTTAAACCCCATAACAATCCCCTGCCCGCTATGGACGGTTCCAATCTTACAGCGGAACTTAAACCTTTCAGTTGGAATGTTATAAGATTGAAAAAATAAAGGACGCTCATTGAAAGTAAAGAAATTCATTCCCGTGGGTATGGAAGCGGAACTTTCATACATCTAAAAAAATCCTATGCACTCTTTGTATTTTTCAATGCAAAGAGTGTTTTTCTTTGTTATTTGGGAAAGATATTCCCGAGGTGAAATTTATGTCAAAAAAAGGAATGAAACGACCCCAGCGAACACATACGCAAGAAAGGAACACCCGGTCCCCCGTACCCGAAATACAGGGCAAGGCAAAAAGCGGAAATGACAAAGCAAATCCCATTATAGCCGGTACCCATGGAGCAACGCAGAAAGTTTACCACTCAGCACCCTTCAGTCAGGAAGATCCCATTTCAAAGGCATACCCGGTTATTGACACGGATTTGGGCAGGGATAATGTGGAAAACGACCTTACCGCCGCAGACATACAGGATACCTGATATGGACTCAATCTGGCAAAAAACTACACTTCTCCCCTCTTTCCCCACCCTTGAAGAAGATATAAAAACCGATGTTCTCATTGTGGGAGGCGGACTTGCGGGAATACTGACTGCATATAAGTTGAACGAAAACGGTGTGAACTGTGTTATTGCGGAAAAAGAAAGAATCTGTCAGAAAGTCAGCGGCAACACAACCGCAAAAATCACAAGTCAACACGGCTTTTGCTACGGAAAAATCTTAAAAAGCAACGGATTTGAAAGTGCAAAAATGTATTTACACGCAAATCAACGGGCACTTTCGGAATATGAAAAACTGTGTGAAAAGATTCCCTGTGATTTTGAAAAAAAGGACAATTTTGTCTATTCTCTCAATGATCCGGACTTAATTGATGAAGAACTGAAAGCCCTGTGGAAAATAGGCTTTAACGCGGAATTTCAAGATAAATTAGCCATCCCCCTTAAAACCGTGGGTGCAATTAAATTTAAAAACCAGGCACAGTTCAATCCTATAAAATTCGTGAAAGAAATTGTCGGGGATTTAAATATTTACGAAAACACCTTTGTTAAATATCTTGACGGAAATACCGCAGTTACCCCCAAGGGAAAAATAACTTTCAAAAAGGCGGTTATTGCCACCCATTTTCCCATAATAAACAGTCACGGACTTTATTTTATGAAACTTTACCAGCACCGTTCCTACGTCATAGCCTTGGAAAATGCCGACAATGTCAACGGAATGTATGTTGACGAAAACGAAAAGGGACTGTCTTTCAGAAATTACGATAAACTGCTCCTATTGGGCGGGGGCAGTCACAAAACTGGCAAAAACGGCGGTAATTGGCAGGAACTTCGGGATTTTGCAAAAATCAATTATCCCGAAAGCAAGGAAATTACTCATTGGGCTACCCAGGACTGTATGAGTCTTGACGGTATTCCCTACATCGGGCCCTACTATAAAGGCTCAAAGGATTTATTTGTTGCAACGGGCTTTAACAAATGGGGTATGACGAGTGCAATGGTAAGCGCCATGATTATAAGTGATTTAATCATCCAAAAGGAAAACCCGTACGAAAAAGCCTTTGATCCCTCGCGGAGCGTCTTAAAACCCCAACTTTTTATAAACGGATTTGAAAGTGTAAAAAATCTTCTCATTCCCACCCCCAAAAGATGCTCCCATTTAGGCTGTGCTTTAAAATGGAACAGTGCGGAACACACCTGGGACTGTGCTTGCCACGGCTCAAGATTCACGGAAAACGGTAAAGTTTTGGAAACTCCTGCAAACAAAAATTTGAAATAGCATATCAAAAATTGAACTTCGCTTGACAAGTCAGGCGAAGTTCCGTATTTTTTAATTAAAATAGTTCTAAATTGCAATATCAAATAGGACATTATGAAAAATAAAATCAGAGCAGTGGTA
>JBJFGF010000042.1:0-10014 GCA_051892415.1 Acutalibacteraceae bacterium | reverse complement strand
TCACGGGCTACACCGCATCCTACATAGCGACTGTCCTTTAGAGTACGACTCTAAAATACGCGTTTTTTAATTGTTCGGTCCATTGCCCCACCACCTTAACATCGGTATTGTACCATTAACTTTAGATTGTGTCCACTATCTACGGACATTGAGAGCAGTTTTCTTACTCTATACCCTGTGGCTTAACGACCAACAGGACGAAAAAACTACAAGCCAACCTGAAAAGGTGGGCTTGTAGTTTTCTTAAAAATAGTTCTGAACGCAAGATTTTTAATCGGAAACATATTCCCTGATTTGAGACCAGGAAATGACTTCAATGTTTTCCTTTTTTGCTTTTTCAAGCAAGGAGCCGCTTTTTAAAATCTCAAATTCAAATATGCGCTTTGTCCACTCCCCTTGGTCCTCGGTGTTTTCAAGGGGATAGGAGGGATGAAGAAAAATTTCGGTAATACCCTCCGTGCAATTTTCAACAGCGTCAAGATAATAGTTTAATAAAGCGTCTTTATTGCCGATTTTTTGCATATTCCACGGATTGAAAACGAGGTCATCAAGCAAAACAATATTCCGCTTCAATCCCTCGTTAACTATTTTTTTGTGCAATGCCAGAATGGGTGAGGGAATTTTTCTTTCCAACTGTCTTTCTATAAAAGCGGGAGATTTCGGAAACCGATAGGGCAAGGAGTGTCTTTGGCAGAACTCATATACGTCAAGGTAAAAACGTCTTCCGTTTATTCCGTACATTGTTCCGCCGTGGTTGTCGGCATGGTCGATTTTGCACCCCGAGTTTTCGGCAAATTTATACTGTGCTTCGAGTTCGGCGGCAACGTCTTTTCTCTTGAGGTGTAAGGCGAGTCCCAATTGATCGGCATACAATCCCTTGCCGTCGGAGAGGGATTTCCCGCCGCTTAAACTTTGCCATCGCGCCGTTTCGCTGTCTGAATTTATAGTCAGGTGAATTCCCACGGGAATACTTTTACTGTGGGCGATTTGGACAGCGGCTTTTGCATGGGGAGCGACGGACATAAGGGAGGTTGATGTTATCAGTCCCTCTGAGTATAACTCGTCAATGGCTTTTGTTTGTTCCGGGTTGTACCCGAAATCATCCGCGTTGATTATCAGATACCTGCTCATTGGCTTTGCCATCCTTGTTAAAGTTGAGGAAGAACGAGAAAATACTTGCACAAACCATTGCTATGAATGGGAAAACGCAAAGAAGCATTTTTGCCGCCATACCGGGATTGTTGCCGGGCTCGTCACCGCTGACAAAGCCGAATGCTTCGGATGCAACATAAAATGCAAGCGAGGTGAAAAGACCGTTCAATCTGTTCATAACACCCACAAGACTGTTGATTATACCCTCACGTCTTATGCCGTGGCGCGCATAGTCGTCATCAACAATTTTGGCTCCGATACAGTCCATTGTAATAAGACAACTTGCAATTCCGAAGCCCATTACACTTGCAATTACGATTGCCGTAGGAAGATTTTTTGCAAAATACAGGGGAATAAAGCCGACCGCCATAATTATAAAGCCCAGTCTCCAAATATTGATAACCTCAAACTTTTTAATAACCGCCGACCAAACGATTATGCCTATTACCGCAACGAAAAGCACAACGCCCAGCATAACCGTGGTCATACTGCTGTCAAGATTGAGTGTGTATTTTACATAGAAAGGAATTGCCTGGGATATAAGGGAAAATGCGGCGGAGTAAAATGCTCCCGCAAGTCCGAATATCCAGAATTTCGGGTTTTTAATCAGTGCAACAATACTTCCGATAAGTTGCGGCTTTTCGGTTTCCTCATATTCAAGGTTCTCTCTGCAGCCCAACGCACAGTACATAATTACAGTAACGGCAACCAAACCGTAAATCAGGGCGGTAAGTTGATAGCCGATGGCTTTTGTAATGACGGGAGTAAGCGCTATACTGATAACCATGGCAAGAAGCTGGAAAACCTGACGGATTGCGTTTGTTTTTGCACGTTCGGTATCATTGGGGAACAACTCGGGGAACAGAGCACCGTAGTTGGCATTTATCAGCGAATCCAGAGTACCTGTCAGAATGTACATCAACAGCATATATATAAACAGATATCCTTTTTCGCTGCTGATAAATGACGGAACGTTAAAGAAAAGGATGAACGACAGAATCAAAAGAGGTGTTCCTATGATGAGCCAAGGTCTGCGCCTGCCCCATTTTGTACGGGTTCTGTCCGAAAGAAATCCGTAAACAGGATTATCTATTGCGTCAACAAATGTATAAATAAGAAGAATAAGGGAGTATTTCTTCATATCCAGTCCCAGCATATCTACATAGAATATGGCGGCAAAGGATTTAAACATATTTATGGGTATGGATGTACCGAACATACCTATTCCGTAACGGAACGGAGAGGTTCTTTTTTTGATTTCATTATTTGGGGTGTTCATTTTTATTCCTCCTTGTTGGTATTAAAATATATGGGATTTGTCACGGCACAGATTACAGAGAATTTCCCAAAGCCTTTGACGGCTTTTACGTAAGCAAAGTTGATATTGCTGTCCAAGGGCTCGTTCAAAATCAACTTGCCGTTGGAATGACTGCACAACTTTCTTTCGTATTTGTCAGTTACAAGAAACAGAGAAGTCATTTTCATGTTTTCCGCGGTGATCTTGAGTTTTTTATTTGGATTGAAAACCGTTTCATCACCCATTACCGCTTTTCCGTATTCAAGTTTCAGCCGCACTCCGTCAACGGAGTTTGTTACGAAAGAGTTGCCTTTTCTCAATGAATCAAGAATATCATCCGCTTTTCTTGACTGTGTATAGACCGCCGTTACGGGCTTCCCTAATTTTGCAAGGGAGCGGGGACGGTGATAATCACTGCCGCCCACACACGGAACACGTCTGCCCTGTTTCAGAAAATCAGTCCATAGGTTAATTGCGTCAATGTTGGACGGCCTCATAGGCCCGTTCCAAATCTCCATCATATCAAAGCAGTCGAAGTTTTCCCATGTGTAAGGACAAAATCTGCATTTCGGGTGATTGACCGATATCAAAGCGCCCATTTCTTTCGCGTCGGCAATCAACTTTTCGGTTTCCTCAAAACTGTTTGAGATAAATGAATTGCCGAAGGGCGCCGCAACACCGAAAAAATTCACATGGCCTTTATAATGGGTCCACTCCACCGCCTTGATAAAGGTTAAACCGTCCATGTTGGGCAAATTGAAGTTTTCGGAAAAATTGTTGTGATTGGCAACGGCAATAAAGTCCAATTTTTCTTTTTGAGCCATTTTACCCAAAGTGTAAATATCAAACTGACCGTCGGAAGCGTCGGAATGAATATGTAAATCTCCAAAGAGAAGAAGTTCTTGCCGATATTCAAAATCAATGCGGTATTTCACATCCACGCTTTCACCGGCAACGTGATATGCCCCCACAATAATTTTCCATTCCCCGGTCATTATGGGTTCCGAAAAATAACCGCGGGTGGAGCCGAATTCACCCACATAAATACTTTGATGTGCGCTTCCCGACCAACCGAGAAAACGTCCGTCAGCGTCCTCAAGACCAATATCAATGGTATTTGTGGGGTGAAGATCCCCCAAAAAGCCCTTTGTTCCCCGAGGATAATCGTATGATACGGTTATTTTGACAACATTTTCCGGCACGGTAAAACCGATTGTATAGTAGGTGCCTTCTTTTTCTTTCAATACTTTATGGATTATTTCGGGCAAGTTATCACCCCTTTGTATAGCTGTTTCTGCTTATATTATAAATTGCATGTATAAAATTTTCTTGCTGATTTTTAATACCGATAGGTGATTTTTTTAGGATTTTTTGCTTATTTGATAAGAACTATTGATTGAATACAGGTTTTGTGCTATCTTTGAAAATGTAAAAAACATTTTCCGTAAGGTGAAATTATATGGATAATTTAACTATAAATTTTCCTGAAAGCACAAAAAGATATGACTGTATTGTCGATTATCGCAACAATAAATGCCTTCTTGAGAACGGCGTTTCCTTTCATTGGTGGGGTGCGGAGGATACCTCTTTGCATTGTCATAATTTTTATGAATTTTTTATCGTAACCGACGGAAAAGCCATCCACGAACTTAACGGAGAAGTCAGTACAATCGGAAAGGGAGAACTTTTTATGCTTCGTCCGGATGATTGTCACCGATTCAGAATGATTGACGGATGTATCTGTTCGCACATGAATCTTTGCGCAACGAAAGAATGTTTTCACAGTATCTGCGACTCTCTGAAAATAGATGGGGACGAATTGGAAAGAAACCCCGACCTTTCGTTGGTACTTTCCAACGATGAATTGAAGTTCTTTACGGAAAGAGCGCGAATCTTAAATTTTATTTCAAAGGATTCGGGAAATGCAAGATATACATTGATGTGTGAGATTATATCCCATGCGGTTGCGGCATTGTCTTTGTCGGGAGAATTGGCGAAATTGAATTATCCCGAGTGGTTTGCGGAATTGCTTGAGAAAATCCATTCCCCCGAGATGATAGCCTGTTCGGCGGCGGATGTATATAAAACGGCGGGATTTTCCCCGCCCGTAACGGTAGGATATTTTAAAAGATATACCGGTAAGACCGTTGCGGCATATCTTCGGGATGTGAAGTGTGCTTATGCCTGCGATTTGCTTGACGGAACTAAACTTACCACCCTCGAAATTTCTGCTTATTTGGGGTATTACAGTCTGAGCCATTTTAACAGAATTTTCAAAGAGTATTCGGGTACTTCACCTGCGGCATACCGCCGCAGATCAAAAAAATAATATTGTTTATTGAAGAAAGCAGGGGTAGAAAATGAAAAAAATACTGTGCGTTTTACTTTCGGTTATACTTTCGCTGTCGTGCTGTGTATGCGCTTTTGCCGCGGAAGACTCGGCGGAAGTGTTCAGCGAAACCGAGCAGACCGTACCGTTTATTTTAATCAGAGGTATGGATCTGCAAGGTGTTTATGTTGATGTGGGAACCCAAAACGAACGGCGTGCCATGGGCGAGATTACTGTCGGCGGAGTCATAGGAACATTGGCGCAGGCAATGCTCATGGGAACACTGAACGGCAAGGATGCGGCACTTAAGCCGATTTTGAATTATGCCCGGGGCATTTTTGAGTATTATTCATTTGACTGTAACGGACAGCCCGTTTACCCTACGGGTATGAAAGAATACCCCTTGTCCATGGATAATTATACGGATTTTGACGAGGGCGAATCAAAGAACGAAGAGGGTATTATCCGCACGGCAAAGGAAAATTACGGGGGCAAATATGTGTACTATATCAATTACGATTGGCGCTTGAATCCCCTTGATGTTGCCGATACTGTCAATGAATATGTTGAACGTGCGTGCAGAGAAACGGGAAGCGAAAAGGTAAATATCGTATGTGCGAGCATGGGCGGAGTAATGACGGTAGCGTATCTGAGCAAATATTCCGCCGCAAGAGTGAATAAATGCATTTTCCTTTCATCAACCTTCTACGGCACCTATGTTGTGTCGGATTTGTTCCAAGGCAATGTAAGAGTGGGCGGAACGGAATTAAAAAATTACGCAAATACATATTTGGGTAAAAATATGTTTTTATCCCTCATTTTAAGACTTCTTAACAGAACGGAAATATGGAACAGTCTTGCAGGCTTTGCCAACAACTTCCTTAATGATAATAAGGAAGTTATATACGATGAGGTGCTGAAAGATGTGTTCGGCAATATGCCAGCGCTTTGGGCACTTGTTTTACCCGAAGATTATGACGCCTGTATGGAGTTTATGTACGGGGGCAAGGAAGCCGAGTATGCGGGAATCATTGCAATAGCGGAAGAATTACAGAATATGATGGCAAATCGGGACGAAATGCTGAAAGCGGCAGTGGCGGACGGAATGGAAGTTTGCGTTGTGGCAAACTACGGCAGGCAGGTTATTCCCGTTTATGACAGGTCCTCTCAAAACGGTGACGGAACCCTTGAAACACAGCTTGTAAGCGGCGGCGCAACCGTTGCTCCCATCGGAGAGACTCTGGGTGACGATTATGTTTGTTCAAATCCTGAATATCTTTCACCCTCAAGAGAAGTTGACGCGTCCACATGTCTGTTCCCGGAATATACGTGGTTTTTAAAGGACGCGCCCCATGTGTCGGGTACTTACGGTACGGATTATTCCGATTTCATTTTCTGGCTTGTGGATTATGACGGCCAACCCACCGTACATTCAAATGAAAAATATCCACAGTTTATGCAGTCCGCAGAGGATCAGCATATTGATTTTTGATACTCGCGTTGAACAAAAAAAGACTGAAAGTGTCACCGAGAAACCGAAAGAGTAAAATCAGTTTGAATGGGTGTGCCGTATGCAGAATATTGAAGCAAGGGCAAGAGAGATTATTACAACAGAACTGATTATATATAACACCGCATTCAACATATTGACTTTCTTTGCATAGCAGAGTATAATTATGGAAAATTACTGAAAGGCAGGTGGACAAAATGACAATGAATCTTAATTTCCGAAACAGGAGAGCCGTTTTGTCCGTTTGCGATTGATATAGTTTTTATCTTTTTGTAAATTAAGGCATCTCCGTATTTTCGGAGGTGCCTTAATTTTCTATAGGAGCAACAAGTACAATGAATACAACAATCAAAAAAGTAACATTGAGTGAAAAAGATACCCTTGCAAATCTTCTTGAAAAATACAACTATGAGTTTTCACAGTACGATAAAAGACAATTTAACAGCAATGGTTTGTTCGGTTATAAATATCTTAACAACTATTTCACGGAAGAAAGCAGACATGCCTATTTTATTTATGTTGATGATATTCTTGCCGGCTTTGCACTGATAAACAAATATAAAGAGTGCGACAGACCGATTGATTGGTCGATGGCAGAGTTTTTTGTTTCGTATAATTTCAGACGGCAAGGCGTGGCAACGGAAGCAGTCAGACAGATTTTGGACATTCATAAAGGATTCTGGCACATAAAGTATCACAGGAATAATATAGCGAGTGCTGTTTTATGGAACAAGATTGCAAAGATGTATGACAGTAACTATGAGCTTTGCATAGGCGATGAGCCTTTTGACGACGGAACGGAAGCCTCTGTTTTGTTTTTTGAAGTTAAATAGTGTTACGGCGGTGATTAAATGATAAAACAAGTTGAAAGCAAAGAACAACTGAATATTTGTCTTGATATTATCCGACAAAGTTTTGAAACGGTTGCGGATGAATTCGGCTTAACCGAAAACAACTGCCCGTCCCACACGGCATTTATGACGGTTGATAGGCTTGAAAAGCAATTTGATGAAAGAAAGCCTATGTTCCTGTATTATCAGGATGAATACCCTGTCGGATATTTTTCTCTTGTAAAAAGCAATTCGGACGAATGGGAGCTTAACAATCTTGCAGTATTACCTGAATATCGTCATTTAGGTATCGGTAAAGCAATGGTTAATTATGCCATTTCAGCGGTTAAAGACTTCGGAGGCAATAAAATAACCATAGGCATAATTGAGGAAAATACCAAACTGAAAGAATGGTATTTATCGCTCGGTTTCAGGCATATTTCAACACGCAAATTTGAACACTTGCCGTTTAAGGTTGGGTTTATGGAGATAAATATATAACTGCCATTTAGGCAATGAAAAAAGGTGAAAACATGCAAAAATTGAACTTCGGTATGCCCACATTGATTGAAACAAGCACTCTTGAAGAGTGTGCAAAATTGTGTGCGGAATTGGGACTTGATTTTATTGAACTTAATATGAATCTGCCACAATATCAGCTTTCCAAGATTGATACAGATTATTTCAAAACTATTGCTGATAAATACGGCATTTATTATACAATTCACCTCGACGAAAATCTGAATGTTTGTGATTTTAATCCGTATGTTGCAGATGCTTATATAAAAACTGTTGCAGAAACTATCGAAATCGCAAAACAGCTTGACATAAAAGTTCTGAATATGCATATGGCAAAGGGTGTTTATTTCACCCTGCCCGACAGAAAAGTTCTTCTTTTCTCTGAATATAAAGAGCAATATCTCAAAAGCATTGTTGATTTCAGGACTATGTGCGAAACTGCTATCGGTGATGCTGATATTAAAATTTGCATTGAAAACTGTGACGGCTATGAGGAGTTTCAAAAAGAAGCTATCGAATTGCTTTTAGAAAGTAAAGTTTTTGCATTGACTTTTGATGTAGGACATAATCACGGTATCGGCGGCACAGATGAAGAATTTATTATGAAACACAAAGATCAACTGCATCATATTCATTTGCACGATGCAGAGGGCAAGAAAAATCACCTTGCTCTCGGCACAGGTGAAATGGATATTGAAAGATATATTAACATGGCAAAAGAACAAAACTGTCGTGTAGTTTTGGAGACAAAAACTATTGACGGATTGAAACAATCTATTGATTGGTTGAAAGGATATACAAAATGAAACTGATATTATCATCCTGTGATTTCAGAAATGAAAAATCAGTTGAATTCATTTATCTTAATAAACTTGATTTCACGGAATTATCTCAAGATTTATTTAACATTATTGCTGATAATATGGAAGTTGTTCTCCGACAGGAAACTCAAGGGCAGAAGATTTTAAATGCTGGTATGATGGTGTAAGCAACGGCTTAAAACGGGATGAACGGCAGATAGTTCTCATAAAAGATGCTGACAGCATTGTCGGTTTCTTTCAGTATTACACAAATGCAGATACATTTATGATGGAAGAAATCCAAATCAAGCCCGAATACCAAGGCAAAAATATTTTCAGACAGCTTTACGGCTTTCTGATTCAAAACATAAGAGAAGATATAGAATCTGTTGAAGCCTATGCCAATATTTCAAATCATAAATCAAGGGGAATACTTGAAAAATTAGGTCTTGAAAAAATCGGAATGAATAAAAACGGACGCTGTTTTCATTTCAAAGGAAATTACAGCGATTTGATAAAGTGGTATAACTCAAAATAACTTTTCAGAGGGAATTTAACAATGCTTGAAAAAATGAATGAATTTTTTAATAAAAGAATAGACGGATACGATGAACATATGATGACCGATATTGAATCGTCCGATGTGTTTTATCCTTACACCGCCGAATGTTTACCCAAACTCGACGGCACAAAAATCATAGATTTGGGTTGCGGTACGGGTCTGGAATTGGAGCATTATTTCAGACTCAACCCATCTGCAAGAGTAACAGGCATTGACTTAACAGAATCAATGCTGAATGCATTGAAAAACAAGTTTCCCGAAAAAGATTTGACTTTGATTTGCGGTTCATATTTTGACGTTCCCTTTGACGAAAACGCTTTTGATGCCGCTGTTTCGGTTGAATCTTTGCACCACTTCACAAAAGAAGAAAAAAATCCCCTTTATACAAAACTTCGGAAAGCTTTAAAAGACGGCGGATATTTCATTCTTACCGACTATTTGGCTTTGACCGAAGAAGATGAAAAAACTTTCCGTAACGAACTGATACGTCTGAAAACGGAACAAGGCATTGATGACAACGAGTTTTATCATTATGACACCCCGTTAACCGTTGAACACGAAACCGAGGTCTTGCTTGAAGCAGGTTTTTCTTCCGTTGAAGTGCTGAATAACTGGGGCGCAACATTTACAATAAAAGCGAAAAAATAGGAGTGATTATGACACTAATCCGCAAATAAATCAACTCAAAGAGTTGTATATCATCATTGCGAATGCAGTTTTCGATACACACCTAAAGGTGTGATGATATACAGCCCTGACGGACTGATGAGATACAACGATAGCAACGCTATCGTTGATGATATGCCATTGCTTTCGCAAAGAATAAAAAATTCTCGTTCAAAAGAACGAGAATTTTTGGTGGGAGCGGGTGGATTCGAACCACCGAAGGCGGTGCCAACAGATTTACAGTCTGCCCCCTTTGGCCACTCGGGAACACTCCCATATAAACTGTTTAATTAAAATGGAGCTGGTGGACGGACTCGAACCCCCGACCTGCTGATTACAAATCAGCTGC
>JBJFGF010000041.1:0-2615 GCA_051892415.1 Acutalibacteraceae bacterium | reverse complement strand
TGCTCTCTGATGATGGTAATCTTTTCTTCGTAACTGAACTGGTATTTTCCCATTTCCCTTCAACTCCTTGACTCTTTTATTATACATCAAGGTGTCCAATATTTTTATGTCTACTCTTTTGGTATCATATCAGTCTGACGGGATAAAAAAATATTTTTTTAAAAGTTTTTGCAAAGATTTGTGTTAGCAAAGGATAGTATTTTAATTATTATATCATAAAAACACAGTATTTACAAGGATTTATGCTTGTTACGCTTTTTGTTTTATATCTGTTATCTCATTCTTTCAGCAACCAAAATTCTAATGTATTAATATAAGTGAGGGAGCGAAAACCTCACAGAATACACGGGCACAGCCGTCGGGAAACCGGCGGCTTTTTTGTTGCCCGAAAACGGAAAGGAGGAAAGGTCTATGATGAAGATCACACCCAAGCAGGCGGAGAAGGTTCACCGCCTTGTTAAGTCACTTTGCGCCAACTGTGACGAGGATGGCAACTGCATCCTGCTTGATGACGGCGAGGCACACCGCTGTGTGCAGCTTATCTCTATCTACGGGATTTACTGCAATTATTTCAAAGAAGCGGTACTGCCCAGCGACAGAGAACTGTATGAACAAATCAAGAAAATCAACAAATTGAAGTAAAAAAGGAGAAATGTAAAATGAAGAAATTTAATGAAATAGTTGTTATCGGTATCGACCACGGGTATGGAAATATGAAAACGGCAAACTGCTGCTTTCCCACCGGCGTTATGAGAAGCGATAACGAACCCACCTTTGTCAGCGACCTGCTCCAATGGAACGGCAAGTATTATTCCATCGGAGTTGGTCACAAGGAATTTACGGCGGACAAGTTTAATGACGAGGATTATTATGTTCTTACCCTTGCCGCTATTGCACGGGAGCTACGGAGAGAACGCATCACCGAAGCCACCGTGTTCATCGCCGCCGGCCTTCCGCTTACTTGGGTAAGCGAGCAAAAGGCAGAATTTAAGAAATATTTGCTTCAGCACAGCGAGATTGAATTTACCTTCCGAAACACCGAATACCGCATTAAGATTGTAGGTGCAGAAATTTATCCGCAGGGCTTTGCTGCCGTTGCGGAACGGCTCGGTGATTTTAAGGGTATCAATATGCTCTGCGATATCGGCAACGGAACAATGAACCTGCTTCGGATAGTAAACAAAAAGCCCGACGCACAGCGTATGTTTACCGAGAAATACGGCACAAATCAATGCGCTCTGCTTATCCGTGAGCAGATGATGAAGCACCACCATACAACCCTTGATGATACGATAATCACAGAAATTCTCAAAAAGGGCACGGCGGATATTGACGGTCAGTATCTTGAAACGGTTATCAAGACCGCCAAAGAATACACTGCCGGTATCTTTAGCCGCCTGCGTGAACACGAATACGATCCCAAACTGATGAAGCTCTATGTGGTCGGCGGCGGTGGGTGTCTGATTCGCAACTTTGCTGATTATGACCGTAACCGGGTTGTTATCAATGAGGATATTTGTGCTACCGCAAAAGGCTATGAGTATATGGCTCTTGTTACCCTCAATAGGAATGGCGGTGCGGTATGAGCGTTAAGAATGTAAAGATCCGCTTTAATCTGAGTAAAGAAAATGACCGCAAGGCTTATGAGTATCTGCAAAACGCAGAGGTTTCATACAGCAAGGCGGTCATTTCTGCTATCTGCGGATATAAGGAACTGTCCGAAGCTAAAACAGCCGAAGATGCTTTCCTTGAAAGAGTGATTACAACCATTAAAGAAGGGTTGGCAAGTACCAATCCTCTTGGCGGTTTATTACAGTTTGTACAGACACCCTCTGCACAAACACCCGCCGAAAATGAAAATAAAGCCGAAAGCGAAGAAGCAGTACTCGATTTTCTTGACAGCTTCTAAGGGTACACCTATCCCTGCTTTTGACGGTGCTGTGACGGCATTACTGAAAAGAAGTGTCCCCACCGTACTCATTGGTTCCACTATTCTGCGATACTGACAGCACTCACATAAAAAGTGATGATAATACCGCAGGAAAGCGGAACCAACCGAATGATTTGCACGAACAAGGTTCGCTCCCTCACGGTGCAAGTCACGGAGAACGGAAGGCATACGCCCATAGGCGTGTGTCTTACACCGTAACAAGCAGGGACTTTGTGTGCCAAAGTCCCAATCAAAAGCCGCAGATTTTCTTGCGGCTTTGTTCTTTGAGGGCTTACCGCCCCCAATCCCCCGAAAAAATGAATAGAAGAAGGAATGTTGTATATGAAAGATATACGAATCGCTGTGCGTGTCACGGCAAAAGAAAAAGAAAAAATACAGTCAAAAGCCCAAAAGTGTGGGCTTTCCACAACAGAATATGTAAAGCAAAGAGCGTTAGGGTACGAGCCGAGAGGTATTCCGCCCGACGCTCTTTTTCTTTGCCTTGAAAAGCTCGGTGAGCTTGCCGACAAAGCGAGTTCACCGGAGTTGGACAAGGAAATCGGTGATGTACTAAAAGAAATTACGGCGGTATTTTTGTTACCGGGAAAGGAGTGATGCGACGTGGCTGTAACAGGCTTTTGGCCTATTTACAAGAATTTGAAAGCAACGCTTGACTATGCCGACA
>JBJFGF010000040.1:0-10653 GCA_051892415.1 Acutalibacteraceae bacterium | reverse complement strand
ACCACGTCTGCTATGACTCTTTCTATATGTCCTATTTCATTTTACAATGAACCAATATTTTATTTGTTGAAAAAAACAAGGGGGAAATGTAATTTTTGTGCAATTTTTTTAGGTTGATAGTGTTGATTATTTACAAAAAAAAGTGCATAATTACACTAACGCATTTTGTATTAAATTTGTGGGGGTTATAATATGGGAAAATATGCTATTACATACGATATAGGAACAACGGGTGTAAAAACCTGTATATTTGAATTGGGAGATACAATTAAATTGGTGTCTGCCGCATCGGAAGGTTACAATCTTTATGTTTTCCCGGATGGCGGCGCCGAACAGGATCCGCAGGAATGGTGGGACGCAATGTGCTCAACCACTAAAAAAGTTCTCAGCAAATGTGATGTTGATACAAAAGACATTTGCGGTATTTCTTTCTGCTCTCAGATGCAGGGCATTGTTCTTGTTGATAAGGACGGAAAACCTGTTCGACGCGCAATGAGTTATATGGACCAGAGAGCCAGGAAAGAACTTAAAGAAGGTATTGCCTACGGTCCTCAGATAGCAGGGGCTTTTATTCCGAAACTTCTCAAATCACTTATGATTACCGGTGCGGTTGCCGCATCCGTAAAAGATCCTGTATGGAAATATAAATGGGTTGAAAAGAATGAACCCGAAAACTTTAAGAGAGTACATAAATGGCTTGATGTTAAGGAATACTTTATTACAAGAATGACAGGCGAGTTCTGTATGACACATGACTCCGCCTTTGCAACACTTCTTTACGATATCAAAAAGCACGAATTCAGCAAATCAATGTGTAAAATGCTGGGGGTTAATTTTGATCATCTTCCCGAAATCAAAAAATCCGCGGAAAAAGTGGGGGAACTTCTGGAGCAGCCTGCAAAGGAATTAGGACTTGAGCCCGGTACAGCGGTATTCGGCGGCGGCGGAGACGCTTCCCTTATCGGTGTGGGCGCAGGCTCTGTGGCTCTCGGTGACACCCATATTTACAGCGGTACTTCCGGTTGGGTTTCAACGGTTGTTGACAAGAGCATTGTTGACGCTTCCGCAATGATTGCGGCAGTTGTCGGTGCGGAAGAAGGCAGATACAACTACTTCGGTGAACTTGAAACAGCGGGCAAATGTCTTGAATGGGTTAAGGATCACCTTGCACTTGATGAAATCGGAATTTATCTTGAAAAGAAAAATATTACTGACGGTTATGAGGGCAAATATACAAGCCTTTACGATTATATGACCGACTCGGTCAAGGATGTTCCCGCAGGATCCGGCGGTGTGATTTTCACTCCCTGGCTCCATGGTAACCGTTGTCCTTTTGAAGATCCCAATGCCCGCGGTATGTTCTTTAACATCAGCCTTGAAACAGGCAAGAGCGAAATGATAAGATCCGTCCTCGAGGGTGTTTGCTACCACCTTCGCTGGTTCCTTGAAACAGAGGAAAAGAAGGTTAAATCTTCCGAAAAAGTACGTTTTGTAGGCGGCGGCGCTCTTTCCGACCTGACCTGCCAGATTCTTGCAGATTGCTTGGGCAAGGTTGTTGAAACTGTTGACACACCCCAGAATGTGGGCGCAATGGGTGCGGCTGTGCTTATTGCCGTAGGCTTGGGTCAGTGTAAATCCATTGAAGAAGCAAAAAATCTTATTCCCGTAAGCAAGAGTTTTGAGCCCAATGCGGTGAATAAAAAGATTTATGACAAATACTATGAGGTTTACAAGAACCTCTATAAATCCAATAAAGAAAATTTTGCAAAACTCAATTCATAAAAATTCTTTTACATAAAATGTCTTTCAAACAGTTGAAATAATTGTCTTTTTCTGTTAAAATATTAGGGAATTTTGGTATTTATTAAAAGGAGTGAGGTTAAATGAATATTGCTTTGATAGCACACGACTCCAAAAAAGAACTTATGACACAGTTTTGTATAGCTTACTGCGGTATATTAAGCAAGCACAGCATTTGTGCCACGGGCACGACAGGACGGCTTGTTGCTGAAGCCACAGGACTTGACATAGAAAAATATCTCAGCGGCTCCCAGGGCGGTGCTCAGCAAATCGGTTCAAGAATCGCTTGCGACGAAATTGATCTTTTGCTTTTGTTCCGCGATCCGCTTAACCCGAAGCCGGGTGAGCCCAACGAAGCTAACCTTTTAAGACTTTGCGATGTTCATAACATCCCCGTTGCAACAAATATTGCAACTGCGGAGGCTCTTATACACAGTCTTGAAAACGGCGACCTTGACTGGCGTGACATTGTAAATCCCAAAAATTGAGGAGTTTCGGTCTGTTTTTTCTTGAACGGACTTGATTTTGTTCGCGTTTTGTTGTATAAATATCGGGTAATTGAGTTTGGTCTTGATTACCCGATTTTTTATTTAGTAATTTTAATTTCAGGAGATATAAAATGGCTGCAAACATTCAAGCAATTAAAGGCACAAAGGACACGTTACCGTCCGAAAGTTACAAATCCCAGTATATTGAGAACGCGGCTCTCGAAACCGCAAAAGCATACGGATTTCACGAAATGAGAACGCCCGTTTTTGAATATACGGAACTTTTTGACCGCTCGGTAGGTGAAACCACGGACGTTGTGCAAAAGGAAATGTACACTTTTAACGATAAGGGTGAGCGTTCAATCACCCTGCGTCCCGAGGGTACGGCGGGTGCGGTACGCGCATTTCTTGAACACGGGCTTTTCAATGAGCCCCTTCCTCAGAAGGTGTGCTATCTGACTTCCTGTTACCGCTATGAAAAACCCCAGGCGGGTAGGCTTCGTGAATTCCATCAGTTCGGTATAGAGTGCTTCGGCGCCGCGTCACCCCTTGCAGACGCTGAGGTTATCGCTCTCGCCAACAGTTATTTTGCATATCTGGGACTTGAGGAATATACACTTGAAATCAATTCCATCGGTTGTCCCGAATGCAGGAAGAAATACCAGTCAGCCCTAAAGGAATATTTTGAAAAACATAAGGATGAACTTTGCGAAACCTGTCTTTCACGTCTTGACAGAAATCCCATGAGAATTCTTGACTGCAAGAGCCCTGTTTGTTCAAAAATTGCAGAGGGCGCTCCCGTAGTTCTTGACTATATTTGCGATGACTGCCGCGGCCATTTTGAAAAATTGCAGAAATATCTGGACGCTATGGGCATTGCCTATACAATAAATCCTCAGATTGTCCGCGGTCTTGATTACTACACAAGAACTGTTTTTGAGTTTGTTTCGCAACACGAAAAAACAAAGGGGCTTGTCCTTTGCGGCGGCGGCAGATATGACGGTCTTGTAGAGGAATTGGGCGGCAATTCCCTCCCTGCCTGCGGTCTTGCCATAGGTCTTGAAAGACTTCTCATGGCAATGGAGGAAAGCGGCGTTGCTTTCCCCGAAGCGCCCAAATGCAACCTTTCCGTTGTTTCCGCAGGGGAAAATGCAGTTCTCAAAGCAGTTGAAATTTCCGCTGATTTACGCGCTCAGGGTTACAGCGTTAATATTGACACCGTGGGACGTTCAATTAAAGCACAGATGAAATATGCCAATAAAATAGGTTCGGAATTCACCGTTGTTATCGGTGATAACGAACTTCAGTCAAATACGGCAAAACTGAAATGTATGGCTGACGGAAGCGAAACCGAGGTTTCACTTACGGAATTCGGCGATGCTTTTGAAAGAGCATATATGAATCAGGCGGTTGCCGCCTTTGAAAACGCGGATTTTTCCGCTCTTACCCAGGTTGATATAAACAATCTTTTAAAATAAAAGGTGCAATATGGAAATAATTGATATTTCGAGGGACTTGTTGAAAACTCCCGTTTACCCCGGTGACCCGGAAGGCTATATTGACAGTATAAAAAATATCAGAGCGGGGGAAAACTGCAATCTTAACGCAGTTTACACATGTCTGCATACTGCCACACATGTTGACGCACCCTTGCATTTTATCGACGGCGCAGGCGCTATGGAAACATTGCCTTTGGATTTATTCATCGGTGAATGTCTTGTGGTGGAAACCCCTCCCGGACCCATAACCGGTGCTTTTGCAGAGGAGCATTTTCCCTGGCGGGATTGCGAAAGATTGCTTATTAAGGGAAACGGACTTTCTCATTTAATGGACAGCAGCGCATATTATATTGCGGATTCGGGAATAAAACTTGTGGGAACGGATTCCCAGACAATAGGCATCAGCGGTTCAAATGAGTCCGTTCACCGCGCACTTCTTTCCGAAAATGTTCCCATAATCGAAGGTCTTGACCTGTCCGAAGTTTCGGCGGGAAGATATTTCCTTATGGCACAACCCCTGAAAATATCGGGGGTTGAGGCCGCACCTTTGAGAGCCGTTTTGGTTAAGGAGCATTTGTTCTGGAGCGGTTCAAGATAAGTGAAAGGAGTTTCTATGCGATTAGATAAATATTTAAAAGTATCAAGAATCATAAAACGCCGTACCGTTGCCAACGAGGTTTGCGATGCAAAACACGTTGAGGTTAACGGGAAAACAGCGAGAGCGTCTTATGACGTTAAAGTCGGAGACGTTATTGCAATTCAGATGGGAAGCAATCTTACAAAATATAAGGTTCTTTCCGTTAACGAATATGCAAAAAAAGATGAAGCATCCGATATGTATGAAGTTGTAAATTGAAAAAGAGTAACGAAAAACTCCCTCGAGTGAATCGGGGGAGTTTTTCTTAGGGGTAAATATGGAAATAAGGAGATAGGAATGAAAACGTGTAATCAACAGTTGGGATTGTTTGTTCCCGTCCTGTTGATTACACTATACAGTACATTATTTAATTGCGTATGAAAAAGATGTGAACAATTTTCTTTTTTAATGAACGATTTGTGAATTTGATATAAAGAGGTAAACTTGTCCGGTTAATGAAGTCCCGAAAACCGTATAAATACAGGCTTTTTTCGACTTTTACTTGTCGTGGGGTTTCATTGTCGGGACGTAATCTGCCCTCGTCTCAATTTTTGCTGTAACTCAATATAGTTTAAAAAAAGTCGCAAATCAGATTTTTTCAAAATCGTGCTTTACTATATTTTCGATTAGTTTCGTGAGGGCTTTGTGTAAAAATTCATGTAAATGATGTAAGGATGAATTGTCCACAAAAACAATCCATTTACGATAACTTATTCGCTTTAAGAAATATGAGTTAAGCCCCGCAATTTACAGTCACATTTTAATAACTACACTTCCGGAATGCTGAGTGTCTGCCGCTGTGCGAATAGCTGCTTCCAACTGCTCCAAATTAAACTCGTGCGTAATGATGCTTTCCAGATTCCATTTACCGCTCGCCATAATTTTCTGTACATCATAGACATCATCCGGCATATATCCCCCAGAGCCTATTATGCTCTGTTGTGAATAAGTGAGTCCCAGCAGGTCAAGATTACGGAGAACATTATTTACAGCCACCGAAACAAATCTGCTGTCAATTTTTCCGTTAGAGAGAAACTCATCTAAAACTGTTTCCTTGCCGGCAGCATCAAGCCAACAATCTATGTCAGCAACCTCACTCTTTATTGAATTTGATTTTCCGAAATAATCCTGCGCTTTTTCCTGAAAAATCTCTGTGGAAATATTACAGGTTTTAAAGCCAAGTTGCCGAACTAATCTCAATCTGTAATCTGACAAATCGCAAACCATAACCTTTTTCATTCCGAAGTACTTAAAAGCAACTGCAGCGGCTATACCTATAGTACCGCAACCAAACACAACTGCGTTTTGTCCCTCAATGTATTTGTTCTGACCGCAAGGAATCATTCCTCGTCTTGCTGCTCGACAGCCAACTGTAAACGGCTCGATTAGTCCGGCAAGTTTATCGGGTATTTTTTCATCTACTGAATATAGCGAATGATTTCGCTTTGGGTTGGGCACTAAAATATATTCAGAAAATCCGCCGATAGTGCCGGCTCTTTTTGTGTCTCCCTTTGCAAACAGAGGATATGGATAAACACGTTCTCCCACAGAAAAATCCTTTATATTCTTTCCAATCTTCACAATATGAGAAACAGTTTCGTGACCGAACTCGCCGCCGATATTTACTTTGTGCCCGGTATTCGGACCGCAAGTGAATACAGCGACATCTGTTCCGCAAATTCCGGAATAAATATTTCGTATTAAAACATCGTTGTCACCCACTTCGGGAATAGACACTTCTCTTATTTCTATGCTCTCTTTTCCGAGATAAATTCCTGATTTCATCTTTTCTCCTAACCTTGATGCCGCATTACACACTGACTGATAATCAGAATGATGTGTTCTACCGAATCGGTGCAGCCTTGTTTTATCCATTCCGTTATTATTGAAATAAGTCCGCGAATATAGAAAGCCATAATATACTGCCTGTCTTGTGTTGGCACCTGAAATCTTTCCAATATCGGAGTAAAAACGGCGTCAAACATTCTATTATAGGTTTCATTCAGTCGCAACGTCCCCGCATTTTCCGTAGCAGTCTGAAACAGTCGTTTGTTTTCTTTTATATAATTCAAGTACGGGTTCAGATATTCAGGTGTTATCAGATACAGTTCATCAATCGGACAATCTTTCAGTCGCTTTACGATTTCATGTGAATCAAGATTTATATAATCTAAGAACTTTCCGTTCATATATTCAACGCTTTCTGAAAGCAGGTCGGCAATGGTTTCATAGTGTAGATAGAAAGTTGAACGATTAACACCTGCCTTATCGCAAATCTCCTTAACGGTTATATAGGAAAAATCTTTTTTCGATAGTAAATCCAAAAAAGCTTCGTCCAACTTGGAAGCCGTGTTAAAATACTTGCTTTCTGATTTATTCACCTGTAAACACCTTCTTTCTTTTAATTAAAGCTTTTATTATCATATACACTGCAATGACTACAACTGCGCCGTACACAAAGCAGCCGGTTATAGTATTCATAAGTTTTCAATATGCTTCTCCGTTTGTGGAAAAAACGGAAATTATTGCAGTCTGCAATCCAAGAACAGACATCATCGCTGAAACAAAGTTTAGCACCTTTGCAGCCGACAATATTGTGCTTCTCGGCTTTTTATATTTCACGAGATTACGAACAGACATTCCCATTGTATAAAATGTGTACAGTGCCGATAAATACATGACATATCCCGGATGTGTAAAACCTGAATTTGTTCTAATCATTAGCCATATCATACCAACCATCGGGACATTCAACATAAACGAAAGCCACGCGTTTTTTCGATAACAGCCGTATTCGTATATTTCGTTCTTTTTGCCTTTATGCTTAAAAGAGAAAATAATATCGGTCCTCATCCCGCCGAGCAAAAAATGATAAACTGCCAATGAGATAAACCAAGCAGATGAATACATTATTCCCGTAACAGTTCGGAACATAGCATACAGATATTAAGTATCATTCCATGATAAATGCTGAAACTGCCCCTAAACGACATATCAGTCAAAAATCGTTTCACAACAACAGATGAGTATACTTTTTTAACCGGTTTGCTTTCTAATATAAAATTCTTTATCCGCTTACTTCGTTGTGATAATGCGACTAATAAAATAACAAGAGCGTAAGCCGACATACAATAGACCGGATATGCCAGCTCGCTCTCTTGTTTTTCGGTTGCAAAGATGAAAATGAGTATAGCAAACACTACCAAATGGAGCAAATACAATATTCCTTTCGGTGGGTATAACAGTTTTCTCAGAATCAACTTTGCCCGCTTCATAATTATTTCTCGCTGATTTCTTTTGCAAGCTGTATAATCTCAAAAGCGTACTTTTGTTTACCCTTTACTAATAGCTTTTTATAAAGCGCGTAGTTAATGCCCATACCAAACAATCCGATAATTCCTATAATAATGCCAAGAACAAACATTACAGTTGTTCCGCTTCCGATGACTTTCATTGAAAGACACATTCCAACACCCGCTATAAGCGAGGTTACAATTCCAAAGGTATATGTAAAAATCGTTGCGGGAAGTTTTGCTCTTGTGTCCAGTTTTCTGAGAGCAACAACCTTTGAGGTATCCTTGGGCGCGTATTCGTTTGCGAGCTGTTCTGCATAAATTTTGTCTGTGTTCATAACTAATAGCCTCCTTAATTTGATGTCTTTATTATATCGGAGGGAAAAGCTGAACCGAACAACACCAAAAGCCAATTGTGTTGTTTTTAGAAAATTTATACGCTAAATGGGCAATCATTTACTGGGACTACCCACTCTTACAGCAATAATTTAATTCCTTACCCCTGCATATTATTCTGCATTGATTGATGTAAACATTGATGTAAACATGAATTTCCTAAGGACATCAAAGCCCCAAAACCCGTATAAATACTGGGTTTCTAATAAGTGATTTAATCAATCGGTTTCATTGTGGGTATTACAGGTATTTATTGTTAAAACTTTGTCTCAAATCTATGGAGCCGTCTTTGTGAACAGTTGTGATTGTTGCTCCGTTTTGCCATTCCTTTTCGGGTAGGGAAACGCCGTGGTAATCGCCAAGGTTGTAGGCGTTGTAACTTGCATATTGATTATAAACAAGTAATATTCCGTCATATATCGCCGCCCGAATCGAAGAGTACGAGGTTTTCATTACTTTATCGGAAATCTACAAACTCATTTCTAAAAATATCACAATAAACGGTGCAACATAATAAGACCGATGTTTCAATCGTTATTTTATTCTTAATCACATATCCATCGCATTTTCATCAAGCAAAAACTGTTCAATGCCGATGTAGAAAATGCCGTCATCGTCGTGCCAAGGGATAATGTTATCCTTGACAATAACAATCTTTTTAAAGGAGTCGCCCACACGCTTCAAGGAGCGGACTTCCTGTTCCCGTTTTTCTTCGTCTGCAACGGTCAAAGCCGACTGGATATAATACTTTTTGCTACCCTTATTCGCAACAAAGTCAATTTCAAGTTGAGCGCGTTTGCTTTTCTTTTCCGCATCCTTATAGCAATACTCAACCACGCCCACATCCACACTGAAATCACGACCGCAAAGCTCATTATAAATAATGTTTTCCATAATGTGATTTTCTTCCTGCTGACGGAAATTCAGTCGGGCATTACGAAGTCCCACGTCGCTGAAATAATATTTAAGCGGCGAGCCGATATATTTTCTTCCCTTAACATCATAGCGCTCGGCTTTGTAGAGCAGGAATGCATCAATAAAATAGTCGAGATATCTGTTAACGGTAGGTGCTCCGATATTCATCTGCTTTGTGCTTTTGAAAGTGTTGGTAATCTTATTTGCGTTAGTAAGAGAGCCAACGGACGAAGAAACTATGTTGAGAATATCATCAAGCACCGATTTTTCGTGCACAAGTTTGTTTCTTTCCATAATGTCGCTGATATAGATTGCATCGAACAGGGTTTGCAGATATTTCGCTTTTTCTTCGTGACTCTTTTTTTTCATTACAAGAGGAAGACCGCCATAGGTATAATACTCCTGCCAAGCATTGCGTTTTTCGCCCTCAAACGCATTATAAAACTCTGCAAAGGAAAGGGGACTCACTCTGATTTCATCGCCGCGACCTCGGAACTCGGTGAGAATATCGGAGGACAGCATTTTCGAGTTGCTTCCGGTTACATACAAGTCAATATTGTCGTGTTTCATAAGACCGAGCACAACATCCACAAAACCGATTTTATCCTCAACACCGTCAATATACGGATTCTGAATGGTAACGACCTTTTGAATCTCGTCAAGGAAGACATAATAGGTCTTGCTTTCGTCAGCAGTCAGACTGCGTATATACTTGCCGAGTTCAAGGGGATTACGGTACCTTATATTTTCGTCATCATCAAGAGCAAGGCAGATAATACAACCGTCCTCTACGCCGATTGACTTTAAATAGTCCTTATATATATTGAACAGCAAATAAGATTTACCGCATCTTCTGATACCGGTAATAACCTTAACCAAGCCGTTCTCCTTTTTGCTGATTAATTTTTCGAGATACTTTTTTCTTTCAATCATAGTACATACCTCATGGAATAATTTTGCGTATTTACGCATTTTTATACTATTGTTATATCATATCCCTATGTGCAAGTCAATATTACATCGAATAATTTTGCGTATTTCTACACATTTATTATTTTCTGTGGTAATGCAATAATTTGCTTTTGCTTTTTAATAGCATAGTCAAGAGCGATTTTTGTGCCGCTTTTGCGATTGGTGGGGATATTCGCTTTATCGTAATAGACGATACAAAAGTGGCTTTTATCTATCATTTCATAATTACGCTTCACATAAGTAGCCTGACCTGAGCCGATAATATGTTCAGGATAGTATGTGTCCTCATAAGATTCCAACAAGTAGTTTGTATATTGCTCGTTTATATACGGATATTCTGCCCGTACATAGATTCGTCTTATGTGCGGATATTTTTTTTAATTTCGGTGACGAGTTCAAGGCACAGACTATTAAATCGGCTCTTGCTTCCAAAAAGGAAAGTATCAACATTTTCGTCCACAATCAGTTTCTCAATAATATAAATAAGTTTTGCTTTCAGTTCCTCGGTTTCATCAATCGTTCTATGACCGAAAAAACAACAGGTACTTGATATCATAATCTTCACTCCAAAATTTTACAGATATACCGTATATCTATTTGTAACATTGTAACACATAATGTATCTAAAATAAATATACAATATATTTATTATG
>JBJFGF010000039.1:0-2674 GCA_051892415.1 Acutalibacteraceae bacterium | reverse complement strand
CCGGAACTGCAAGCGGTTCTGTTGAAATCTCGGCGCCTACCGAATATACAATTCTCGAAGCGTTATTTAACGTTGACCTATATAGTTTTAAAACTTTTAAAAATTCGGCTTATTATGAGCTGACTTCGTCCTGGAATAGTATTTCTGCTGCTCTTAATAATTTATCCGGACACGCTTTCACGCTTTATGTTAAAGCTTCTGACAGTTATAGCGAAATCGAAACGGCATATACCGTGAGCATCGACAAAAGTAACCTGACTAAGTCGGTAAGTTCGGTGGCTTTGTCTCAGGGAAGTATTATTTTCTAACGGTCAAATCCCATTATTGGGTTGACTCATAATTTTCTCCTTAGGCCGTCCCGGGCGGTAGCAATATCGCCCCGGATACGGTCCTTAAAAAAAATATGAAAGCACTTAATTTTAGAAAAATCACGGGCGTAAGCCTGTTAATAATATTGCTTTCCGTCCTTATGCTGTTTATCGGAACGAACGGCGCGGCGTTTGCTGTGACTGTTGATTCGGACGTTTACGCAGATCTTATGCAAATGACGATCGACGGAAAGAAATTCGACGTCGCAGACTACCCGGCAGACGCAAACGGCGAAACGCGTATGCTTTCGTTTATCGAATACGGATATGCGTTTGACGCACCGGCGCGCGATAAATTCGCGCTTTTTGTGTATGTGTACAATCCGAAAAAAGACGTCGTCGCGACTTCCGGGCAAAATAAAATTCAACTTGCAAGTGCGTACGATAAAAGCGGCAACGCATCTGAATATGCAAAATACCGTCTGCAACTTGTTTCTGCCAGCGCAGACGGACTTTTCTTGAAATACAAAATCGCTGAAAGCGCGGAAATCGTCAAACGTCTGACTAACCGCGACGCGCGACGTTACGACGTTACACACATTGATATGCACGAAAAAGGGAAAGTGAATGCAACCGCAATTGCAGTACAAAAGCATTTTGTGTTTAGCGGATATATGAAAGGATTTGGCGAGAATCCGAACGCAGACGGCAACTTAACATGCACGCTTCCCGGCAAAGTTGAAAGTATCAATTTTGACTTGAAACACACATATTATCGCACCGGCGTTTCGGACGCTGGCGCTGACCATTATAATCAAATCAACACTGTTTATTTTTCGATTCCGAAAAAGTATTTACAAGAATTCGACAGGATTTACAGCATAACCCCGGAATTTTGGGAGTATAAAACAAAATATGCAATGGTAACGTCTGATAACGATTTTAAGAATAATTTTTTGCCATACACAAAAAACGATTATTCCAATATGAGCGATTATCCGGAATATTTCCTTGCAAACAAAAACTTGCATACGGTAGCAAATACGGCAACAAACGGCGTCGATTACTATCCGGATTGGTCTTTTGCTATGAAATTTGCAAAATCCGGCACAAAAGAAAGTATGATCCCGTATGCTTTTTATTCGCCAGCGGTTGACGTTGACACAATTTTCCGATTCCTGTTTTCAAAACCCGTTGCCGGGAAAGTCGGTTCAAAGGAATTATCAGACTGGATCTACTCTTATTCTAATAATCTGGGACACGGCTATATCGATTGCAATGGGCGCAAAATTTCGAAAGACTTATTCGAAAATTATATTGACGCAAATCGCGCCGCTGACGGCTGGAATGTCGGTTATAACAAAAGACCGATTTATTTTGACGATACGTTTGAATGCAAGTCTTATGACAGCAATCACAAGTGGTATCAGAAATTATTTGACTATGGATATCACGCAATCGTCACAAAAACTTCTGACGGCGAAAAAACCGTCAATCCCATGGTTATATTAGACGACAGTTACAACTATGTCTTTAATAAATCCAACGAAGAAATATCAGACGAATTGCTGGTATCAAAAGACGATGTCGCAGACTTAAAAACCTTCCGTCAAAAAGCAAAAACTAACGAAGAAGTCGTGGTATTGTTTCGTTTTGCAGTAACAGATTATGAATCAAAGGAAGTGACGCGTGGCAGAACGTGGTTAGAAAACGTTTGGGTGCCCGTTCCTAAAACCGTTAGAAAAGTTAGCACTTCCACCGGTGATACCTACATATCCAGACAAACAATCTTTCTTGATTTTACGATTATACAAGTTAACTTTCAAAAAGACGAAACAATCGCAGCAATTCCGACGATTGCCAGTCCGATCGATATTATCAATCCAATTGACGATCCCTCTATTGCCGAAAAACCATTGATGTCTCCCGACGCATTGAAACAATTAATAATTTTTATCGTCGCGATCGTCTTGACGGTGATCTTTACAATACTGCTGTTTATTCTTCTTGAAAAACTTATCGTCAAACAGTTTAATAACGTCTGGGCAAAAATCGGAATGGGCGCGCTGTGTCTGATCGTCGCGTTTGCGGTGTCCGCGGCTTGCATGTTTTTATGTGCCAGCGCGGTTTACGGCGCGATATACAAGGTCGATTTCAACGCCGCTGCAAAAGCCTTCTGGAAGTACGTCATATCACGAAAATGAACTACCGTCAGCAGATAAATTTTAACAATAAATACTTTTCGGAGCAAGCGTTCTGGCTCATAAACACGTTTCTAAATTCGAACGTAATTGTCTTCGGGAAAAAAGGTGCAGGGAAGGACGTTTTGTTTGCAACTGTTATTCATCTTTTGGGCGGTTTGCATT
>JBJFGF010000038.1:0-11852 GCA_051892415.1 Acutalibacteraceae bacterium | reverse complement strand
GGAGCATAGCGGGATCGAACCGCTGACCTCTACACTGCCAGTGTAGCGCTCTCCCGGCTGAGCTAATGCCCCGTGTGTTTCACAGATATTACCTGCAAAGTATATCATTTTACTTTTTGTTCGTCAAGGGGAATACAGAAAATTTTTTAGTTGGCATTACTAATTTCAGCAGGTGCGAAAATTATTTTTGATTTCCTTGTTTTTTTAGTTTTTCCCTATTCCATTTTCTTTGGCGATGTGTTATACTTCAATATGTATAATTAGGTGAATTGGGTGCTATTAAGTGCCGTATAATACGGAAGGACAGTTTAAATGGCGAAAATCATTTCCATTGTTAATCAAAAAGGCGGTGTGGGCAAGACCACAAGTGCGGTTAATCTTGCGGCGGCTTTGGGGGCTTTGGGTAAAAGAATTTTACTTGTGGATATTGACCCACAGGGCAATACCACAAGCGGTTACGGTATTCTGCGTAAAAATCTTACCGCAACATCTTATGAAATTTTAATAGGCTCATCCACCGCGGCAGCGGCGGTTATTCCCACAAAATTTCAAGGTGTTGACATTATTCCGTCCAATATAAATCTTGCCGGTGCGGAACTTGAACTTGCGACTGTTGAAAAGCGGGAGTCGGTTCTGAAAAATGCTCTGGCGCCCGTTCAGAATAACTATGATTTCATTTTCTTTGATTGCCCTCCGTCATTGGGACTTATAACCCTTAATGCTCTTACCGCGTCCGACAGTTTTCTTGTGCCCATTCAATGCGAGTATTATGCTCTTGAAGGTCTTTCACAGTTAATGGCAACGGTCAGGACAATTAAAAGACTTTATAATCCCCTCATTGAACTTGAAGGAGTTCTCCTTACAATGTATGACGGAAGACTGAATCTTACCCAACAGGTTGTTGCAGAGGTCAAAAACTTCTTTCCCAAAAAGGTTTACGCAACAGTTATTCCCCGTAACGTGAGGCTTTCGGAGGCTCCCTCTTTCGGCGAGCCGGTTATCTACTATGACAGGGGTTCAAGAGGAAGCGAAAGTTATATGCTTTTAGCAGAAGAATTTTTAAGAATGCAAATTTAAGGAGATAGACATGGCAGTAAAAAAATCCGGACTCGGCAGAGGCTTCGACGCTATTTTTGCCGATAATTCCGTTGAAGATATTTCTTCGGGTGTCAGTACGGTTAAGGTGAAATTGATTGACATAGAGCCCAACCGCGACCAACCCCGAAAACAGTTCGACGAGGAAGCCCTCACGGAACTTTCAAACAGTATTGCACAACACGGTGTGCTTCAACCCCTGCTTGTAAGACCCATGCCCGACGGCGGTTATCAACTTGTTGCGGGTGAAAGACGTTGGCGTGCCTCACGTATGGCGGGTCTTACGGAAGTTCCCGTTGTAATCCGCGATTTAACGGATTCACAGGTTGCGGAACTTGCCCTCGTTGAAAATTTGCAGAGAGAAAACCTCAACCCCCTTGAAGAAGCAAACGGCTACAAGGAGTTAAGCGACAGGTTCGGTTATACTCAGGAAAAGATTGCCGAGATTGTGGGCAAATCCCGTTCCGCAGTTGCAAATGCTCTGCGCCTTTTGAATTTGTCAAAAAGCGTTCGGGAAATGGTTTCTTCGGGAAGTCTCACCATGGGTCACGCAAGAGCGCTCTTGTCCGTTGAAGATGAGAAAATCCAAAAGGAAATTGCAAAACTTGTTGTTCAGAACGATCTTTCGGTAAGGGAAACCGAAAGATTGGTAAGAAATGCGGTTAAGGAAAAAGCCGTAGGAAAAAAGATAAAGAAACGCAATCCCTATTATGATGAAGCGGAACTTGCACTTTCCGAGGTTCTCGGCAGAAAAGTCAAAATTACGAAGTCCTCCAAAAAAGGCTCTTTGGAAATTGAATTTTTTGATGATGCGGACCTTAAAAAACTTTTGAAAATATTTGATAACGAATAAATATTACAGGAAATAAGAGAGGGACAGAAAATGATTGATATTAGATTTTTGAGAGAAAATCCCGATATTGTAAAACAGAATATCAAAAACAAGTTCCAGGACAAAAAAATAGAACTTGTTGACGAGGTTATCGCTCTTGATGCCCAAAGCAGAAAGGTAAAGGGCGAGGCGGACAACCTTCGTGCTTCAAGAAATAAAAACAGCAAAATGATAGGCGCTCTTATGGCACAGGGGAAAAAGGAAGAAGCCGAGGAAATGAAAAAGAAAGTTTCCGAGGACGCTGTCCGTCTTGCAGAACTTGAAAAGGCCGAAGAAGAACTTTCAAAAAAAGTCAACGATATTATGATGGTTATTCCCAACATTATCGACCCCTCCGTACCCATCGGTAAGGATGACAGCGAGAATGTTGAAATCGAGCGTTTCGGTGAACCCCTTGTTCCCGATTTTGAAATTCCCTACCACAGAGAGATTATGGAGCGATTTGAGGGTATCGACCTTGACAGCGCCGCGCGCGTAGCCGGTAACGGTTTCTATTACCTTTGCGGTGATATTGCAAGACTTCATTCCGCGGTTATTTCATACGCAAGGGATTTTATGATTGACAGAGGATTTACCTATTACATTCCTCCCTTTATGATAAGAAGCAATGTTGTAACAGGTGTTATGAGTTTTGCGGAAATGGACGCCATGATGTACAAAATCGAGGGCGAGGATTTGTACCTTATCGGTACAAGCGAACATTCAATGATAGGTAAATTCATTGATACAATCATTCCCGAAGAAAAACTTCCGCAAACACTTACAAGTTATTCACCTTGCTTCCGCAAGGAAAAGGGCGCTCACGGTATTGAGGAGCGGGGGGTTTACAGAATTCATCAGTTTGAAAAACAGGAAATGATTGTTGTTTGCAAGCCCGAGGACAGTTCTTATTGGTTTGAACAACTTTGGAAAAACACAGTTGATCTTTTCCGTTCCCTTGACATTCCCGTGAGAACACTTGAGTGTTGCTCCGGCGACCTTGCGGACCTTAAAGTCAAATCCATTGACGTTGAGGCTTGGAGTCCCCGTCAGCAGAAATATTTTGAGGTCGGTTCCTGTTCAAATCTTTCCGACGCACAGGCGAGACGTCTTAAAATCCGTGCGGGCAGCAAGGATAAAAAATACTTCCCGCATACCCTTAACAATACGGTTGTTGCACCCCCGAGAATGCTTATTGCATTCCTTGAAAACAATCTTAACGCGGACGGAAGCGTAAACATTCCCGAGGTTTTAAGACCCTATATGGGCGGCAAAGAGAAACTTATACCCACCGTGTGATGTGCGGCTGAAACAAAGATTAAATACAGGAATTATATATGTACAAAGACAGAAAAGAAGACAGATTTAACGGCCGTAGGAATGATTATAATAACAACGACGGTCAGACCGATAAAGACATAATTTTCGGCAGAAATTCCGTCAGCGAGGCAATTAAGGCGGAACGTCCCCTTGACAGTATTCTTGTGGCAAGGGGTGAGCGTACCGGCTCAATTCCGAAGATTCTTTCGGATGCCAAGAAAGCGGATATTCCCGTCAAAGAAGTGGATCGCAAGAAACTTGATTTTATGTGCGGACACGGCAATCATCAGGGAATAGTCGCCGTGGGCGCCGTTAAGGCTTATTCCACAGTTGACGATATTTTCAGTCTGGCAGAGGAGAGAGGGGAGCCCCCTTTCATAATCGTCTGTGACGAGATTGAGGATCCCCATAATTTAGGTGCAATTATAAGAACCGCAGAGGCGGCGGGCGCCCACGGAGTAATAGTTCCGAAAAGACGGAGCGCTCCTTTAAGTTTCGCAGTTTCCAAAACAAGTGCCGGTGCGGTGGAGTTTATGCACGTTGCAAGGGTAACAAATATTCCGCAGACACTTGAGGAACTCAAGGAGCGGGGAGTGTGGGTTTACTGTGCCGATATGGACGGGGAAACATTCTATTCCGCAAATCTTAAAGGTGCCGCGGCACTTGTTATAGGCTCCGAGGGAAAAGGCGTGAGCAGGCTTGTAAAAGAAAAATGCGACGCGGTACTTTCCATGCCCATGAAAGGGAAAATTAACTCCCTTAATGCCTCCGTTGCGGCAGGTATTTTAATGTACGAAATTTCAAAGCAGAGAGATATGTAAAAAGGATTAGTGTGAGATGACGGACGAACAAAAAACACCGAGAAAATGGTCCCTTGAAGAAATAGACGAGTTGCTTCAGGACAGCGGTATGCTTCCCAAAGAGGATGAACCGCTTACGGAAAACGTCTCCGTTAAAAAGGCGGAGGCAATAAATCCGCGTCCTGTCAGAAATGAAGAAATAGACCATCACATTATTTCTGAAAAAATAGAGCGTTCCGAGGGTAGCGGAGAACCCCAGGTTTACGGTGCGTTTGTCAGCGAAAAATACAGGGACAGATTTTTTAATAAGCCCATTCAGAATCTTGAAAAAACCGCGGAACATCAATTGATTCCCGAGGAAGACCAGAAATATGAACGGGGTGGTTTTGTAAAGAAAAAAAGTTCTTTTGAAAACACATCGGATTTTTCTCCCGTTCCGACACTTGTTCCCGACGATAAGTTGTCGGATGAGGGTGCAACGGACAAAACAATGGTTTTCGGGGACGTTGAAAAATCGGAGTCCGAAGACGGTAAACTTAAGGATGCCAAGACCCGCACAATCGGTTTGCGTTCTTTGGCTGTTACGGACGGGAATGCCCATGACACGGAACTTCCCGACGAATCGGAGGATTCCCAGTTGTCCTTTGAGGGCTTTCTCACCGCAGAGCCGGACATTGTTGACGAGCGTGAGGTTGAGGAAGAACTTATTAAAAAGCGAAAGGAAAAGGCGAGTACCTTTACCATAACAAGCGAAATTTCCGAAAATGAGAAAGAGGAACCCTCCAAAAAATACGGGACGGACGAATACCGAACGGAAGACGATAAGTTTAAAGTGGCTTATTATCTGAAAAAAAAGAAAAATTCCGCGTTTGCAGGCTCCGTAGTTTCCTATATTTGCTTTGTTATATTAGTGGCTCTGTCCCTTTTTGCAAGAAACTTTCCCGAAACTGCGAAAGTTGTTATCGGGGCTACATTAGCGGTGATTATTATATCTCTTGCGGTAAATTTCGATACGGTTCTTGACGGTATTCATTCATTTAAAGGTTTTAAATTCGGAAAAAATTCCGGAACGGTTATTTGCCTTGGGGCAGGATTGATTCAAAATTTCGTTTTCCTTTTTTCTTCCGTAAATCCCTTTGAGAACGGACTTGCACTTTTCTCCGGGGCGGCGGTTTTGCCCTTGGCATTTAACAGGACTGCGGAGTATTTTGAATATAAAAGAATTACGGAAAACTTTGAATATATTTCAAGCAACGAACTTTATTCAATAGGTAAAATCCAAAAGAAACAGACGGCTTTTGAAATCGGCAGAGGATTGCTTTTGGATGACCCGTTGGTTCTGGCATCCCAAAAAACAAGTTTTCCCAGAAGGTTTATTGAACTTTCGCAAAAGTATTACCCCTCGGATGATGTTAACAGACGTCTTGTGCCCATAGGCTTCGGGGCATCCGTGTTGGTGGGTGCAATAACATTGCTTATTACGAAAGATATCGCCTCCGCAGTTACGGCTTTTACAGCCGCCGTATGTATAAGCACACCCTATTTTTCCTATCTTGTGGATTCTCTTATTATCTCCAAAACTTCAAAAAAACTTTTGGCAAAGGGAGGTATGCTTGCGGGCTGGGACGCTTTCAGAGAGTGTAACTCGGCAAATGCTGTTGCGGTGGACAGCGCCGACATATTCGACGAAAACGGAGGAAATGTTTTCGGTATTCATCCCTTTTACGATATTCAAATCGACGAGGCGATTTTATACACCGCATCACTGCTTATAAAATCGGGAGGGCCCTTGGGAAATCTCTTTAAGCGCGTAATAGTGGGAGAAACCTCCCTTTTGCCCCCGGTTGATTCCCTTACCTATGAAGATAAATTGGGAGTTTCCGCATGGATTTTTAACAGAAGAATCCTTGTGGGCAACAGCGACCTTTTGAGAAATCACAATGTTTCCATTCCCGATGGGGCACTTGTGGAGCGACATCTGTGCGAGGGAAGATATCCTCTCTATCTGGCGATTGACGGTAAGGCGGCGGCAGTTTTTATTGTTTCCTACGATATAAACGGGGAAAACGCAAGGCTTCTCAAATCCATAGAAAAGAATTGCATATCCCTGCTTGTCCGTTCGGACGATGCAAATATTACCGACGAAATGATTTCGGGTAAATTATCACTCCCCCAGAGCGGAGTCAAGGTGCTTTCCGCTGTTTCCGGCGATATTTATAAAAACTACCGCGAGGGCATTACATCTGCGGCGGACGCACTTTTAATGCATGACGGAAAAGCCCGGTCGTATCTTTGTGCAATTAACGCGGCACTTTCCCTGGGCTCCGTAAAGCATATTCTTAACATTTTCCAAACCTGCGCTATGGGTGTGGGACTTGCCATTGTAGGCGCATTGGCATTCGTGTCGGGTATATCGGCATTGACTTGCATTCAACTCATAGTTGTTCAGGGCTTCTTTGCGGCATTTACGATTTTTGCAATGACCGGCAGTCATATTGCGGCCAACGGCAGTTCAAAAAACAGAAAAATCAAAAGAAAATCATAAATCGTCAACATCCTGGACGGGTACTTCTTTGTCCAAAGGGCAGCCGGTGTAGGAGCCGTTAACGTCGCTTTTGATTTTTTCAGTATCAAAATTTTCAGTAGTTTTTAAAGCCTTTTTCGTTGGATTTTTATTTTCCATATAAAACACCTCATATATATTATGATGAGGTTTCAATAATATAAACGGAGGAATTATTATGCAAAAAGTCAGATTAGGTGTTATCGGTGTCGGTAATATGGGTTCAAGCCACATCAGAAACTCCTTGGAGGGCAAAATGCCAGAAATCGAAATCACTGCGGTTGCCGATATTAAACCCGACCGTCTTGAGTGGGCAAAGGAGCAACTTCCCGAAGTGAAAACCTTTGATAATGCATCCGCTCTTATGGATTCCGGAGAGGTTGACGCCATTCTCATTGCAACTCCCCACTATTTCCATCCCCCATACGTAATTGAGGCACTCCAAAAGGGGCTTCACGTAATGAGCGAAAAACCTGCGGGTGTTTATACAAAGCAGGTACGTGAAATGAATGAGGTTGCGGACAAAAGCGACAAAGTTTTCGGTATTATGTTCAACCAGAGAACAAACTGCCTTTACAGAAAAGCACATGAACTCGTTCACAGCGGTAAGTTCGGTGAAATCAAACGTGTGACCTGGATTATTACCGACTGGTACAGAACACAGGCTTATTACAATTCAGGCGGATGGCGTGCAACTTGGTCCGGTGAAGGCGGCGGAGTTCTTCTTAACCAATGCCCCCACCAACTTGACCTATGGCAATGGATCTGCGGTATGCCCGAAAAAATTACAGCGGTATGCCACGAGGGTAAATGGCACGATATTGAGGTTGAGGACGATGTTATGATTTATGCCGAATACCCCAACGGTGCAACAGGTACATTCATTACAACAACCGGTGATTATCCGGGCACAAACCGTCTTGAAATCACTCTTGACAGAGCAAAACTTATTTGCGAGAACGGTAAACTTATTGTAAACGAACTTAACAAAAGTGTATCCGAATTCACTAAAAATGCTGAGAAAGGCTTCGGCAGTATTGAATACGAAACCTACGAGGCAGAACTTGACGGAAGAAATGTTCAGCACTCCGAGGTTATGAATAAATTTGCAGGCGCAATTCTCAGAGGCGAGCCCCTTACCGCTAAAGGTCAGGAAGGTATCAACGGACTTATGATTTCCAATGCAGCATTCCTTTCCTCGTGGTTGGGCAAAGCGGTTACACTTCCTGTTGACGAAGACCTTTTCTATGAGAAACTTCAGGAGAAAATTGCAAAATCAACCTTTGTTAAGGAAGTTAAGGAAGCCGTTAACGAGGATATGAGTTCTACATACTGATATTTATAACTGAATTTTAAGGCGGAAAATTATGACACAAAAGATTTTTAGAATTTTTGTATGTACGGTGGCATTATTCTGTTTGCTTTGCAGTACCATGACAGTTTTTGCGGAAACCGAAAGCGTGACTTACGAATTCAATATTGATCCCGAACTTCCTCCCACACAGGAGAGTACCGTTCCCGATGAAACACAGGAGGAAACAGAGGAACAAACAGAGGAAGAAACCACCCAAAAAACTACCAAACCTCAAACTACAAAGGCTGAGAATAAGCCCCAACAAAATAGCAATACGGGCGGCAACGCTAATAACAACACTCAGACCAACAACAGACCGGCAACAGCAGAAACAACAAAGGAAGAAACAACTGAGGAACCCCTTCCCGAAGGTGCATTCTATGTTTATCTTGAACTTAATAACGGACAGAAACGTCTGAAAACAGTTATGGATAAGCCCGGCTTTGTTCCCGAACCTGCCGAGCCCACCCGAGAGGGATATGCGTTTGACGGTTGGTATTCCGATTCTAAGTTTGAGAACGAATGGAACTTCTATACAAGCAAAGCCGATAAGGAAATGACCATTTATGCTAAGTGGGTGGCTAACGAAAACACCGTCGTTTACAATATAATAATTGAGGATACTCAGGGCGGAACCTTGGAGGTTAATCCTCAAAAGGCAAGTTACGGTGAACCGGTCGTTATAACAGCTACACCCGATGAGGGAAAACGTCTTGTTCACGGAAGTGTGCTTGTAAACGGAGAGCCTACGGACTTTTTAAGTTTTGTTATGCCGAAGGGCGATGTGACAATAAGCGCGGCTTTTGAGGATATTCCCGAAAACGACGACGCCGTTGAAAAGAATACAAGACTTCCTCTGTACATCGGAATCGGTGTTGTTGTGGTTGTTATTCTGGCGGTTGCGATTATAATCGCGAAGAAAAACAGCGATTTCAACGGTGATCTGGATCCCGATGAGGATGTGTTTACAGAAGATACCGAGACGGATGAAAATTGGATTGATGAATCAATTACCGTGGAGGATGGTTTCAAGGAGGGTAAAAAAGTTGTCGAAAATGCGGAACCGGATTTCGGCGCACCGGATTTGGACGATGACGAATAATAATCAAAAGCCTTAAGATTTGTCAAAATCAGCATAAATGTTAAGAAGGGGCTGTAAAAAAACAAGAGTTTTTTTACAGCCCCACGCATTTTAAGGGGTTAGGAAAAAATGCGTAGAATGGACCAACTGAGCGCCGACAAAGGTTACTTTGTCGGCGGTTACCCGACGCCGTATAAAAATACGGCGAGTGGCGAAGTTTGTTCATAGCATAAAACATTATTTTTTTGTTTTTGGGTTTTTATTACTTCTGACACACTTTAAAGTTGCTCTGAAGCAGTAAAAGCCCTTTATATATTGGGTTTTATGCGATCCGCACTTTTTTACAACCCCTTTTCACGGTCGGTTGTTTCGGTGTGAACTGTGTAACGGATTTTAATGAATCCGATTTCTGTGCGGAATTGACAAAGAGCGGTATTGTACGTATAATGTTAGAAGTATTGGCGGTGATATAAATGGAAATAATTGAAAAATTTATTTGCGGAAAAAAATCCGATAGCAAACTGAATGAGGACAAATTGATAATAACCGATGATTTTATCGGTGTAATCGACGGCGTTTCCCAGAAAAATGCACGGCTTTTTGACGGTGTTACAGGTGGTAAAAAAGCCGCAGATACAGTTTGCGAAACAATCAGTCATCTAAATAAAAATGCTACCGCCCAAGAGGCAACGGAAAAGATTTCAAAGGCAGTAGCAAGTATTTATGAAGCGGATGAGCCCATGGGTATTGCCGCGGCAGGAGCGATTATTTTCAGTCGTGTGAGAAATGAAATATGGAGCGTGGGCGACTGCCAATGCATAATAAACGGCGAATTTTTCGGACATGAAAAAGAAATTGACAGGATAAATTCCGATGTTCGCACTCTTGTGCTTGAAATGGCAAAACGTAAGGGCAAAACCTTGCAGGAACTGACGGAAAATGATGTGGGCAGGGAATTTATTATGCCCCTTTTGGAAAATCAACATATTTTTGCAAACAGCACCGGCAGGTTTTCCTACGGAGTTTTTAACGGTACTCCCGTTCCGCAGGAGCATATTGTTGTGCACAAGGTTAAGGCGGGGGATGAAGTTGTTCTTTCATCCGACGGCTACCCATATTTAAAGGGTACCCTTGAGGAAAGCGAGATTCTTTTAAAGGCGGAATTGGAAAATAACCCTCTTTGCGACGGTGAATACCGTTCCACAAAGGGAATAGCAAAGGGGAACAAGTCCTTTGATGACAGAACATACATAAGGTTTAAGGTGTAATACGGGATGAGAGTACATAAGAAAAAACACGGATCGGAACGGCTTGAGGCTTGCGGAAATATTGTTATCGGGGATTTGAGAAAAGAAGGAAACACCTCGGAAGAACTTTTCGGAAACAGTAACCCCATAAGAATTGAAATAGGATGCGGAAAGGGCGACTTTATTGTGGGTACTGCCGCAAAGGAGTCCGATGTTAATTTCCTTGCAGTGGAAAAGGTTTCCGATGTTCTTGTGACCGCGGCGGAAAAGATAAAAAATTCCGGTGTTTCAAATGTTAGGGTTTGCTGTGTTGACGCAAAGGAGTTGGCGGAAATTTTCCCCGAAAAAAGCATTGACAGAATTTATCTTAATTTCTCTGACCCCTGGCCGAAATCACGTCACGAAAAACGCAGATTGACTTATAGAACGTTCCTTGAAATATACAAAAAAATCCTTAGAGACGGCGGCGGAATATTTTTCAAAACCGACAACAGAGGTCTTTTTGATTTCTCTCTTAAGGAATTCAAAAATTTCGGAATGAGGACGGAAAAACTCACCTTTGATTTGCATAATTCCGAATACATGGACGGAAATGTTATGACCGAATACGAAAAACGATTTTCTTCAATGGGTGTACCCATAAACCGGGTTGAGTGTTATTTTGAGTGAAATAAAAAAACTGTTGCCCCATACGGTGGGGGAACAGTTTTTTGTTATACGGCGTACAGGGGTACGCCGAGTGGTGAAATTTGTGCATTATACACATTTTTAACAACCTTTTTACAATTAGTGGGTTAGGAAAAAATGCGTAGAATGGACAAACTGAGCGCCGACAAAGAGAACTTTGTCGGCGGCAACCCGACGGCGTACAGAGGTACGCCGAGTGGTGAAATTTGTGCATTATACACATTTTTAACAACCTTTTTACAATTAGTGGGTTAGGAAAAAATGCGTAGAATGGACAAACTGAGCGCCGACAAAGAGAACTTTGTCGGCGGCAACCCGACGGCGTACAGAGGTACGCCGAGTGGTGAAATTTGTGCATTATACACATTTTTAACAACCTTTTTACAATTAGTGGGTTAGGAAAAAATGCGTAGAATGGACAAACTGAGCGCCGACAAAGAGAACTTTGTCGGCGGCAACCCGACGGCGTACAGGGGTACGCCGAGTGGCGAAATTTGTGCATTATACACATTTTTAACAACCCAATAAAAAAAAGCAACCACTCGATTGAGTGATTGCATGATGTCGGCATCGCCCTATTTTCCCAAGCGGCTTCCCACTAAGTATCTTCGGCGCTGTTGAGCTTAACTACCGTGTTCGGGATGGGAACGGGTGGACCCTCAACGCCATCAACACCGACTTTGAAGAACTGTTCGTCCTCCAAACAACATTGACAATTATAACAGATAATTTTAAAAAGTCAAGCATTTTTTCAGATTTTTTTAAAAATATTTTATTTGTCTAAATTGCAATATCAAATAGGACATTATGAAAAATAAAATCAGAGCAGTGGTA